>CBDDRR010000047.1:0-7811 GCA_965233095.1 uncultured bacterium
GCTCGGCGAAATCTTTAGCCCGCTCAGCGCGCCTGTGACGCCCCGGCCCCGCTGCCGTGCCGCCAGTGGCTGCGCCTTGCCTTCGCGGCGCGGCTAACGATGGCCACGCTGCCAATCCGCGTTGCCTGGGCGGGACTGGCGGGTCGTCATCGCCGGCGATCGGCATGCCTCGCCAAAGCGGCTGATGGCCGCGGCCGAAGGCAGTGTTGCCAGGCCAGCCAACCGTCGCGGCCGCCCTTGTGATCCCGGCAGCGGGTGCGGGGTGTCATAGGCCGGCCGAGCGAGTTTTTCCTTGTCCGAGCGCAGGCCGGCCTATGGCGCCGCGCGCCCGCGGTCGATCGGAAACCCGAGGCCGCGGACCCGCGGTCGACCGGCAACCCAGGGCCCCGCGCGCCTGCGGTCGACCGGAACCGGCAACCCGACGCCCCGCGTGCCCGCGGACACCCGGAAACCCGGAAACCCGTCTCTGACCCCGGTTTTGCCGTCAGCGGCAGCGATGTCCCGTGACGGACCCGACGTCGCCTACCAGGCGGACCGTCTCGCAACCCGAGAAGTCGGCGCGCGGGAACACGTCGGGCGCGCAGTACCCGACGACTTCCTCCGGCGGCAGCTCGATCGCCAGCGGCGGCTTGTGGTCCGGCACGCTGATGCCGAGCGCCTCGCGCTCCGCCCGGATCTCGGCAAGGAAGCCCGCCGCGCGGATACAGGACTGGGTGATGCCCTCGTCCGGTTCCCGGAAGCCGGCCAGCGTCGCGGACATCGAGCCGGGCGGCAGTCCCGCCTCGTACTCCGCGACCAGCAGCCAGCCCAGTGAGCTGTACGCCAGCGGATCCTCGCGCCGGGCGATCTCGATCACCTCGTCGCGGTCGTCCTGGTTGATCGCGATCCAGCGTGCGACGTCATGGTAGAAGTTGCCGAGCTTGTAGGCCGAGTAGGCGGAGCCGTGCACGACGGCCTTGCGGTACCAGTCGATCGCCTCGAGCGGCATTTCCGGACCGATCCGCGCCGCCAGGATCTGCATGGCCCACCAGTCTCCGCCCTCCGCCAGCTCCAGCAGCCGGGCGTCTTTTTCACGGTTGTAGTTGCGCTCGAGCGGCATCCCCGGGGAGCTGGTGTAGGTGGCCGGGGGAAACCCCTGGCTGCGCGCCCAGGCCTCGATCTCGTCATTGCTGGTTTCCAGCGCCTCGAGCGCGCGCTGGTACTCCTGCTCTGACTCCACCCGGAATTCCCGCACGCCGTCCGCGCCAATGGCGGATGAGGGCTGGTTGGCGGGCGCGACGGCCGGCGCCGGCGCCTCCGGCTCGCGATAGACGAGGAACAGCACGACCGTGGCGATTACCACGAACAGCACGAACAGCAGCGGCAGGTAGCGCTTGATCATCACGGCCTCAACCGATAATCAGCGGTACGTAATGGTCGGCCAGCAGGAACGAAAAAATCCCCATGAGATAAGTGATCGAGTAGCTGAACGTCTTCATGGGCAGCTCCGGCCGATCGGAGCGCATCATCGCGATGGCGTAGTACAGGAAGCCGCCGCCGAAGCCGATCGCGCCCGCGAGGTACAGCCAGCCGCTCATGCCGGTAAGCCAGGGCAGCAACCCGACCACGAACAGCAGGATGGTGTACAGCAGGATCTGCAGGCGGGTGAACTCGATGCCGTGCGTTACCGGCATCATCGGGATGTTGACCTGCGCATACTCGTCCTTGCGGGCGATCGCCAGCGCCCAGAAGTGCGGCGGCGTCCAGGTGAATATGATCAGGAACAGCAGCAGCGCGTGGGCATGCACCTCGCCAGTGACCGCGACCCAGCCCAGCACAGGGGGCGCGGCGCCCGCGGCGCCGCCGATGACGATGTTCTGCGGCGTGGCGCGCTTCAGGAACACCGTGTAGACGATGGCGTAGCCGATCAGGCTGAAGAAGGTCAGCACCGCCGTCAGCGGGTTGACCAGAGTCCAAAGCATCAGCATCGACACCACGCCGAGCAGCACGGCGAAGGCCAGCGCCTCGAGCTCCGTGAGGTGGCCGGTCGGCAGCGGGCGCCGGCGCGTGCGCCGCATGACGGCGTCGATGCGCGCGTCCAGCACGTGGTTGATGGCCGCCGCCGAAGAGGCCGCCAGGCCGATGCCGAGGGTGCCGAACAGCAGCTTGTCCAGCGGCACCAGGCCGGGGACGGCGAGGAACATGCCGACCACGGCGGTGAACACGATCAGTCCGACCACCTTCGGTTTGCAGAGCTCGAAATAGTCCCCGAGCCGGGCGGCGAGGCCCGCTTCGGGCAGCTTGCGAACTTCAGTTTGCACGCCTGGCCACCTTGCAGAGATTGTTGACGCTCGCCGGCAACGGGGTCGCGAGCTCGTGGTGCGGCGCCCTTGACCGATGGGCCGGCGACGCCGGCGGAATTGTGGAGGATGCCGCCCGCGGAGTCGACCCCGGGGCTGAGCTGCGGGCGCCCATCAGCCGATCCTCGACAGCCGCAGGAGCCGCTTGATGTCTTCCAGCATGCCCCGCGGCGCCTGGTCGACCGGGTAGCGCATCATGGCATTTCCGAGCGGGTCGACGAGCCAGTAGCCTTCGGGCCGGCCCGTCAGCGCAGCCAGCAGCGCCGCCGCCTCGGGCCCGGCCGCGTCTACGACCAGCATGTCAGGGTGCTCGGCGGCGATGAAGCCCGCCTCGGGCGGCTCGCCGACGTAGAGGTAGACTCGCTCGACCCGGTCCATCAGCCGTCCCAGCCCCAGCCGCATCTGCCGGCCGTTGTAGAGGGCATCGCGGCAGGCTTCGCCGCAGCCTTCCCGGCCCAGGTAGACCAGCGACCAGTGGTGCCGGAGAAAATCGGCGTCGGTGCGGCCGCCGCCCGCGATGGGCAGCTCGGCCTCGGGCAGCGGCACGGCAGGCACGATCAGCTCGCCGTGGTTGCCGGTTTCGCCGGGGCGCCAGTCGGTGTCGAAATAAAGATAAATGGCGACCGCCAGGGGGCCGAAGAACAGCAGGAACAGGCCCCAGGCCTGCAGGTTGCTCCGCTTGGAGCCGGCTTTCCGATCCATGTTCAATCCGATTTCCTGAATGACCAGACGAGATAGAGAATCACCAGCGTTGCGGCGAGGGCAAACCACTGGAATGCATACCCGATGTGGCGCTCGGGTCCGAAGTCCGACGGGCGCCAGTCACGCCGGTATCCGTCCGGCGCGGACGCCTCGAGCAGCAGCAGGCCCGGCACCAGCTCCAGGCCCAGCGCCGTGGAGAGCTCGTCGAGGCCCGGAAACTGGACGACTTTCGGCCAACCCGGCTCGGGCCGGGTGTCCAGCGAAATGCCCGGGCGCGGCAGCTGGTCGAGCTGTCCGGCGACGGTGCGCTCCCTGCCGTCCACCTCGATGGGCGGCGGCCCGGCAGCCGAGAAATCGCGCGGCACCCAGCCCCTGTCGACCAGTATCGCGTGACCCTCCGCGAGCAGCAGCGGCGTCAGCACACGGTACCCGGCCTGGCCGCCCTCGACCATGTTGTCGAGCAGGAATTGCCGATCGGGCAGATAGCGCCCGGTGGCGCGCACGGGCGCATAGCGACGCAGTTCCTCGAGGCCGCGGGATTCCGCCAGCAGCGCAACCGCTTCACCGCCGGCCGCGAAGTCGTCGTACAGGGCCTGCTTGTCCCCGGCCCGGTCGAGCTGCCAGGCGCCGAGCACCAGCAGCAAGGGCAGGAAGAAGCCCGTGAATATCGTCGCGGGGACCCCGGGCCGGAATCGGCGAGGCGCGGCGGCCATTTCAGGCCTCCGGGTCGCGGCGGCAGGCGCCTCGACAGCTATACTGGCCATCCTGTCCGGAGTGCTTCATGAGTCTAGTCAAGCTCCTTATCCTGGTCGCCTTCGTCGCGATCCTCGCGAGCCTCGCCTCTGGGCTCGTTTACCTGTTCAGGGACGACCACGATTCTCGCCGGGTGGTCAAGGCGCTGACCTGGCGAATCGGCCTGTCAGTGGCGATGTTTATTGTGCTGCTGCTCGCCTACGCCCTGGGGTTCATCGAGCCCGGCAAGCTGTAGGGCGCGCGCCTGCCGGAAACGCTGCGCCGCTGATGAAGCGGGGCGCCGCTGTCGCCAGGGCGCCCCGTCATGGTTTCGCCGGAACCGGTCGCCTAGAGCCAGTAAACGAAGATATACAGGCCCAGCCAGACCACGTCCACGAAGTGCCAGTACCAGGCGACGCCCTCGAAGCCGAAGTGTTGCTTGGGGGTGAAATGCCCCTTCAGCACGCGCACCCAGATCACTATGAGCATGATGGCGCCGAGCGTGACGTGCATGCCGTGGAAGCCCGTCAGCATGAAGAAGGTGCTGCCGTAGATGCCCGAGGTGAGCCGCAGGTTCAGGTCCTGGTAGGCGTGCACGTACTCGTAGGCCTGCAGGCTCAGGAACAGCAGGCCCAGCGCTATGGTGCCGAACAGGCCCCAGGCGGTGAGGGCACGGTTGCCTTCCTTGATGGCGTGATGCGCGATCGTGATGGTCACGCCGCTGGTCAGCAGGATGGCGGTGTTGATCGCCGGCAGGCCGCCCGCCCCCATGATCTCGAAGTCGCCGCCCCAGGCCTGCGGTCCGCCGGTCGGCCACGCCGCCTGGAATTCCGGGTAGAGCAGCAGGTGGGTGAAGAAGTTGTTGCCTTCGCCGCCGAGCCACGGGATCGCCACCTGGCGCGCGTAGAACAGCGCACCGAAGAAGGCAGCGAAGAACATCACCTCCGAGATGATGAACCAGGTCATCCCCATCCTGAAGGAACGATCGACCTGGCCGCTGTAGAACCCGCCCTCGCTCTCGTTGATGACCGTCGCGAACCAGCCGCAGATCATCACCAGCACGATCGCCACGCCGAGCCAGGCGACCCAGCCCATCAGGCCGACGCCGTTCAGCCAGGACGACAACCCGAGCATCATGAAGAACAGGCCTACGGCGCCCACGATGGGCCAGTAGCTGCCGTGGGGCACGTAATAGCGCTGAGACTGATCCATCGGAATTCCCCGCTGTTTTCCCTATGCCGGCCGGCCGGGCGAAATCATTTCACCGCGGCCAGGCCCGCCCGATCAAAGAAGGTGTACGAAAGCGTCACGGTTTCCACGTGTGCGGGCAGGTCCGGGTCGATGATGAAGATGACAGGCATGTCCCTGCCCTCGTTCGGCCCGAACTGCTGCTCGGTGAAGCAGAAGCATTCGGTCTTGGTGAAGTAGCGTGCGGCCGACCCGGGGGCGACGCTGGGCACCGCGTGGCCGATGACGTCGAGGTCCCGCATGTTCCGCGCCCAGAAGGTGGTGGTGTACATCTCGCCGGGATGCACTGTCATGCTGGCCACCGCCGGGCGGAACTCCCATGGGCCATTGGCGTTCACTGAGGCGACGAATTCCACGCGCACGCTGCGCGAAGTATCCGGCGCGACGGCCACGGCCTGCGTCGCCTCGCCGCTGGTGCGGCCACCGAGCCCCGTGATGTCGCAGAACACGTCATAAATGGGCACCAGCAGGAAGCCGAAGCCGAACATCGCGATGGTCAGCCCGGCCAGCTTCAGCACCATGGTCCGGATGTCGCCACCGTTCATCCCACGGCCCCCGGGCCGCGCTCGGCCACCAGCATGATGAACACCGCGTAGATGGCCACGGCAGTCAGCGCCAGGATGACCGCGTTGCGGATCGCCCTGGCGCGACGCGCCTGCTGTTCGGCCCGGTCGTTCAACGCGCCGCCTGCTACTTCACGACCGGCGGCGTGTCGAAGGTGTGCAGCGGCGCCGGCGACGGCACGGTCCACTCGAGGCCGTGTGAGCCTTCCCACACCCCCGCCGTGGCCTTCTCGCCACCCTTCGCGCAGCGATAGATGTTCCAGGCGAACAGCAGCTGCGAGAAGCCGAACACGAATGCGCCGACCGACGCCATGGCGTTGAAGTCCGCAAACTGCGTGGCGTAGTCAGGAATCCTGCGCGGCATGCCGGCCAGGCCCACGAAGTGCATCGGGAAGAAGGTCAGGTTGACCGAGATGGCGGTCAGCCAGAAATGCAGCTTGCCCATCTTTTCGTTGTACATGTGGCCGGTCCACTTCGGCAGCCAGTAATAGACGCCCGCCATGATGGCGAATATGGCGCCCGGCACCAGCACGTAGTGGAAGTGCGCCACCACGAAATAGGAGTCGTGGTACTGCAGGTCGGCCGGCACGATGGCCAGCATCAGTCCGGAGAAGCCGCCGATGGTGAACAGGAACACGAAGGCCAGCGCGAACAGCATCGGCGTCTCGAAGGTCATTGCGCCGCGCCACATGGTCGCCACCCAGTTGAACACCTTCACGCCCGTCGGCACCGCGATGAGCATGGTGGTGAACATGAAGAACAGCTGCCCGGCGAGCGGCATGCCGACCGTGAACATGTGGTGCGCCCAGACGATGAACGACAGGAAGGCGATGCTGGCCGTGGCGTACACCATGGCGCTGTAGCCGAACAGCGGCTTGCGGGCGAAGGTCGGGATGATCTCCGAAATGATGCCGAAGGCCGGCAGGATCATGATGTAGACCTCGGGATGCCCGAAGAACCAGAAGATGTGCTGGAACATCACCGGGTCGCCGCCGCCGCCCGCGGCGAAGAAAGACGTGCCGAAGTACTTGTCGGTCAACAGCATCGTGACTGCGCCCGCCAGTACCGGCATCACCAGGATCAGCAGGTAGGCGGTGATCAGCCAGGTCCAGACGAACAGCGGCATCTTCAGCAGGCCCATGCCCGGCGCGCGCATGTTCATGATGGTCACGATGATGTTGATCGCGCCCATGATGGACGACAGGCCCATCAGGTGGATCGAGAAGATCAGGAAGGGGAAGGCGTTGCCCGTCTGCAGCGACAACGGCGGATAGATGGTCCAGCCGGACGCCGGCGCGCCGCCCGGCAGGAACAGCGTGATCAGCAGCAGCGAGAAGGCGAACGGCAGGATCCAGAAGCTCCAGTTGTTGAGCCGCGGCAGCGCCATGTCTGGCGCGCCGATCTGCAACGGCACCATCCAGTTCGCCAGGCCGACGAAGGCCGGCATGACCGCGCCGAAGATCATGATCAGCGCGTGCATGGTGGTCATCTGGTTGAAGAAGGCCGGATCCACGAACTGGAGGCCCGGCTGGAACAGCTCGGCGCGGATCACCAGCGCCATCGTGCCGCCGACGAAAAACATCACCAGGCTGAACACCAGGTACATCGTGCCGATGTCCTTGTGGTTCGTGGTCGTCAGCCAGCGCAGGAGGCCGGTGGGGTGGTGGCCGTGATCGCCGTGCTCGGCGTGGGTCGCAGTGGACATCGTGTGACTCTCCTTGGTTCGGCTCAGCGGGCGGCGGCTACGTCGGCGGGCGCCGCGTCGGCCACTGGTGCTGCCCCTGCAGGGGCGTCGGCCACGGCGGCGTCCGGCGACTGGCCGGCCAGCCAGGCGCTGTACTCGTCGGCAGACACCACCTCGACAACCACCGGCATGAAGCCGTGGTCGCGCCCGCATAGCTCGGCGCACTGGCCGCGGTAGGTCCCGACCTCCTCGGCCTGGAACCAGAACTCGTTGATGAATCCCGGGATGGCGTCTTTCTTGCCGCCGAAGTCCGGCACCCACCACGAGTGGATGACGTCGTTCGCGGTCAGCAGCAGGCGGACCTTGGCGCCGACCGGCACGACCAGCGGGCGGTCGACGTCCAGCAGGTAGTTCTCGACCTCGCGCACGTCGACCCCCGAGCGCAGCTGGCGGGCCCTGTTGGATTCCTCCGAGAGCCTGCTGAAGAAGCGGACGTCTTCCTCGAGATACTCGTATTCCCACATCCACTGGTAGCCGGTGATC
>CBDDRR010000048.1:0-7120 GCA_965233095.1 uncultured bacterium
GGCGTACCTGGAGCACCGCCGGCGCGTGCAGAACCATATCGGCACCGTGCATGCCATCGCGCTGTGCAACCTCGCCGAGCTGTGCGCCGGGCTGGTCACTGACGTCAGCATTCCGCGCGACATGCGCTGGATTCCGCAGGACATGACGGTGCGTTACCTGAAAAAGGCCGCCGGCCGGATCACGGCAGTGGCCACGCCGGCCACCGAGCTGCGCTCCACCGCCGAGCCTTACCCTGCCACCATCGAGGTCGAGCTGCGCGACGCCGCCGGCCAACTCGTCGCCAGCGCCGACATCCACATGTGGCTCAGCCCGCGACCCGGCAAGCACCGCAACAGCGACTGAGTATGCGACGCCGCAGCGGCTGGGTGGGTCGGTGGCGGGCTGCGCGGCGCGCGCGCACAGGACGTGCGCGAGCGAGCCTGCAGGGACGTATTCACGGCGTCCGCGCAGGCCGTCGCCGGCGTACCCAGCCGCGGCCCGCAGTGACCGGGACCAGCTACCGAGGCAGCGGCCTGTCCACGTCCTTGTCGTGCTCGATCAGCGCATAGGCCGAGTGGTTGTGGATGGACTCGAAGTTCTCGGATTCCACCGTGTAGGCACGGATCCGGTCGTCGGCATTGAGCCGCACGGCGATGTCCCGTACCAGGTCCTCGACGAACTTCGGGTTGTCGTAGGCGCGTTCGGTCACCCATTTCTCGTCGGGCCGCTTGAGGATGCCGAACAGTTCGCAGGAGGCTTCTTCCTCGGCGAGCTCGATAAGCTCCTCGAGCCACACGAAGCCGCCGACCTTCACGGCAATGGTGACGTGCGAGCGCTGGTTGTGCGCACCGTAGTCGGAAATCTTCTTTGAGCAGGGGCACAGGCTGGTGACCGGCACCACGACCTTGGCCCAGATGATGCTTTCGCCGTTCTTGCGCTCGCCGATGAGGCTGGCCTGGTAATCCATCAGGCTCTGCACGCCGGAGACCGGCGCCGTCTTGTTGATGAAGTACGGGAAGGTCATCTCGATGTGGCCGGACTGCGCGTCGAGTCGCTCGGTGAGCTCGCTCATCATGTCGCGAAAGGACTTCACGGAGATCTCGCGCTCGTGGTTGTTGAGGATCTCGACGAAGCGAGACATGTGCGTGCCCTTGAAGTTGTGGGGCAGGTTCACGTACATGTTGAAGTTCGCGACGGTGTGCTGCTCGCCGCCGGCGCGCTCCTTGATCCGCACCGGATGCGAGATATCCCGGATGCCCACCTTGTTGATGGGAATCTGGCGCAGGTCGGCGCTGCCCTGGACGTCTGCTATCGGGTCAATGCTGATGGCTCCGGCCTCGCTGATGTCTTTCATGATCTGGTTCCCGGTTGGGCTGATGAACAATTGCGCCCGGGGCAACCGGGCTCACGCCCCCCGGCGCGGCAATCCATTGGCGGGCGGCTCGAAGCTCCTTTCGCTGCGTCGCCCCGGCGGGATTCAGTCCCCCCCAGATTCAGGCCTGTCCTACGGTACGAAGTTCCGGCCGACGCTGCCAGGCCCGGACCGATTCGAGCACGGAGGCGGCGTCAAGGCCAGCCGCCGCGAGGCACTCCTCGCGGGAGCCATGCTCGATAAAGTGGTCAGGAATGCCGATGTTCAGCAGCGGCACCAGCACCCGGTGGGCGGCCAGGCATTCCGCCACCGCGCTGCCGGCGCCGCCCATCAAGGCGTTGTCCTCCAGGGTCACCAGCGTGGCATGGCTCTCGGCCATCGCCAGCACCATTTCCTCGTCGAGCGGCTTGACGAAGCGCATGTTCACGACCGTGGCATCGAGCTCGGCGGCCACCTGCTCGGCGACCGGCACCATGGCGCCGAAGGCCAGCAGCGCGACTCCGCGGCCGCGCCGCCGCAACTCCGCCTTGCCCAGCGGCAGCGCGCGCATGGCGGTCTGGATGGGGGCCCCCGGACCCCGGCCCCGCGGGTAGCGGACCGCGCTCGGGCCGTCCAGCGTGACGCCGGTGTAGAGCATCTGCCGGCATTCGTCCTCGTCCGCAGGCGCCATCACCACCATGTTCGGGATGCAGCGCATGAACGACAGGTCGTAGGCGCCGTGGTGGGTCGGCCCGTCGTTGCCCACCAGGCCGCCGCGGTCGAGCGCGAATACCACCGGCAGGTTCTGCAGGGCGACATCGTGGATCAACTGGTCGTAGCCGCGCTGCAGGAAGCTCGAGTAGATGGCGACCACGGGGCGCAGTCCCTCGCAGGCCATCCCGGCGCCGAGCGTCACGGCGTGCTGCTCGCAGATGCCGACATCGAAGTAGCGCCCCGGGAAGCGGCGCGAGTACTCGACCATGCCGGACCCCTCGCGCATGGCGGGCGTGATGCCGACGATGCGCTCGTCGGCCTCGGCCATGTCGCACAGCCAGTCGCCAAAAATGGCCGAGTAGCTCTTGCCCTTGGACGGCGCCTTGTGGATGACGCCCTGCTCGGGGTCGAAGGGACCCGGGCCGTGCCAGGCGATCGGGTCGGCCTCGGCGGGTGCGTAGCCCTTGCCCTTGCGCGTCACCACGTGCAGGAACTGTGGTCCAGGCAGGTCGCGGACATTGCTCAGCGTCTTCAGCAGCACGTCTACGTCGTGGCCGTCCACCGGCCCGATGTAGTTCATGCCGAGCTCCTCGAACAATGTGCCGGGCAGCACCATGCCCTTGACGTGCTCCTCGGAACGGCGCGCCAGCTCCCACACGGTCGGCATGCGGCGGATGAGCTTTTTGCTGCCTTCGCGGATGGTCGAGTACAGCTTGCCGGAGAGAATCCGCGCCAGGTAATGCGACATGCCGCCGACGTTCTCGGATATGGACATGTCGTTGTCGTTCAGGATCACGAGCAGATCGACGTCCAGGCTGCCGGCATGGCACAGGGCCTCGTAGGCCAGGCCCGCGGTCAGCGCGCCGTCGCCGATGACGGCCACGACGCGGCGGCGCTCGCCCTTCTGCTTCGCGGCGATCGCCATGCCGAGCGCCGCGCTCACCGAGGTGCTGGAGTGGCCGACACCGAAGGTGTCGTATTCGCTCTCGAAGCGGGTGGGGAATGGCGCGAGGCCGCCGAGCTGCCGAATGCTGGCCAGCCGGTCCCGCCGGCCGGTGAGAATCTTGTGCGGGTAGGCCTGGTGGCCGACGTCCCACACCAGCCGGTCGTGCGGCGTGTCGAATACGTAGTGCAGCACGGTGGCGAGTTCCACGGTGCCGAGGTTGGCCGCGAAGTGGCCCCCGGTCTTCGCCATGGTCTCGACGAGGTAGGCGCGCAGCTCCTGCGTCACCGTCTCGAGTTCATCCGCGGGCAGGTCCCGGAGATCCGCCGGGGCCTGGATTCGCGACAACAGCGGGTATTTTTCCTCGAGTCCCATGTCAGAGCTTGCGGTGCCGGCCAAGGTGACGGCCAATCGAGGGATTATCCGCCAGTACGGCGGCGCTGTCCAAACGCCTCGGGTCGGTTCGGCAGCCCGGAATGCGGGGCGCCCTGTCGCCTGCGGAGGTCAATGGCGTCGCTCGGTGAGCCAGCCAGACAACCAGCGCAGCGGCTCCGCCGTCGCGCCGAGCGGCTGCAGCGCCGCGACCGCCTCGTCGTGCAGTTCGCCCAGCCTGGTCTTGGCCGCTGCCAGGCCCGCCACGCTGGGGTAATTGGGCTTCGCGCGGGCGGCGTCGGCCTGCGCGCGCTTGCCGAGCACGCCGGTATCCCCCTCGACGTCGAGAATGTCGTCCTGGACCTGGAAGGCCAGCCCGATGGCTGCGCCGTAGGCGTCCAGCGCGCGCAGCTGATCCGGCGCCAGGGCATCGGCGCTGGCGGCGGCCATCATGACGCTGGCGTGAATCAGCGCGCCCGTCTTGAGGCGGTGCATTCGCTCGAGGGACGCCACCGACAGCGCCTGTCCGGCCGCCTCGAGATCGACTGCCTGGCCACCGGCCATGCCGGCCGTGCCGGAGGCGCGCGCGAGCAAGCGGATGATCTCCAGCCGTCGCGCCGGGTCCGGCACCATGTGGGTATCATCCGCGAGGATCTCGAAGGCGAGCACCTGCAGGGCGTCGCCCACCAGGATCGCGGTGGCCTCGTCGAAGGCGCGATGGCAGGTCGGCCGGCCGCGCCGCAGGTCGTCGTCGTCCATCGCCGGCAGGTCGTCGTGCACGAGCGAATAGGCGTGGATCAGCTCGACCGCCGCGGCCGGGCCGTCCAGCCGGCTGTCAGGTACGCCGAGCGCATTGCCGGTGAAGTACACCAGCACCGGGCGGACGCGCTTGCCGCCGCCCAGCACGGCGTAGCGCATGGCCTCGTGCAACCGCCGCGGTTCCGTGCCGGCGGCGGGCAGCCAGCGTTCGAGCCAGCGCTCCACGCGAACCCCGCATTCGGCCAGCCGCTCCGGGCTGGTCACTGCTCCGGCTCGAACGGTTCCAGCGCTGCGCCGGCGCCGTCTCGCGTGAGGATCTCGACCTTCTGCTCGGCGGTACGCAGCGCGGCCTGGCAGCGGCGGGTGAGCGCCACGCCGCGCTCGAAGTCCGCCAGCGACTGCTCCAGCGGCTGGTCGCCGGATTCCAGCCGGCCGACGAGCTCCTCGAGCGCCGCCAGCGCCTGCTCGAAATCCAGTTCTTCCACCGCGGCGGGCGCCGCCGGCTTGGGGGTCTTTGCTTTGGGCATCAGGACTCGCGGGATCCGCAACAATGGCCGCGCTACGATACCGGGGGGCGCTCCGCGGAATCAATCCGCAATACCCGCCGCCGGGTCGCGCCGAGTTGACAGCCATGTGCGCCCGGACTAACCTTCTGCTATTGATTTAGACTTAGTCTAAATTGAGTCCAGATCGCAACTGGGACGGTTCCCTTCGGGGTGACGTTCCCGTTGCAGCCGCCATTTTCACAGCACCGCGTCCGGCGCCACGCCGGGCAGTAAACCATCCCAGGAGGACGATTAATGTCTAACTTGAAGGGCAGCAAGACCGAGCAGAACCTCAAGGAGGCTTTCTCGGGCGAGTCCCAGGCCAACCGCCGTTACCTGTACTTCGCGTCCAAGGCCGATGTCGAGGGCTATAACGACGTCGCCACCGTGTTCCGTTCGACTGCGGAAGGCGAGACCGGCCATGCGCACGGCCACCTCGAGTATCTCGAGGCGGTGGGCGATCCCGCCACCGGCCTGCCGATCGGCGGCACCTCCGACAACCTGAAGGCCGCCATCGCCGGCGAGACCCATGAGTACACCGACATGTACCCGGGCATGGCGAAGAGCGCCCGCGACGAGGGTTTCGAGGAAATCGCCGACTGGTTCGAGACGCTGGCCAAGGCTGAGCGCAGCCACGCCAACCGTTTCCAGAAGGCCCTGGATAACCTCGACGCCTGAGTGCGATGAGGGATGAGCGCCGCCGGACTTGCGCCGGCGGCGCTTGTCGTTATCTCGCTGGAGCGGCTGTCGCAGGTCAGCCTCCGCGATTACAAGGAGTTTCCCGATGTCCCTTGACACCCCCCGCCGCGAAGGCAGCCTCGAGGCGCCCACCCGGCACCCGGTTGCGTGGAAGTCCCCGGAATTCTGGGACGAGGAAAACCTGTTCAAGGAAATGGAGCGCGTGTTCGACATCTGTCACGGGTGTCGCCGCTGCTTCAACCTGTGCAATTCATTCCCGACGCTGTTCGACGCGGTGGACGAGTCCGACACCGGCGAAGTGGACGGCGTTGCGCGCGAGGTCTACTGGAAGGTCGTAGACCACTGCTATCTCTGCGACATGTGCTACATGTCGAAGTGTCCCTACGTGCCGCCGCACGAGTGGAACGTCGATTTCCCGCACCTTATGCTGCGCGCCAAGGCCGTGCGCTTCAGGAAGGAGGGCGCCAGCCGCCGCGACCGCATCCTGACTTCGACCGACGCGGTCGGCCGGCTGGCCGGCATCCCGGTGGTGGCCGAGGTTGTCAATGCCGTCAACAAGAGCACGGGCGGCCGCAAGCTGCTGGAGAATGTGCTCGGCGTGCATCGCGACGCGCCGCTGCCGAAGTACCACTCGAAGAGCATGCGCAGCCGCCTGAAGGATCGCCCTGCGGATCGCCAGGGCGAGCCTGCCGCGGGCACGCGCGGGCGCGTCGTGCTTTACGCCACTTGCTACGGCAACCGCAACACGCCGGAGGTTGGCGAGGACCTGGCCAAGGTGTTCGAGCACAACGGCATCCCGGTGCGCCTGGTCGAAAAGGAACAGTGCTGCGGCATGCCGAAGATGGAGCTGGGCGACCTCGAGTCGGTGCAGCGTTCCATGGAAGCGAACATTCCCGTGCTGGCGCGCGCCGTGGACGAGGGCTGGGACATAGTTGCGCCGGTGCCGTCCTGCGTGCTGATGTTCAAGCAGGAGCTGCCGCTGCTGTTCCCCGACCGCGAGGACGTCAAGAAAGTCGCGGCCGCGATGTACGATCCTTTCGAGTACCTGTCACTGCGCCACAGGGCCGGCAAGCTGAAGACCGAGTTCAAGACCACGCTGGGCAAGGTCAGCTACCAGGTGCCGTGTCACCTGCGCGTGCAGAACATCGGCCTCAAGACGCGTGACATTCTTTCGCTGGTGCAGGACACCAAGGTCGAGGCCATCGAGCGCTGCTCCGGGCACGACGGCACATACGCCGTGAAAAAAGAGTTCCACGAGAACTCGATGAAGATCGCGCGACCGGTGGTCAGCAAGGTGAAGGGTGCCGCGCCGGATCATTTCACCAGTGACTGCCCGATGGCGGGCGAGCAGATTGCGCACGGCCTCAAGGACGGCACCACCGCGCAGCACCCGATGACGCTGCTGCGGATCGCCTACGGGCTCTGAGCGGCGGCGAGCGCGGCGCCGGCCCGGCACCGAACCCAGTCAATTGAATGTTGGAGAGAGACGAATGACTCACCTGACCGCAAGCGACCTGATGAGCCTCGAGCAGTACGCGCGGGAGCGCGCGAGTTTCCGGGCCAAGGTGCTGGCGCACAAGAAGGCCCGCCAGGTCGCGCTCGGCCCGAATGACACACTGTATTTCGAGGACGGCCTGACCATCCAGTACCAGGTCCAGGAGATGCTCCGCATCGAGCGCATTTTCGAGGCCGAGGGCATCGAGGACGAGCTGTCGGCCTACAACCCGCTGATTCCGGACGGCAGCAACTGGAAGGCC
>CBDDRR010000049.1:0-3545 GCA_965233095.1 uncultured bacterium
GGTGCTGCTGGGGTGTCAGGCATCAGTCGGTCCCTCCATACGATCGCCAGCACGACGAGCACAGGCCGCGCGCCACCCACCAGCAGCCGCCCGGGCAGGCGCGCAGATCGGTGCAGCCGCAGCCGCGGCAGGCCTCGACCAGGTCACTGGACGGGTCCGGCCGTTCGCCGCGGCCGATTCGGCGCCGAATCCAGGCCCGCAGCGCGGTCATTCGCCCACCGCCTGGTCGATCCGCGGCGGCAGGTCGAGCGGCGGCGTCGAGCGGGGATTCTTGTCGGCCCGGTGGCCGTGTCGATGGCGACGGTGCGGCCCCAGCCCGCCGGGTCGCACCTCGGCGTCGCACTCGGGGCAGGTCACCCGTGGCGGGCTGCCGTGGGGCAGCGAGGCGGCGACGGACGAGGCAGGACGTCCGCCGCGCCGGTGTGCCTCGCCTCCATCCCGGCCGCGGCCGGCTGGCTGAATGGCCGGCGAGCCGCTCCCGTGAGGAAGAGGAGCGACCGCCGGCGCAGGTGCGGGAGCGGCGCCCGAGCGCACCGCCCCCGCCGACACCGGGGCAGGGCTGCTCGCGCCGGCGGAGCCAACCGTCCGCGCTCCCTGCCCCGGCTGTTCAATCAGCTCGCCGCGCAGCGCCAGCCAGCGTTCCCACGCGGCGCGCAGCGCGTTGAGCGAGTCGAGCTCCAGGGCGACCCGCTCGATTTGCCGGTCGATCTGGAGGATGGATGCCCGGGCGTGCTCGATCACGGCGCCGCCTCCAGCTCGCCGATGATGACGCCCAACCGGCCGGCGACGCGGTTCTCGCCGGCTTCGACCGCGAAGTCGTGCGCCTGGCGGACAAGGGTCAGCGCGCGCCGTCGTGCTCGACAGCGATCACACAAGCGGCCGCGGCGGTCGATGGGAGCATGACATTCCCGGCAGCGGATGACGGCCGCAGAATCGCTGTACACGGTTCGTGGGGCCATTCACTCGACCCCCGCCAGCAACTCGGCCACGCGTGGCGCGAGAACGCGGGCATAACGCTTGGCCAGCATGCGGTCGTAGTGGCCGGTAACGTTCCAGCTCGGCTTGCGGCCGTGCATCGCCTCGGTCTCGCGATAGACACGGCGCAGCTCGTGGGCCCGTTCAGTCATAGCTTGCGCGATGGCGAGTTCAACCTTCATCACTCGACCCCCGCCAGCTCGCGCGCCTCGGCGATGACATCGGCTCGCTTGCGACCGGGCGCCACGCAGACTTTCTGGCGCAGGCCTTCGACTTCGACATGATCGACGCAGGTGGCATGGCGGCCGTCAGCGAGGTTGGCAACCGGCATCTTCTGGTTCGGGTTCTTGACCTGCCCGATGCCGCGCACCGGGCCGGGCCCCAGCTCGCGGCGCGCGTCGATCCAGCCGTGATCCCTGGTCTCGGGCAACGTGATGCTCATGCTCGGCTCCTCCTCGGAACGTTGCCCAGCACACGCCGCCAGCACTGATCGCAGGCGGTGGCGGCGATGCCGGACGTGACGGCGCTCCGCTCGGAGCGGTAGACGATGCGGCCGCACTCGGCCAGGTCGGTGGAGGGGTGCACCAGGTGCGGCACCTGCCCGCGCACGGCGGCCCAGTGCCAGCCCTGCTCGCGGGTCCTGATCCAGTAGCTGACCGGCACGCCGGCGGCGGCCGCCGCGGCGCGCGTGCGCTCGCCGACGCACAGCCCGCAAACCGGCCCCGTGGCGCCGTGTCGGCAGCTGGCTGCGCGGGTGCCCGCCGCGGTGGTCATCGCGTGGAGATCCAGCGCAAGGCGGCATAGAGCACCGCGGCGGCGATCGACAGCAGGATCCAGGCGGTGAGCAGGTAGACGAGGCCGAGCAGGGTCATGACGTCGGCTCCACGGCGCCGGCCTCGTCGTCGGGCGTCAGCACCCGCTTGTTGAAGGCGGCAGCACAGCGCGGGCTGCACACGTCGGCCTCGTGCTTCACCTGCTTCCCGTCGCGCTCGACGGTCATGTTCACGTGCATCCAGCCCTCGGGCAGCGGGATCGGGCCCGACGCCTTGGACCGGTTCTCGGTCTGGGTCTCGTCGACGTCGCACGTCCAGCGGTGCAGACGAACGGTACCGAGGCTCTCGCGGCTCACGGCGTCACCACCGGCTCGCCGCGCGATCCGGGCCGTCGCCGCTCGCGGCCGGCCGGCAGGCGGGTCACCTTGGCCTCGTCGTAGCGGCTCAGCGCGTCGGCGAAGCCGGCGACGTCCGGCAGCCAGGCGCCGTACTGGCGCACGACCCAGCTGAACTCGCCGATGTCGTGCACGCGCAGCTGGATGCCGCCCTTCTCGGTGCGGCCGATATGGAGCAGCTCGTGCGCAGCGAGTGCTTCCCGCTGGCGCGAATCGAGAACGGTCCAGGCGTCCTCCCAGGTCCAGATCACGATGTCCAGCCTGGTCTCGTCGCGCCAGATGGTCGGCACCTTGACGCAGGCGGCCAGCAGGCCCTCGCCCCTGCCGGACGGCTCGCCGAGCCGCAGGCGATAGCCGATGCGCAGGTCAGAGACCATGACCGCGATCGACTCGTGACGGTTGATCAGGGCGATCGCGATCTCCTTGAGGGCCGGATGGTCGGCGTACTGGGCCTCCGGCTCCCAGGCCGGGATGGCGGCGGTGCTGGCCATGGCTAGAACCGGATGTCGTCGACGCTGGCGGTGCCGGCGGCGACAGAGTGCGGCTGCTCAACCCCGCGCGGACGGGCCTGGGCGATGGGCGGCTCGGCCGGTGCGCCCGCTTCGTCGCGCTCGCTCTTCTCGAGCGACAGGACGCGGGCGAAGCGGAGCTCCAGGGCGACACCCTCACGGCCATCGCGGGTGGTGTAGTCGCGCCGGTGAAGCTGGCCCTCGACGTACACGCGGTTCCCCTTGCGCAGCCGCTCGGCGTTGCGCTCGGCGGCCTCGTTCCAGGTCGGCACGTCGAGCCACAGGGTCTCGTTCTGCCACTCGCCGTTGGCATCCTTGGTGCCGGTGTTGACCGCGATGCGCATGTCGCACACGGCGTTGTTGTTAGGCGTGTAGCGCAGCTGAGGATCAGCGCCCAGGTTGCCAATCGCCTCGAATCTGTTGAGCACAGGTCAGGACTCCTCCGCCGCCGGGGCGGCCTTCTTGGCGCGCGATCGCCGCGCCGGCTTCTTGGTGGCAGTCGCCCCTTCGTCGTCTTCGTCGCCCGGCGGCTCGCCATCGTTGGGGTACTCCGGGTCTGACGTGGCGATCGCTTCGGCCCGACTCATCAGCGCCTCCCGGGCCATGGCGGTCAGCTTCGCGATGTCGTCGGCCGGCGCGTCTTCCCAGCGCTGGTAGCCCAGCTGGGCGCGGATGGCGTCGGGATCCTTGCCGGCCGCCGCGACCAGCTCGACCATCACCTCGAGCGGGGCGCGCTCGGGAGGAGTGGAGGGAGCCGGAGCGGGTGTGTCAGCCGCCTCCGGCTCCCCAGCCTCGGGAGGGGCCACCGTCGGCTGTACCGCCGACGCTGACTGGGTTTCCCTCGGCTGCTCAGTGGCCCGCGTGGCGCGCGTGCGCCCGGAGGCCGGGATCTC
>CBDDRR010000050.1:0-6242 GCA_965233095.1 uncultured bacterium
CGACCGTGCAGCCGGGCAGCCCGGCGGACCGGGCCGGCCTGCGGCCCAACGACGTCATCACCCACGTCAACGATGAGCCGGTGGTGGTCTGGCAGGATGCACTGCGGAGCATCGCGGCGATGCGCCCGGGCACCCGCGTAACGCTCAGTGGAAACCGCCGCGGCCAGTCTTTCCGCGTCGAAGCGGAAGTCGCCGAGCGGCCTTCGCGAATGTAACCGGACCTTCAGCCGCGCCGGGGCCGCGACGGCACGCGCTGGATGGCCGCGCCGAGCTGCGACAGCTTTTCCTCGATGCACTCGTAGCCGCGATCGATGTGGTAGATGCGGTCGATGAGCGTCTCGCCCTCGGCTACCAGGCCGGCCAGCACCAGGCTCGCGGAGGCGCGCAGGTCGGTCGCCATCACTGGCGCGGCCTGCAGGCGCTCCACGCCGCGCACAATCGCGGTATTGCCTTCCAGCCGGATATCCGCGCCCATGCGCTGCATTTCCTGCACGTGCATGAAGCGGTTCTCGAAAATGGTCTCGACGACAGTCCCGGTGCCCCGCGCGATGGCGTTCAAGGCGACGAACTGGGCCTGCATATCGGTGGGAAAGGCCGGATACGGCGCGGTGCGCAGGTTCACCGCCGCCGGCCGCCGGCCCTGCATGTCAAGCTCGATCCAGTCCGGCCCCGCGTCGATGCGTGCGCCGGCTTCCTCGAGCTTGGCCAGCACCGCGTCGAGGTGCCCCGGCCGCGCCCGCCGCAGCCGCACGTGGCCGCCGGTCATGGCGCCGGCCACCAGGTAGGTGCCGGTCTCGATCCGGTCCGGCAGCACGTCGTATTCGGCGCCGCCGAGCCGCTCCACGCCCTCGACCACGATGGTGCCAGTGCCTGCGCCGCGGATGCGCGCGCCCATCGCGACGAGGAACTCCGCCAGATCGACCACCTCAGGCTCCCGCGCGGCATTCTCGATGACCGTCTCGCCGTCAGCGAGCGTCGCCGCCATGAGCAGGTTCTCGGTACCGGTCACCGTCACGGTGTCGAGCACGATGCGCGCACCGTGCAGCCGGTCGGCGCGGGCACGGATGTAGCCGTCCTCGATCTGGATGCTGGCGCCCATCGCCCGGAGGCCGGCGATGTGGAGGTCCACGGGCCGCGCACCGATCGCGCAGCCGCCAGGCAGCGACACGTCCGCGCTGCCGTGGCGCGCCACCATCGGGCCGAGCACCAGGATGGAGGCGCGCATCGTCTTGACCAGCTCGTAGGGCGCGACCAGGTCGTGAATGCTGCGCGCGTCCACCTCGACACGCATGCGCTCATCGATGGTGACGCCGACGCCCATCCGGCCAAGCAGCTCGATCGTCGTGGTGATGTCCTGCAGGTGCGGAACATTCCCGATGCGCACCGGCTCGTCCGCCAGCAGCGTCGCGGCGAGGATCGGCAGGGCGGCGTTCTTGGCGCCGGAGACCCGGATCTCACCCTCGAGCCGGCGCCCACCCCCGACGAGCAACTTGTCCATGGCGGGGCCGGTTCAGGCGCCGGCGGCCAGTTCCGCCGGCGTCAGCGCACGGATGGACAGGGCATGGATCTCGCCCCCCATGCGATCCCCGAGCGTGCGATACACCAGCTGGTGGCGCTGCAGGGGCCGCAGTCCTTCGAAGGCGTCGGACACGACCAGGGCCGCGAAATGGGTGTCGTCGTCGGACTCGACCTCGACCTGGGCCGCAGGCAGTCCCTGGCGTATAAGCGCCGTAATCTCTTGGCTGTTCATGTGTGTTCCGGATGGCGCCGGGCGCGTGCCCCGGCCGGCAGGCCCCGGAGTTTACCGGATGCCGCCCCGGGGCGACATTCGCCCCGGATGGCTCCGGCCGACGCGCGCGGGCGTGTATGATTACGCGCCGACCTCGGCCCCTAGATTTCCGGACACGAGCCATTCCAGGATGTTGAATTTCTTCGTCGCCACCCTCGCCGGGTTTGTCCTGCTGATGTGGGGAGCGGACCGCTTCGTGGTGGGTGCGGCGAGCACGGCGCGAAATCTCGGCCTCAGCCCGCTGCTCATCGGGTTGACGCTGGTCGGAATGGCAACCAGCGGTCCGGAGATCTTTGTCTCCATCACCGCTTCGCTGGCGGGCGATCCGGCCCTCGCCGCCGGCAATGCGATCGGCTCGAACATCGCCAACATCGGGCTGGTGCTGGGAGCAACGGCGCTGATCATGCCGATCTCGGTGCGCTCGGTGACGCTGCGCCGCGAAATGCCGGCGCTGCTGGCGGTTACGCTGATCGTGACCATGATTTTCATCAACCAGAAACTCGGGCGCCTCGAGGGTATCCTGCTGATCGGCACGCTGGTGATCGTGCTCTACTGGCTGGTGGTGCTCGGCAGCCGCTCCGGGGAAAACGACCCGATCGCGCTCGACTATGCCTCGGAGATTCCCGAGAACATCCCAATGCGCCAGGCGATGGGCTGGCTGGCCGTCGGCCTGGTCGTGCTGCTCACCGGCTCCAACCTGCTGGTATGGGGCGCCAAGAACCTTGCGGTCGCCTTCGGCGTCACGGAGCTCGTCATCGGCCTGACGGTGGTCGCAGTCGGCACCAGCCTGCCGGAGCTCGCGGTATCGATCGTGAGCGCGTTCAAGGGCGAGCACGACATGGCCATCGGCAACATCATCGGCTCCAACCTTTTCAACAGCCTCGCCGTCATCGGCGTCGCCGGCCTGATCCACCCCGCGGTCTTCGAGCGGGAATTGCTGACCGCACACCTCCCGGTCATGATCGGGCTGACCCTGGTGCTGTTCCTGATGACCTACAATTTCGGGGGCAACAGTCGCATCGGACGCGTCGAAGGCGCCATCCTGCTGGGCGCGTTCCTGGCCTACCACGGCTGGCTGGTGGTGAGGTGAAGCTGATGGACGGGGACACGAAACTCGACGGCGACGGCATCACGCGGCTCGGATGCGAGGTGCTCGACATCGAGGCGGCGGCGATCCTGGCGCTGCGGGAGCGCATCGGATCGGCCTTTGTCGACGCCTGCCGCATCTGCCTGGCGTGCCGAGGCCGCGTGGTGGTCACCGGCATGGGCAAATCCGGCCACGTGGCCGGCAAGATCGCCGCCACGCTCGCCAGCACCGGCACGCCTTCGTTCTTCGTCCACCCCGGCGAAGCCAGCCACGGCGACCTGGGAATGATCACCGCAACCGACGTGGTGCTGGCGATCTCGAATTCGGGCGAAACTCCGGAAATCCTCACCATCCTGCCGCTGATCAAGCGACTCGGCGTGCCCTTGATCGCCATGACCGGCCGGCCGGCGTCGACGCTCGCGGCCGCCGCGGACGCGCACCTGGACGTCGGCGTCGACAAGGAGGCCTGCCCGCTCAACCTGGCGCCGACGGCAAGCACCACCGCAACGCTCGCCATGGGCGACGCCCTCGCGGTGGCGCTGCTCAACTGCCGCGGCTTCACGCGCGAGGACTTCGCCTTTTCGCATCCCGGCGGGCAGCTCGGTCGCCGGCTGCTGCTGCATGTGCGGGACATCATGCGCACCGGGGACCGCGTGCCGAAGGTGTCACCGGAACTCGCCGTTGCCGAAGGGCTGTTCGAAGTTTCCCGCAAGGGCCTCGGCATGACCGCCGTGGTGGACGCGGATGACCGGGTGATCGGCATCTACACCGACGGTGACCTGCGCCGCACGCTGGACGCGCGCCGCGACCTGACCGACACGCCGATTCACGAGGTCATGACCCGCAACGTCAAGACCGTGCGCGGCGGCATGCTCGCCGCGGAGGCGGTGCGCCTGATGGAGACCCACGCCATCACCGCATTGCTGGTGGTTGACGATGCCGGCCGGCTGATCGGCGCGTTCAACGTCCACGACCTGCTGCAGTCGGGCGTGATGTGATGGCCGGCTTGCAGGAGATCGCCGCCGGGGTACGGCTAGCGGTGTTCGACATCGACGGCGTGTTCACGGACGGGCGGATCTGGATGGGCACGGACGGCGTCGAGTTCAAGGCATTCAGCGTGCGCGACGGCGTGGGAGTCAAACAACTGCTGGCGGCCGGCATCGAGGTGGCCATCATCTCCGGCCGCGCCTCCTCGGCCGTGGACCGCCGCATGGCGGAGCTCGGCGTGACGCGCGTGGTGCAAGGCTGCAACGACAAGGCCGAAGCACTCGCCACGTTGTTGCGAGACACCGGCATCGGGGCCGCCAGCGCCGCCTTTCTCGGCGATGACACGCCTGACCTGCCGGCGCTGCGTGCGGTCGGCCTGCCCGCAGCCGTCGCCGACGCGCATCCCGAGGTGCTTGCGGCAGCGGCCTGGACCGCATCGCTGCCGGGAGGGCGCGGCGCCGTGCGAGAGTTCTGCGAATTCCTGCTCGCGGCGCGCTGACCATGAACCCCGGCGGTCGATTGGTTCTTATGGCACTGGCGGCACTGGCGGCGGGCAGCTGGTGGCTGAACCAAAGGCTCGAAGCGCCTCCCGTCGACACCGGGGAACAGGCGGCGCCGGACGGCTTCTACATGACCGAGGCGGAGATCACCACGGCCGGCCCCGACGGACTGCCGCGATATCGCGTCATCGCCGACGAGATCCGCCAGCGCTCACTCGGCGGGCCCACCGAGCTTCGGGACGTGCGCGTGGAGTACAACATCTACTCGCCCAGCCCATGGCTCATGACGGCGCCGGAAGGCGTATTGTCGAACGATCAGGCATTCCTGGAACTCTGGGGCGGTGTCGAGGTGATCGGCGAATCCGGTGACCATGGCCGCACCTCGGTGACCACAGAGCGTCTCGAAATCGATACTGCCACCCATGTGGCGAGGTCCCGGGTGCTGGTCGACCTGGCGCTGGGACAGCAGCAGCTCAGCGCCGTTGGCATGGTCGCTTACTTGCTGGAGGAACGGCTGCAGTTACAATCCGAAGTTAATGGCCGCTTCCTCCCCTGATTGCCGTTCCCGGCACTTTTTGCCGCGGCTCGCGCCTGCGCTGCTGGCCGTGCTGGCGCTGCCCGGCGCGCCGCCGACCCTCGCGCAGCAGCAACAGCAGGAAATCACCCTCGACGCGGAATCTTCGGATTTCGATCGTCGCAATGAGCGGCTGGTGTTCCGCCAGGTGCAGATCCAGCAGGGCAATACAATGGTCTCCGCCGACGAGGCGGAGTCCCGCGACCTCGATTTCTCCAAGGGCAGCTGGCTGTTCCAGGGCAATGTGAGGATTCGCAGCCCGATGGGCGACATCGAGTCCGACCGCGCAACCATCAGCTTCGCGAATCACCGCCTTAGCAAGGCGACGGCCGAGGGCGCTCCCGCGCGCTTCTCGCGCACCATGCAGGGGCCCGAGGCGCGCGTGGTGACGGCCACCGCGAATCGCATCGTCTATGACCTCGTCCGGGACGAGCTGGAACTGGCCGGCCGGGCGGTGCTCCGCGACGGCGTCCGGGAGGTGAGCGGCGGGCGACTGCTGTACCGGATCTCCGAGGACCGGCTGATCGCCAGCGCGGACGAAGAGGGGACGGATCGCGTCAGGATCGTCATTACGCCGCCCAGCGACGAAGCGACACCGGACGGGCCGCCGTCGGACGAGCCGCCGCCGGAGCCCTCGCCCGACCCGGACGAAAGCCAGTGAAGACCCTGCGCGCCGACAGCATCGCCAAGAGCTACCGCTCGCGCAAGGTCGTGCGGTCGCTGTCGCTGTCCATCTCCAGTGGCGAAGTCGTCGGCCTGCTCGGACCGAACGGCGCCGGCAAGACCACCGCCTTCTACATGATCGTGGGCCTGGTGCCATGCGACAGTGGCCGGATCCTGCTTGACGACATCGACGTGACCGCGCTGCCGATGCACCGTCGCGCGCGTCTGGGCGTCGGCTACCTGCCGCAGGAGGCCTCGGTGTTCCGGGGCCTGACCGTCGAGCAGAACGTGCTCGCGGTGCTGGAGACACGCAAGGAGCTCGACGCGCTGGGGCGCCGGCAAGCCCTGGAGGAGCTGCTCGAGGAGCTCAACATCGGCCATATCCGCGACAGCAAGGGACTAAGCCTGTCCGGGGGTGAGCGCCGCCGGGTGGAAATCGCCCGCGCACTCGCGGCGGAACCCGCTTTCATCCTGCTGGACGAGCCGTTCGCGGGTGTCGATCCGATCTCCGTGCTGGACATCCAGCGGATCATCGGTCACCTGCGCGACCGGGGCATCGGCGTGCTGATCACGGACCACAATGTGCGAGAAACGCTCGGCATCTGCGGCCGCGCGTTCATTCTCAATGCCGGCGAGGTCATC
>CBDDRR010000051.1:0-2794 GCA_965233095.1 uncultured bacterium
GTGTGTTCGGGATGGGCGTTCATCTGACTTTCAGCGTCGCCAGGCCGAACAGCACCAGGATCACCGTGATGATCCAGAAGCGCACGATGACCTTGGGCTCGGCCCAGCCCTTGAGTTCGAAGTGGTGGTGGATGGGCGCCATGCGGAAAATCCGCCGCCCGGTGAGCTTGAACGAGGCGACCTGCAGCATCACCGAGACCGTCTCGAGCACGAACACCCCGGCCATGATGAAGAACACGATCTCCTGGCGAACGGCGATGGCGACCGCGCCGAGGGCGGCGCCCAGCGCAAGCGCGCCGATGTCGCCCATGAACACCTGCGCCGGGTAGGTGTTGAACCACAGGAAACCAAGCCCGGCGCCGACCAGCGCGGAGCAGAACACCAGCAGCTCGCCGACGCCCGGCACGTACGGGATACCGAGGTAGCCGGAAAACACGACGTTGCCCGTCACCCATGCGAACAGGCCCAGCGCACCGCCGATCAGCACGGTCGGCATGATCGCCAGGCCGTCCAGCCCGTCGGTCAGGTTGACCGCATTGCTCGACCCGACGATGACGAAGTACACCAGCACCAGGTAACCGACGACGCCCAGCGGTAGCACGACGTTCTTGAAGAACGGCACGATGAGCCCCTGCTCCACTGCGGGGTCCACCGCAGTAAAGAGGAACGCGACGCCCGCCAGCACCGCGCCCACCGACTGCCAGAGATACTTCCAGCGCGCCGCGAGGCCACGCGTGTCGCCAACGACCAGCTTCTTGTAATCATCCACGAAGCCGATCAGGCCGAAGCCCAGCATCACGGCAAGAATGATCCACACGAAGCGGTTGCCGAGGTCGGACCAGAGCAGCGTCGAAATGCCGATGGCGACCAGGATCAGCACGCCGCCCATGGTCGGCGTGCCCGCTTTCGGCAGGTGACTCTCCGGGCCCACGGTACGCACCTGCTGGCCGATCTGGTGGAACGTCAGCTTGCGGATCATCCACGGCCCGACCAGCAGCGATATGGCGAGCGCCGTGAGTGCACCGAGAATGGCGCGGAAGGTCAGGAACTGGAACACCCTGAAGCCGGACTCGAAGCGCATCAGGTACTCAGCGAGGTACAGCAGCATGCTAGCGGGCCCCCTCTTCGACCAGTCGCTCGATGACGGTCTCGAGGCGCATGGAGCGCGAGCCCTTGACCAGCAGGTTGACGTCGGCCGGCAACTCGTCGGCGAGCACTGTCGCCAGCGCGCCGGCGTCGTCGAAGTGCCGCCCCGCGCCGAAGGCCACGGCGGCAGCGGCCGACTCGGGTCCGAGCGCGTACAGCCGCGCGACGCCGTGCTCGCGGGCGTACTCGCCGGCAGCGGCATGCAGCGCGGGCGACGCGTCGCCCAGCTCGCCCATGTCGCCCAGCACCAGCCAGGTCTCACCCGGCAGCGCGGTGGCGTAATCGATCGCCGCCTGCAAGGCTGTCGGGTTGGCGTTGTAGGAATCGTCGATGATCAGCGCCCCGCTGCGCGCCTTGCGCAGGCTCATGCGTCCCTTGACGCCGCTCACCTGGGCCAGCCCGGCGACGATCTCGTCCAGCGACCAGCCGGCCGCCCAGGTCGCCGCGGCCGCCGCCAGCGCGTTTACCGCGTTATGCCGCCCCGGCAGGGCCAGCCGCGCATCGGCCGCGCCGTCGGGCGTTACGAGGCGAAACTCGAGCAGGGGGCCAGCGGCGTCGAGTGACTGGCGCACCTGCTCGGCGCGGAACTCCGCCTCCGGGGCGAGTCCGAAACCCACGCAACGCCGCGCGCCGGCCAGCTCGCGCCACAGCGGTGCGAACGCATCATCGGCATTGATGATTGCCGTGCCATCCTCCGGCAGGCCGGCGAACAGCTCCCCCTTGGCGCGCGCCACGCCCTCGAGGCTGCCGAAGCCCTCGAGGTGCACGGGCCCCGCCGCGGTGACCACGCCGACGGAAGGCCGGCCGATGGCGGCCAGGCGCGCGATCTCCCCGGCGTGGTTCGCGCCGAGCTCAAGCACGGCCGCGCGGTGCCGCTCGTCGAGCCCGAACAGCGTCAACGGCAGGCCGATCTCGTTGTTGAGGTTGCCGCGGGTGGCCAGCACCTCGCCGCGGGTGGCGGCGATCGCGGCCATCATTTCCTTGACGGTCGTCTTGCCGAAGCTGCCGGTGACGGCGATCACCGGCAGCGTGAAACGGCTGCGCCAGTCGGCCGCCATGGCGCCCAATGCTGCCAGGCTGTCAGCGACGCGCAGTTGCGGCAGGTCTGCCTGCAGCGGCCGCTCCACGACGGCGGCGGCCGCGCCGCGCTGTGCGGCCGCCGGCACGAAGGCATGGCCGTCGAAGTTCGGTCCGCGCAACGCCACGAACAGCTCGCGCTCGCGGAGGGTGCGCGTGTCGGTGGAAACGCCGGCGAAGCCCGGGTCGGGCCCGACCAGGGTGGCCGACAGGATGCGCGCCAGGCTGGTCAGGTCGCCGCGAATCACCGCGCACCCCCGGTCAGGCTCGCCACCAGTGCACGGTCGCTGAACGGCCGCTGCTCGGCGCCGACGATCTGCACTTCCTCGTGGCCCTTGCCGGCTACCAGCACCACGTCGCCGGGACGCGCCCCGGCCAGCGCCATGCCGATGGCTGCAGCCCGGTCACGCTCTACCCGGGCGCGGCCCGGATCCGCAAGCCCCGCGAGAATGTCGGCTACGATTGCAACGCCGTCTTCGGTGCGCTGATTGTCGTCGGTGATGACGACCTCGTCGGCCAGCTGCTCGGCGACGCGGCCCATCTCCGGCCGCTTGCCACGGTCACGGTCACC
>CBDDRR010000052.1:0-11792 GCA_965233095.1 uncultured bacterium
GTTGCACGTGGCCAAGATCCTTGGCGCCGCCTACGGTATTCCGGTGCCCGACAAGCTCATCGAGATGGTCGAGAAGAAGCGCCTCGGGCGCAAGACCGGGCGCGGTTTCTACGACTGGAAGGACGGCAAGGCGGTCAAGCCCGCAGTCAAGGACGCCAAGGCCCCGCAGGACCTTGCCGACCGCCTGGTGCTGCCGATGGTCAACGAAGCGGTGGCCGTGTGGCGCGACGGCGTGGTGGAAGACCTGGACCTGCTCGATGCCGGAGTCATCTTCGGCACCGGCTTCGCACCGTTCCGCGGCGGCCCGATCAACTTCGCACGGGCCCGCGGCGTGGCGGACGTCGTGGACACCCTGAAGCGGCTCGAGGATCGCTACGGGGAACGCTTCGAGCCGGATCCGGGCTGGAAGGATATCGCCGCCTGACGGATCGTCATGATTGGTTCCCAGGACGCCTGACGGCGGCGTTTCCTGTGATATTCTCCGAAGTTGGCGGCGCGCCCGGTGCCGCGCCGCCGGCCGCCTGTTGCGGAAGCAATCACGAAGAAACAGGGAGTACGATCCTCCGCCATGCCTGGTAAGTCTTTAGATGTCGCCCAGTTGAAGGCGTTCTCGCCGCTGGATGGTCTCAAGGCGGAGAACCTTCGGGCGCTCGCTGAGAAGACGACCGTGCAGGAATTGCCCGGCGGGCGTTTCCTGTTCCGCAAGGGCGACACCGATCGCCGCACGATTTATGTCATATCGGGAGAGGTGGAGTTGCGTGACGGCGACCGCATGCTGTCGGTCGTCGAAGGCGGAGCCTCGGATGCGCGCAGCCCCCTTTCGCCCGGCCTCCCCCGCCGGGTCAGCGCCCGCGCCCGCAGCAAGATCGAGTTCATCGTCATCGACTCGGACCTGCTCGACGTGATGTTGACCTGGGACCAGACGGGAACCTACGAGGTCAGCGAGCTGCGCGGTGACAACCTCCCCGAGAGCGACGACTGGATGACCACGCTGCTGCAGACCAAGGCATTTCACCGCATCCCTGCGGCGAACATCCAGGCCATTTTCATGCGCATGCAGCAGGTCAACTTCAAGGCCGGCGATGTCGTCATCAAGCAGGGTGACGACGGCGATTTCTTTTACGTCATCACCAACGGCCGCTGTGCCGTGACCCGCGAGACGCCGCTCAACAAGGACGGCATCAAGCTCGCCGACCTGGGTCCCGGCGACACGTTCGGCGAGGAAGCCCTGATCTCGCAAGCCAAGCGCAACGCTACGGTCACGATGATCAGCGACGGCTCGCTGATGCGCCTGGGCCAGGACGACTTCAACACCCTCATGAACGAGCCGATGCTGCAGTGGGTGGACTACGAGCAGGCGCGCAAGCTGATCTTGCAGGGCGCGAAGTGGCTGGACGTGCGCCTGCCCTCGGAGTTCGAGAGCTTCCACCAGGAAGGCGCGATCAACATTCCGCTGTACTTCATTCGCCTGAAGCTGAAGAGCCTGGACAAGAACACGCGCTATGTCGTGTGCTGCGATACCGGCCGGCGCAGCAGCGCGGCGGCCTACATCCTCAGCGAGCGGGGCTTCGACGCCCACGTGCTCAAGGGCGGGCTGACCATGGCCGACCCCGATGGCGAGCGCCGCAAGCCGGCCGAGTCCGCCGACTGACAATTCTCGCGGGAGGGCGCGTGCGGCGCCCGCTTCAGCCGCCGGGCCGGCGGCCGGCCTACATCGTATGCGTCGGCTTGTCGCCGCCGAGCGCGCCGGCCAGGTAGGTCTCGATGCGTCGCTGCGTGCTGCCGCGGTCCTGCTCGCTGAACTGCACGCCGATCCCCGCGGTCCGCTTGCCCTGCGCGCCTTTCGGCGTCACCCAGATGACTCTTCCGGCGACGGGGATCTTCTCGTCTTCGCCCATCAGGTTCAGCAGCATGAACACCTCGTCGCCGAGCCGGTAGTTGCTGCTGGTGGGGATGAACAGGCCACCGTTCTTCACGTACGGCATGTAGGCAAGATACAGGGCGCTCTTGTCCTTGATGGTCAGCGTGAGAAGTCCGGGCTTGCTGGTCGTCATCGGTCGCTCAACATTCCCTGTGCGGCATCGCCAGGCACCGGCTCGAGGCGGTCGGCCCACGGGACCAGCAGGCCTTCGAGCACCATCTGCGTGTTGAAAACGCCGTCGTTGCGGGTCATGGCGGAGCGGACCTCGTCCCTGTATCTGAAAAGGCGTTGCAAGGGTATTCCCTCGAGCGCCGTTTGCAAAGCCCGCTGGGGCGCAGTATCGAGCCCCGAATCGGCGGCGGCTTTCCAGCGCACCAGCTCCGAGGTCCACACGTCGAGCCAGCGCAGTGTCATCGGCAAGGGCTGTCGCGCCCACTCCGCGGCAACCTCCAGCGCCTCGCGCCGCCGCCCGAGGATCCCGAGCAAGTCGGCGGCGAACTTCTTGTCGAGTTCCCCGAAACCCTCCTCGGCGAGCAGCAGGGCCATCAGCGGCGCATCTCCCGCCAACGCCAGCAGTCGCCGCCAGTCGCCGGCGCCGGCGCGGGCCTCCAGCCAGGGAATCGCCTCGGCAGGCGACGGCGGCGCGATGCGGACGCGCTGGCAGCGACTGGCGATGGTGGCCGGCAAGGTATCCAGCCGGCTGCGCACCAGCAGCAGCAAGGTTCGCGGCGCGGGCTCCTCGAGCGTTTTGAGCAGCGCATTGGCGGAGTGCGGGTTGAGTTGTTCGGCAGGCCACACGACCGCGACCTTCCAGCCGCCCGAGTAGCTGGTCATCGCCAGGTTGGCGCAGACCTCGCGGATCTGGTGAATCCCGATCTGCTTTTTCTGCTTGCCCTCGTCGTCGGTCTCCAGGGTGATCCAGTTCAGATCCGGGTGCTGCAGCGGCACGGGCGGGTCGGCGGCAGGCCACGGGGTACCGAGGACTCGGGCCGCCATGCGGAACGCCAGGTGCAGCTTGCCGAGACCCTGCGGCCCCTCGATCAGGTAGGCATGCCCGAGGCGATCCGCCGCGAGCGCTGCCTCGAATTCCCGCCAGGCGGCGGCATGCCATGGAAACTCAAGTCTTTCCATTGGCTTGCAGGAACTCATTAATGTGAATTGTAATTACTTGCCGCACCTCGTCGAGTGGCCGCGAGGCATCGATGACCCGAAACCTGCCGGGCTCCGCGCTGGCACGGGCAAGGTAGCCGGCCCTGACCCGCGCGAAGAACTCGACCCGCTCCTGCTCGAAACGGTCCGCCGGCCCGCGCGCACCCGCCCGGGCCAGGCCGATCGAGGGGTCGGCGTCCAGCAACAAGGTCAGGTCGGGACGCAGCTCGCCCTGGACTTGCGCCTCGAGCCAGCTCACCGGGCCCTCGCCCAGCCCGCGCCCCGCGCCCTGGTAGGCATAGCTGGCGTCCGTGAACCGGTCGCACAGCACCCACCGTCCGGCGGCGAGCGCCGGTCGAATGCTGTTCTCGATGTGCAGCGCCCGTGCCGCAAAGATCAGCAGCAGTTCCGCGATGGGCGGCACCGGCTCGCCGGAGGCCGAGACGATTACGTCGCGCACGCGCTCGGCCAGTGGCGTGCCGCCGGGTTCCCGCGTCGCCAGTACGTCCAGCCCGGCAGACGCCAGCAGGCCGGCGACAAACGCCAGGTTGGTGCTCTTGCCGACGCCCTCGCCGCCCTCGAGCGTGATGAAGCGGCCCGGCGCGACGCCTGTCGGCGGCTTGCTCACGGGTTGGCCCGCCGTTCCCTGAGCGTGGCCAGGTATCGCTGCACCGCCCGATTGTGCTCGGCGAGGGTTTCCGAGAACGTGTGGCTGCCGTCGGGCCGGCCGGTGGCGACGAAATACAGCGTCTTGCCGTCGAGCGGCTGGACCGCCGCCTGGAGCGAGCCGCGCCCGGGCAGCGCGATCGGCGTCGGGGGCAACCCCCCGCGGGTGTACGTGTTGTAAGGCGTGTCCGTGTCCAGGTGGACGCGGCGCAACCGGCCCTCGAACTCCGGCCCCGCACCGTACATCACCGTGGGATCGGTCTGCAGGCGCATGCCGCGCTCCAGCCGCCGCACGAAGACGCCGGCGATCTCGGGGCGCTCCGCCGCCAGCCCGGTCTCTTTCTCGATGATGGACGCGAGGATCAGCGCCTCGTAGGGCGTCTCGAAGGGCAAGGGGTCGCGGCGCTGCACCCAGGCAGCGTCGAGCGCGCGCCGCATGGCTTCGTGCGCCAGCCGCATGATTTCCAGGTCGGTGGTGCCGCGGGGAAAGTGATATGTTTCGGGCAGGAACCAGCCCTCGGGATGCTCACCGGGCTGCCCGAGCCGCGCCATGATCTCCTCGCCGGTCAGCTCCTCCAGCGTTGCGCGAACGGCCGGATGCGCCGCGACGGCGGCGCGCATCTGGCGAAAGGTCCAGCCCTCGACGATGGTGAGCGAATGCAGCACCACTTCGCCGCCGACCAGCTGGGCCATGACCTGGCGCGGGGTGCTGCCGGCCGCAAAACGGTATTCGCCGGCTCGCACCTGCCCCGCCAGGCCCGAGCCGCGGCCGTACCACTCGAACAGCATGCCGTGGCGCAGCACGCCGGCGTCCTCCAGCCGCGCGGCGATGCGCGCCAGCGATGCACCCTGGGGGACGTCCACCACGACGTCCTCCCTGGCCGGGCCGGGTGCGTCAAGCTGCTGCCACGCCCACCACGCGGCGCCGACGCCGGCCAGCAGCAGTACGCCGAGGAACAATGCGATCAGGCGAGCCATGCAGCCCCCGCCGCGGCCAGCGGCACGCGCAAGGCCTCGGCCGCGACTGCGACCCGGAGGTCGCGTCCCTCGATGCGGCTCACCGGGCGCACCCCCGCCACGGCATTGCACAGGAACAATTCATCGATCTCATGCAGCTCATGATAACGGAGCGGCGCCTCGCCGCCCGGCATGCCGTGCGCGGCAAGGACTTCCAGCACCAGGCCGCGCATCACGCCCGCCACGCCGCACCCGTCGAGCGGCGGAGTCCACACGCCGCCGTCGCGGACGAAGAACAGGTTGTGGCGCGTGCCCTCGATCACGAGGTCGCCGTCGTCGAGCATCAACCCTTCATCCCAGCCGGCCTCCGCAACTTCTCGGGCGGCCAGCACCTGCTCCAGCCGGCCGAGGTGCTTGAGCCCGCCCAGCGCGATGCTGCGCCCCAGCCGGGTGCGACAGATGCCCACCGAAAGGCCCGTGTGGCCGAACTCCGGCAAGGCGTGCAGCGAGACGATGCGGCGACCACGGGCGGCCGGCGGCGGCGCGTATCCCCGGCCGCCGTCACCGCGGGTCAACACCAGGCGCAGCACGCCGTCGCCGCACGAGCCAGCCGCCAGCGCGGCGATGTCGGCCTGGATCACCGCGTCGCCCGGGTATGGCAGCGCGAGACGCTCGCAGCCCTGCCTGAGCCGCTGCAGGTGCCGCTCGAGCAGGCTGACGCTGCCGGCATGCAGGCGCATGGTTTCGAACAGCCCGTCGCCGTAGTTCAGCCCGCGGTCCGTCGCCGCGATCGTCGCGGCCGGGACACCATCGACCAGGATCATGCCTCCGCCTCCAGGGCGAGCAGCATGCCCTTGGCCTTGGCCCGGGTCTCTGCCAGCTCGGAGTCCGCCACGGAGTCGAACACGATGCCGGCGCCCGCGCGGAAGCGAAGCTCGCCGGGGCTCATTTCCATGGTACGGATGAGGATGTTCAGGTCGAGCGAGCCATCGGCACCCAGCCAGCCCATCGAACCCGTATACGCGCCGCGCGGGCCCGCCTCGAGTTCCTGGATGATTTCCATGCAGCGCACCTTCGGGCAGCCGGTGATGGTGCCGCCCGGAAACACCGCGCGAATAGCCGCGCCGGGCCCTACGCCGTCGGCGAGCTCGCCGCGCACATTGGAGACGATGTGGTGCACGTGGGCGTAGCTCTCGAGCACCATCATTTCGTCCACCTGCACCGTGCCGGGACGGCAGATTCGCCCCAGGTCGTTGCGCTCGAGGTCGATCAGCATTACGTGCTCGGCGCGCTCCTTGGGATGCGCGATGAGCTCCCTTTCCAGCGCCAGGTCATCAGCGGTGTTCGCCCCGCGCGGCCGTGTGCCCGCGATCGGCCGCGTCTGCACGACGCCGTCACGCACGCTCAGCAGGCGCTCCGGGGACGAGCTGAGCACCGCATGCGCCCCCCAGCGCGCCAGCCCGGCGAAAGGGCCCGGATTGGTGCGTCGCAGGCGGTCGTAGAGCGCCGCAGGATCCGCGGTGTCGCCCAGCGGCGCCGACCACTGGCGGGACAGGTTGGCCTGGAAAATGTCGCCGGCGATGATGTACTCGCGTGCCAGCCGCACCGCCTCCAGGAAGCGTGCCGGTGGCTCTTCGACGGCCTCGCCGGCCAGGCCCGTCCAGGGCGCCGGGCCGGGCGCCGCCGCCGCCAGGTCACCACGAATCCGACGCAGGGTCTCGGCGTCCTGCGCCATCACTCGGCAGCGGCCGTCGCCGCGGTCGCGCAGCAGTGCGGCACCCATGCGCACGGCGAAGGCGATCGGCAAGGCGCGCGGCGCATCGAGTCGCAGCACGGGCTCGACCTGCCCCGCCAGCTCGTAGCCCAGGTACAGGAACCAGCCGCCGCCGGCCAGCGGCCACGGGTCGGGACCGGGACGGCGATCGCGGGCCCACCAGCGGTCGAGCGCGGCAAGAAAGTCGTTGCCGTCGTCCGCGCAGGGTCCGCTGAGACGACCCTGCCGGTCGAGCACCAGCGCCTCGCCGGGGTAACCGAGCAACAGGTCGCAACGGCCCTGGGCGGTCCCTGAGGCCGCACTCTCCAGCAGGAAGGGATAGTGTTCCGGCGCAAGGCGATGCAAGCGCAGCAGGTCACCGGGATCGTCGATTTCAGTGACGACCGGCGCGCCCGGGATGTGTGTCGGGGCTGCCATCGGCAAGCCGGATTGCGGCGCGCCGCGCCTCAGTCCAGCGCCCGGAACAACAGGCTGCCGTTGGTGCCGCCGAAACCAAAGGAGTTGGACAGCGCGACACGCACCTTTGCCTGGCGCGCCTCGTTGGGCACGTAGTCCAGGTCGCATTCCGGATCGGGCGTCTCGTAATTGATGGTCGGCGGCAGCACACCATCGCGCATCGCCAGCAGGCTGAATACCGCTTCCACGCCGCCCGCGGCGCCCAGCAGGTGTCCGGTCATGGACTTGGTGGAGCTCACCGCGACCTTGCGGGCATGATCGCCGAAGGCGCGCTTGATGGCGAAGGTCTCGCCCTTGTCGCCCAGTGGGGTCGAGGTGCCGTGCGCGTTGATGTAGTCCACTTCGTCGGGGTTGACGCCGCCGTCTCGCAGCGCATTGAGCATGCACTGGCGCGCGCCCTCGCCGTCCTCGGGCGGCGCCGTGATGTGGTGCGCATCCGCGCTCATGCCGAAGCCGACGAGTTCGCCATAGATCTGCGCGCCGCGTGCCCTGGCGTGCTCGTACTCCTCGAGCACGACGCAGCCCGCGCCGTCGCCGAGCACGAAGCCGTCGCGGTCGCGGTCCCACGGCCGGCTGGCGCGCGCCGGGTCGTCGTTGCGCTGGGAGAGCGCCCGGGCCGAGCAGAAGCCGCCCAGCCCCAGCGGGGTGGTCGCCATCTCCGCACCACCGGCGACCATCACGTCCGCGTCGCCGTACTGGATGGTGCGCCCGGCGATGCCGATGCTATGCGTGGCTGTCGTGCACGCAGTGACCAGCGACAGGTTCGGGCCGGTCATGCCGTACTGGATCGAGACGTGCCCGGAGATCATGTTGATGATGCTGCTGGGAATGAAGAACGGCGAGATCTTGCGCGGCGACTCATCGGCGTCCAAGTAGGCGCGAAACGATCGCTCGATGGTCTCGATGCCACCGATGCCGGCGCCGACCACCACGCCCATGCGGTGGGCGTTGTCCGGCGTCACCTCGAGGCCGGCGTCCTCGATAGCCTGGCGCGAGGCGGCGAAGCCGTAGTGCATGAACGCGTCCATCTTGCGCGCGTCCTTCGACGACAAGTAAGCATCGACGTCGAAACCCGCCACCGCACCGCCGAACCGGGTGGAAAACCGGCTGACGTCGAAGCGCGTGATCGGTGCGATGCCGCTGCGGCCGGCGACGATATTCGCCCAGGCCGATTCGACCGTGCTGCCCACGGGCGACACGATGCCGAGGCCGGTGACGACAACACGGCGCCTGGTCAAGCGTTCACCTCCGGCTGGTCCGCCTGGCGGCTGGAGAAGCGGCGCCCTCGAAGCGGGCGCCCCTGCCGCCTGCTCAGTTCGAGCGGGCCTTGATGTAGTCGATGGCCTGCTGGACGGTCGTGATCTTCTCGGCCTCTTCGTCGGGGATCTCGCACTCGAAGGCCTCTTCGAGCGCCATCACGAGTTCGACGGTATCCAGCGAGTCCGCGCCCAGGTCGTCCACGAACGAGGCGTCATTGGTTACTTCTTCTTCTTTGACGCCAAGCTGCTCGGCGACGATGTTCTTTACCTGTTCTTCGATGCTGCTCATCTCGTCTTCATCCTCGTTACTGGCGGCGAGATCATCCCGATCCCCATGACCCGGACTGCACCGCGCGCCGTATTGTATTGGAATGTCACAGGGGGTTCTACAACAAGGCGCCCCCTGGCCCTCAGGCCATGTACATTCCCCCGTTGACATTGATGACCTCGCCGGTGATGTAGCCGGCGCCCGGTGAACAGAGAAACAGCACCGTAGCGGCGATATCTTCCGCCGCACCCAGCCGCTCCAGCGGAATCTGCTGCACCAGCGAGTCACGCTGCTCGGCCGACAGGGCTGCGGTCATATCCGTGTCGATGAAGCCCGGCGCCACGGCGTTGACCGTGATGCCGCGCGAGCCGACCTCTCGCGCCAGCGCTCGCGTGAAGCCGACCAGGCCGGCCTTGGCGGCACAGTAGTTGGCCTGGCCGGGGTTGCCCATCAGGCCCACCACCGAGCCGATGTTGATGATGCGGCCCCTGCGGGCCTTCATCATCCCCCGCAGGCAGGCCTTGCTGCTGCGGTAGAGCGATGTGAGGTCGGTGTCGATGACCTGCTGCCAGTCCTCGATTTTCATGCGCAGCAACAACCCGTCGCGGGTGATGCCGGCATTGTTGACCAGGATTGTCACCGCCCCCTCGTTGGCGGCGATGTCCGCGATTGCGGCGTCGACGCCCGCGTCGCTGGACACGTCCAGCACCATGCCGCGGCCCTCGATGCCGGCGGCCGCGAACGCCGCGTCCACGGTTTCCGCCCCGGCCGGCGAAGTCGCCGTGCCGATCACCCTGGCCCCGGCCCGGCCCAGCCCATCCGCGATGGCGCGCCCGATGCCGCGCGACGCCCCCGTGACCAGCGCCACCTCGTCTTTCAACTGGCTCATGCCGCCTCCCCAGCCGCTGCGAGTGCAGCCGCAAGGGTATCAGGATCGTCCACCGGGTAGGCGGCGAGCCCCCGGTCGATGCGCCTGGCCAGGCCGCAGAGCACTCGCCCGGGACCGGCCTCCACCAGGGTGTCGGCGCCGGCAGCCTGGAGGGCGCGCACGCACTCGACCCAGCGCACCGGGCGGCAAACCTGCTCCGCCAGCGCCGCGCGGATCGCGGCGGGCTCCTGTCGTGCCGCCGCGTCCACGTTGTGGATCACCGGAATGGCCGGGGTGCGCACCGTGACCTCCTCCAGCGCGCTTGCGAGCCGCTCGCGCACCGGGTCCATGAGCCGGCAATGCACCGGCACGCTCACCGGCAGGAGGATCCCGCGCCGCGCGCCGGCGGCCCTGGCGAACTCGATAGCGCGCGCCACCGCTGCGGCATGGCCGGCGATGACCACTTGCCCAGGCGCGTTGAAGTTGACGGCCTCGACGACCTCGCCGCCCGTTTGGGCCTGTTCGCAGGCCTCGGACACCGCGGCATCCTCGAGGCCGATGATCGCAGCGACGGCCCCCAGGCCCTCGGGCACCGCACCCTGCATCAGTTCTCCACGCAGCCGCACGATCCGCAGCGCTTCGCCGAAGTCCATCGCCCCGGCGCACACCAGCGCGGTGTACTCACCCAGGCTATGGCCCGCCATGGCGATCGGCTCGGCGCCGCCGTGCGCCTGCCAGGCGCGCCACGCGGCGACGCCGGCGGCCAGCATGGCGGGCTGGGTGCGGTCGGTGAGGTTGAGTTGCTCCGCCGGACCTTCGCGCACCAGCGCCGTCAGGCCGTAGCCGAGCGCCTCGTCGGCCTCGGCGAAGGCCGCGGCGGCGGCCGGCTCCGCATCGATGAGACCGGCCAGCATGCCGACCGACTGGGATCCCTGGCCGGGGAATACCGCGGCGATTGCCATCAGTGCAACTCCTGCATCATGAAGTGGTCATTATAGTCAGAGTCTTGTCACGGGGCAGGCGCGAGGCGACGGTCGTCGCCCGCTGTTCTGATATCATGGCAGGCGCTGTTGAACCGTCCCCCGGCGTGTGAATTCCGGGGGCATGTCACTCGAGGCTGAATGATGACGTCCAACAAGATACTTTCCGGTGTGCGGGCGGGACCGACCGGTCTGCGCCAGGCGGGTTTCACCCTGATCGAGATCATGGTGGTGGTCGTGATTCTCGGCATCCTGGCCGCGATCGTCGCGCCGAATGTCATCAGCCGCATCGACGATGCGTCTATCAATCGGGCCAAGCAAGACATCCGCGGGATCGAGAGCGCGCTGAAGCTGTACTACATGGACAACTCGCGTTACCCGACCACCGACCAGGGGCTCGACGCGCTGACCACGCGGCCGAATGACCCGACGGTGCGCAACTGGCGCGGCCCCTACCTCGACAAGTTGCCGCGCGACCCGTGGAACAACACCTACCGGTACCTGTATCCGGGCCGCCACGGCGAATTCGATGTCTTCACCTACGGGGCCAACAACGAGCCCGGTGGCGAAGGCATCAATGCTGAAATCGGCAACTGGTCTGTCTACTAAGCCACGCCGGTCCGTGCGGCCGCCGGCCGCCGGCTTCTCGCTCCTCGAGCTGCTCGTCGTCATCGTGATCCTCGGGATCATGGTGGGCATGACCGTGTTGTCGCTCGGCACGCTGCGCGCCGACGACCCGGCTGAGACCGAGGCCCGGCGGCTGAATTCCCTGCTGCAACTGGTCACCGAGGAGGCGCTCATCCAGGGCCGCGACTTCGGCCTCGAGTTCTTCGAGGACGGCTACCGGTTCCTTTCCTGGGACCCCGACAGCGGCCTGTGGTCGGTGGTCGATGACGAGGCTGCACTGCGCCGCCGGACGCTTCCCGAGGGCCTGCGCGTGGCCCTTGCGGTGGAGGGCCGCGAGGTGGTGGTCGACGCCGAGGACCCACGCCGTGAGCGCCGCCAGGACGAGATCCTGCCGCACGTGGGCGTGTTTTCCAGCGGCGAGTTCACGCCTTTCGAGCTGTTCCTGGTGACTGATTTCATCGCCGATGCCTGGTTGGTGCGTGGCCGCGTGCAGGGCGAAATTGAAGTGATTGCGCCGGAGGATTCGCAGTGAAACGCGGCAGCATGCGCGGCTTCACGCTGCTGGAGGTAATGGTCTCGCTGGCGGTGGTATCGATCGGCCTGATCGCCGTGTTCAACGGCATCATCCAGATGGCGCACTCCACCTCGACACTGCGCGAACGCGCCCTGGCGGACTGGATCGCCATGAACCAGATCAGCGAGATCCGGCTGTCGGGCGAGTTTCCGGACGTCGGCGATTCCAACGATACCGTGGAGTTCGCCGGCCGGGAGTGGCGCTGGACGGCGCGCATTTCCGAGACCGGCGTGGAGAACCTGCGCCGCATCGACATGGGCGTTGCCTACGATGAGTTGCCTGACGACGTCATC
>CBDDRR010000053.1:0-7177 GCA_965233095.1 uncultured bacterium
TGGCGGAGAAGTCCTCGACGACCTCGAAGCGCGCCCGCACCACGGGGACCACCACCATCTGTGCGATGCGCTCGCCCGGCTGAATGGTGAACGCCAGGCTACCCCGGTTCCAGGCCGACACGAACACCTGCCCCTGGTAGTCGGAGTCGATGAGCCCGACGAGGTTGCCGAGCACGATGCCGTGCTTGTGGCCCAGCCCGGAGCGCGGTAGCAGCACCGCCGCCAGGCCCGGGTCGTCGATGTGAATGGCAAGTCCTGTCGGGATCAGCTCCGTCTGCCCGGGCTGGAGCACCAGTGGGTCGTCCAGGCAGGCGCGCAGGTCCAGTCCTGCCGAGCCCGGCGTGGCGTACTCGGGCAGCGGGATCTCGTTGCCGAGGCGGGGATCAAGAATCTTGAGCTTGATGACCTGCACGCATTCTCTCCACAATGATCCCTACCAGCCGGTCGGCCAGATCCGCCTTGCTGCCGCTGCCGAGATCTTCCCTTCCGCCGTCCGGCCACAGCACCAGCAGCGCGTTGTCCTCGCGATCAAAGCCGCAATCCGACCCCACCCTGTTGGCGGCGATCATGTCGAGCGCCTTGCCCTCCAGCTTGAGTCGGGCATTTGCCTCGACGTTCTCGGTCTCCGCCGCGAAGCCGACCACGAAGGGCCGCGGCGATGCCGCTGCGACCTCGGCGAGGATGTCCGGGTTGCGCACCAGCGCCAGCGCCATCTCGGCGGCGCCCTTCTTGATCTTCTGCTGCGCCGGTTCCGCCGGGCGGTAATCTGCCACCGCGGCAGCGCCGACGAACACCGTCGCGCCGGGCAGCTCGGCCTGCACCGCCGCGCGCATCGCCGCGGCCGTGTCCACCGGCACGACGCGCACCCCGGCCGGCGGCGCCAGGTCCACCGGGCCACTCACCAGCACGACCTCCGCGCCCGCGCGCGCCGCGGCTGCGGCCACCGCATAACCCATTTTTCCGGAGCTCCGGTTGGTCAGGTAGCGCACGGGGTCGAGCGCCTCCCGTGTCGGGCCGGCCGTGACGATCACCCGCTGCCCTGCCAGCACACCGGCGCCGCGGCCTGCCGGGATCGGCAGCGCCGCAGCGATCTCCGCCGGCTCGAGCATGCGCCCCTCGCCGGTCTCGCCACAGGCCTGGTTGCCGCTGCCCGGCCCGAGCACTGTGACGCCCCGCGCTGCCAGCCGGCGGACGTTGTCCTGGGTGGCCGGGTTCGCCCACATGAGCCGGTTCATGGCGGGTGCCACCGCAATCGGCGCCTCGGTGGCGAGGCACACCGTCGCCAGCAGGTCATCGGCCAGGCCGGCGGCAAGCCGCCCCAGGAAGTCTGCCGTGGCCGGCGCCACCAGCACCAGGTCGGCCCAGCGGGCCAGCTCGATGTGGCTCATCGCTGCCTCGGCCGACTCGTCCCAGAGGCCGCCGCGCACGGGATGCCCGGACACGGCCTGGAAGGTCAGCGGCGTGACAAAGCGCTCGGCGGCCGGGGTCAGCACAACGCGCACCTCTGCGCCCTGCTCCCGCAACCGGCGCACCAGGTCAGGTGACTTGTAGGCCGCGATCCCGCCCGTAACGCCGAGAAGGACCTGTTTTCCCGCAAGATTGGGCATAAAGGCTCCATGCCTTGACTGCGTCGGGCAGCTTAACCTGAGAGGCCCACCGATTGGCACCCCGGAACCGCCCCAGGCCATGCCCCACCTGCCCATCAGAGACTGGCCCAGCGCCGAAAGGCCCCGCGAAAAGCTCCTCGCCGGTGGGCCGGAACGCCTGTCGGACGCCGAGCTGCTGGCGATTTTTCTGCGCACCGGGGCGCCGGGGCGCAGCGCGGTCGACCTGGCACGGGAACTGCTGCTCGGTTTCGGCGGGTTGCGCGGCCTGCTGACGGCGGACATGGCGAGCTTCGTGGCGCGGCCCGGGCTGGGCCCCGTGAAATACGTCCAGCTCCAGGCCGGGCTGGAGCTGGCGCGCCGCCACCTGGAGGAGACGGTGCGCCGTGGCCCAGCGCTCGGCTCGCCTGATGCCGTCCGCCGCTTCCTGCGGGCACGGCTCCGGGACCTTCCCCACGAGGTGTTCTGCTGCCTTCACCTGGACAACCGCAACCGGGTAATCCACTTCGAGGAGCTGTTCCGCGGCACCATCGACGGCGCCAGCGTTCATCCCCGCGAGGTGGTCAAGCGCGCGCTGGCGCGCAACGCCGCCGCGCTGATCCTGGCTCATAATCATCCCTCCGGGGTGGCCGAGCCCAGCCAGGCCGACGAAGTCATCACGCGTCGCCTGAAGAGTGCGCTGGCCCTGGTGGACATCCGCGTGCTCGACCACCTGGTCGTCGGCGATGCGGCCTGCGTGTCCTTCGCCGAGCGGGGCCTGCTGTAAACTCCGGTTCTCCGACTTGCGCGGCGTGGGCGGCAACGGCATAATGCCCGACTCTCTAATGGCCGGGTCGCCGGTTTTTTCCGAGGAATTACAGTCATGTCGCGAATCTGCCAGGTCACCGGCAAGGGTCCCGCCACCGGGAACAACGTATCCCACGCGAACAATCGGTCGCGCCGCCGCTTCCTGCCCAATCTCCACACCCACCGCATCTGGGTGGAGAGCGAGAAGCGCTTCGTGAGGCTGCGTGTCTCCCAGCGGGGACTGCGGATCATCGATCGCAAGGGTATCGACACCGTGTTGGCCGACCTGCGCGCCCGCGGCGAAAAGGTCTGAGGAGCAACATCATGCGCGACAAGATCAAGCTCGTGTCGTCGGCCGGAACCGGCCATTTCTACACCACCACCAAGAACAAGCGGCTGCATCCGGAGAAGATGGAGGTCAGCAAGTTTGACCCCAAGGCCCGGAAGCACGTGATGTACAAGGAAGCGAAGATCAAGTAGCCGCCCGGCCCTGGTCACGCTCACCCAGGAAAAAGCCCGCCGTCCGGCGGGCTTTTTTGTTGCTGTCGACCGCAGGCGGCCCCGACGCGATCAGGCCGTGCGCAGCGAGTAGCCCCGCAGGCTGGCGGCGAACTCCTGCAAGGCCCGCACGCCGCTGGCCTCCGCCTCCGCGCACCAGTCGCGGAACTGCACGATGAGACCCTCGTTGCTGGTCGCCGAGCCGGCCCAGATGGATTTCAGCCGTTCGCGGAACTCGTGCACGGTCGCCAGCGCCTGGTTGCTCTCGAGCACCTCCTGGAGGCGCCGCCGCGCGGACTGGTCCAGCAGCGCCGTCTCGCGGACCAGCAGCCGCCTGAGCCGCCCGGCGCGCTCGGGAATACGCGCCCGCAGCGCAGCGAACTCCCCGCGCAACACCGGCAGGGTCACGAGGCGCGTGTAATCGCGCATCACGTGCATGCGGCCGACGATGATCGCCCGCGCCGTCTCGAGATCGAGGTGCTGGCGCGCCGCCTTCAGTTCCGGCACCGGGGCGGTGCGGCGGATCTCTGCGAGTCCGACGACCGACAGGCCGCGCAGCACCAGCCAGCCGATGTCCAGCTCCCACGGCCGGATCGAGAAACGTGCCGAGGACGGGAATGCATGGTGATTGTTGTGCAGCTCCTCGCCGCCAAGCAGCAGGCCCCAGGGCGTGACGTTGCGCGAGGCGTCGGCGCATTCGAAGTTGCGGTAGCCCGCGTAGTGGCCGACGCCGTTGACGATCCCGGCCGCCAGCAGCGGCTGCGAGACCAGCTGCACGGCGATCATGATGATCCCCGGCGCGCCGAACAGCAGCAGGAACAGCAACACCATGGCCACAATGCCCAGGTAGTTGTGCGCGGCACCATAGACGCGGCGCTCCAGCCAGTCGTCCGGCGTACCGCGGCCGTACTTGCGCAGCGTCTCCTTGTTGCGCGCCTCGGCACGGTACAGCTCCGCGCCCTCCAGCAGCACCTTCCTGAGGCCTTCGACCTGCGGGCTGTGGGGATCATCCGGCGTCTCGCAGCGTGCGTGGTGCTTGCGATGGATGGCCACCCACTCCCGCGTCGCGATGCCGGTGGTGAGCCAAAGCCAGAAGCGGCAGAAATGCCGGATCGCCGGATGCAGGTCAACGGCCCGGTGCGCCGCATCGCGATGAAGGTACAGTGTCACCGCGAACACGGTCACCTGGATCATGACCAGCGAGGCGAGCACGTAGCCCCACGCCGATAGCCCGAGCAGGCCGCGATGATGCTGGAGAAGAAATTCGATCACTGGGAATCCGCCGTCTTGAGAATCAGTCGTGCGACTATATGGGCTGGACCGCCGGATGTCATGCCGCCCAGCCGCCACAAGACGACAACCCATGCCGGAACTGCCCGAGGTTGAGACCACCCGTCGCGGCGTCGCGCCCTGGATCGAGGGCGTGCGCGTCACCGCCGTGGCGCTGCGCCAGCCCATGCTGCGCTGGCCGGTGCCCGAACGGCTGGCGTTGGAATTGCCGGGTCGCCGGCTGCTCGCTGCCGAACGTCGCGCCAAGTATCTCTTGTTTCGCGCCGAGGGGGATCGCACGCTGATGCTGCACCTCGGCATGAGCGGCAGCCTGCGCGTGCTGCAGGCTGCGTCACCGCCGGACACGCATGACCATCTCGACATTGCGCTCGAGACCGGCCGCGTGCTGCGGTTTCATGATCCGCGACGCTTCGGCTCGGCGGACTGGGTAGCCGGGGACCCGCTGCAGCATTCCCTGCTGCGCGAGCTCGGGCCCGAGCCGCTAGGCCCCGAGTTCACGGCCGAATACCTGTTCGCCGCCTGCCGGGGCCGCAGGGTAGCCATCAAGCAGCTCATCATGAACGGGCGGATCGTGGTCGGCGTTGGCAATATCTACGCCAGCGAGGCGTTGTTTCGCGCCGGCATCCACCCCGCGCGCGCCGCCGGCAGAATAAGCCTGCAGCGGCTGGAGCGACTGGTAGCAGCCATCCGCGCAGTCCTCGAGGCGGCCATCCGCCAAGGCGGCACCACGCTGAGGGACTTTGCCTGGGGCGATGGCCAGCGCGGCTATTTCCGCCCGGAGCTCGCAGCATACGATCGGGCCGGAGAGCCCTGCCTGCGCTGCGAAGGCACCATCCGTGCCATGGTGCAGGGCCAGCGCTCGACCTATTATTGTCCAGGCTGCCAACGCTGAGGGGAACGCAGAAAATGAGTTCGTCGGCGCCGGTCGTTTCCCGCCTGACGCTCTTCGAGCGTTTCCTGACGTTGTTCACCGCCGTTCGCCCGGGAGAGGGACGCACCGCCTTCCTGATGCTGTTGCAGATCTTCCTGTTGCTGTTCGGTTACTACCTGATTCGCCTGGTGCGCGAGACGCTGATCCTCGTCGAGGAATCGCCGGAGGTTCGCGCCTACTCCACCGGCGCCATCGCGGTATCGCTGATCTTCATCATCCCGCTGTACAAGTTGTTGTTCGATTACCTGAAGAGCCGCGGCAACAAGTCCGCCGTGCTCCTTTGGGTCGGCGGTTTTTTCGTCTCGAACCTGCTTTTTTTCGCACTGCTGGTCTCGCTCGGAATTCCGATCGCCGTGCCTTTCTACATCTGGGTCGGCGTGTTCAACGTCATGGTGATCGCGCAGTTCTGGGCCTTCGCCGCCGACCTGTTCAACGTGAAGACCGGGCAGCGCCTGTTCGCGGTCATCATGATGGGCGCCGCGCTCGGCGCCATGGCGGGCAGCCAGGTCGGCGGACGAATGTTTTCCCAGCTCGGCGTCGCCAACCTGATGTTGATGTCAGCAGCGCTGCTGACCGCCGTCCTGCTGCTCAGCCGCCTTGCGGAGCGCGTCGTGCCGGAGGGTTCGCGCAGCGCGCAAGCCGGTCAATTCGCCGAGCCGCAGGCCAACTTCATCGCACAGGTCCTCGGCGGCTTTCGAGTTGTCGCGCGCAGCGGCTACCTCGTACGGATCGCGCTGTTCGTGATGCTGCTCAACCTGGTCAACACGAATGGCGGCTACGTCCTCGTAACCTTCCTTGCCGAGCACGCCAGTAACATCGTGGCGGCGGGCGATGGCCAGCTCACCAGCGGCGATGTCATATCCCGTTTCTGGGGCAACTACTGGACCTGGTTCACGGCGCTGCAGATCGTCATCCAGCTGTTCCTGGTGTCGCGGATCTTTCGCTGGTTTGGCGTACGGGGCGCGATTCTCGTGCTGCCCATTGTCATGGTCATCAATTACGGACTGATCCTGTTTGTGCCGGTGTTCGCCGTGGTGCGCGTGATGATGATCATCGAGAACGCCACCAACATGTCGATGGGCAACACCACCAACCACACGCTGTACCTGCCGGTGACCCGCGAGGAGAAGTACGTCGGCAAAACCACCGTCGATACCTTCATGGCGCGTTTCGGCGACCTGCTGAGCATGGGGCTTGTCATGCTGACGGCCCGGCTCCTTGATCTCGAGATTGGCTGGATGGTTGCGATCAACCTGGGCCTCGCGCTCGCGCTGTTTGCCCTCGGCAACGCCATAGGCAAGTACCACCGCAACGAAATCCGGCACAACCTGGAGAACCTGCCCCCGGTCGTCAGCAAGCGCTTGCCGGACGTCTACGTGCCCGCCGGCCAGGTCCTCATGTTCAGCGTCCCGGACCAGACCTTCATCGACCCGGACCCGGGCGATGCGCTGCGTTTCCAGGCACGTGCTGCGGACGGCAGTCCGCTGCCGGGATGGATTCGTTTCGACCCATACAACCAGAGTTTCACTATCCGCCCGCCGGCAGGCAGCAGCGGCACGCTGGACGTGATGCTCTCGGCCACCGACTTCGAGGGACTGAGCGTACAGTCCGGCTTCGGAGTCAGCTACGGAGCGGACCCCACGCCCCACTTCATTGCCGTCCCCGCAACCACTGGGCCCGGGTGATCAGCGCGCTGATCTGGCGCGTATGCAGGTACGGCTTCAGCGGCTCGAGATTTTCCTCGGTGACCTGGTCGAGCATCGCGGCCAGGTCGGGGGTGATCACGACCTGGGCGTTGCGCAGCATGGCCGGCTCGCCGCGCCGGGTACCGAACGCCCGCGTGTGATCGATCAGCCAGATGTGCTGGTCGGCGTCGTAAAGGATGTTACCCAGGTTCCGGTCGGTGTTGAAGATCAGCAGGTCGAACACATTCATGATGTTGAACTGGGGCGCGAAGCTGCAGTCGCTGCTGCGGGGAATCTCTTGCGCGCGGCGCTGGTTCTCGTTGATGCTGTTCTCGATCCAGTACTGCACTGTGCCCGCGCGGCCGTCGACCACGCGCTCGACC
>CBDDRR010000054.1:0-3098 GCA_965233095.1 uncultured bacterium
TCGCGCTGCAGCTCGCCGCCTTGCCGCAGACCTGCCTGCGCGGCGATCGCGCCAGCGTGCTCGAGCAGTGGAGCCTCGGCGAAACCGAGGCCCTCGCCAACGAGTTCCGCCACGGGCTGCAATCGCTGGCCTCGGGTGACATGGCCGCCGGCGCCGGGCGATTCCGGGACGGGGCCGGCCGGCATGGGCAGCGCGACTAGAGCGCCACGGTGTGTCAGCGCGGCTGCGACTGCAGCTGGCGCAGGCGCGCGAAGGTTTCCTCCAACGACGGCATCACGCTCGCGATCGCGTGCTCGTTCTTGCGCCACTTGTCCGGCTGCGGCTGCGTCTGCGTGTATCGCGACAACGGCAGCGGCCCGGCGACGCGCTGGCGCAGGGCCTCGTCGAAGCTCCACCCCGCGAAGTCGCAGATCCGGCGGACCTCGGCGGCCGGGTCACGCAGGAATTCCTCGTAGGACACCATGATGCTGCGGCCGGCGCCGAGCGCGGCGAGGTCCTGCGCGATGATGCCGTTGACGCTGCGCCACTGGTACGCCGCGATCTCCTCGAGCGGACGGCCGCGCAGCGCCCGCCAGCGCGGCGGCAGCAGCATGGACCACGGACCGTCCCAGCCCTCGAGCTGGGGATATGTCACCCAGCGGTTCGACTTCCAAGCCTCCATGATGCTGCTGACATTCGCGCGCGGATCGCGCCACAGGAACACGAACAGCGCATCCGGGAACACGGCGTCGAAGAATGGGATGCGCAGCGCGTTCTTCGGCGTCTTCTCGAGGAAGCGCAGCGCGCCCGCAAGCGGCGCCGGCAGCTTTTCGCCCGCCGGCCCTTGCAGGCGCTCGGCGATGCGACTGCGAATCCCCGCATTGATGTCCGGCGTGGCGTGCCGCGCCTCGATGCGGTTGCTGTCGACATCCGGCGCCCCGGGGCACAACTGCGGGAAGCCCTCGACCAGCCAGTGCGCCTCGCCTCCGACCGTCCACACCTGCGGCGAACACGCGAGCGTCTCGAACAGCAGCGTGCTGCCGGAACGCGGCGCCGAAACGATGAAGACCGGCCGGTCAAAGCAGGGCGCGGCGGCGGCCGCGGGGGCCGGCGCAGCGACCGTGGCGCCGACGGTCCGGGCCGCCGCGGAATGCGCCGGCGCCGCCGAGAGCGTCGCGTCGTATTCACCGTCGGCCTGCGGCCCGGCCTGGGAGTCGCCGGCCGCAAACCGGATGCGGGCCTGCAGCACCATCATCGCGGCCATCCGGTTGGTGCGCATCCCCAGGCCCTTGGCGAGCCCCGCCGCCTGCGTCCGCAGTTCCTCGAGTGCGCGCTCGTAGGCCGGCCGCCCTTCGGGCGAGTCCGCGTACAGCAGCCACAGCTGGCGCCAGTCGTGGCAGAACGTCCTGAGCAGGATCCGGAAACGCTGCACGGCCGGCGTGGCGCTGCCATCGGGTGCCGTCCGGTCGACGAGTTCCTGGGCCAGGTCGCCGAGCAGCAGCTCCATCTCCGCGGGCGGCATGATCCGGAACACGTTGTAGCGCTCGAACAGCAGCGGCGCCGCCTGGCCGGGCACGAACGGCACCGTGCGGGCCGGCCGGCCGACCATGCCGGCCTCGACCAGCTGCCAGAACGACGCGCTGCCGACGGTGTCGGCCACCAGATGCACGCGCTCGCGCGATGAGCCGTTCTCGACGCGGTGCAGGCGCCAGTTGTCGAAGATCCAGGCCTCGCCCGCGGCCATGTGCACCACGTCCCTGCCGCAGTGGAACAGCACGCCAGGTTCGGTCTGCACCGGAACGTGGATGCGCACGCGGCTGAACCAGTGGTAGTTGATGTCGGCGTGCTCGGGCACGGCCGCGCCGGGGGCGAGTTTCATCAGGCGCGACCGGCTCCAGACGACGCCGAAGCTGCCGAGGACCTGCTGGAGGTACGGGCACGCGGCGAGGTGCGGCGTCATGGCCATCGCGCCGGCCACCTTGTCGTTCTCTCCGCCGCCAACGCTGACCAGCCGGACCGCGCTGTTGCCCGGGTACGCCTGGGGATGGCGCGTCCACGCGGCGGGCGGCAGCGCGGCAATTTCCTGGGCCATGCGCTCGACATCGAACTGCAGCGGCAGCCTGACAAACGACGGAGCCAGTTTCATGGGGGCGGAATCTTACAGGGTGCGCGGGCGCAACCGCTCGGTCTCGGTGGCGATCTCGTGGATCGCCGCGAACACCTTGGGCAGAACCGCCCGCTCGACGTCGGTCAGATGCGGGTTCCAAGCATCCATCAGCAGGATGCCCCGGGTCGACCCGGAGCGATTCCAGGCTTCGTGCTCGTAGGTGTCGACGAACGCGAGGACCTCGGCGGGCCGCCACGAGCGCTCTTCGCCCGCGACCTTGAGCACGCACTCCGGCGGGATCACGAGGCCGAGATGCACGACGCTGCGCAGGTTCGAGTCTCCGCGGTGCGGCAGGATGTGGCTGCCCGGTGTCAGCACGGAAAAACAGATCTCGGGCGTAGTGCCCGGCAGGCGGACCAGCGGCAACGACTCGAGCAGGGCGGCCGTCTTGGGGCAGCGCCGGCAGTTCTCCTCGTTGCGCACGCCATGGCGATAGAAGAAGAACGCATTCCATTCCGGCGCGGGGCCGGTGGTGCTCAGGTACTTGGCGGCCTGCTCGGCCGACTTGAAATCCAGGAACGGCTCGAAACCGTCGCCGCCGCCGGCGACCGCGAGGTACTCCGCGAGGATGTCGGGAAACGCCTCCCGCAGTCGCTGCGCCCAGGGGAAGAGCGCCGGATCCAGCCAGGGCGCAGCCGGCAGGCCCGGGACGATGTGCTTCTTCGGAGCCTGGCGCGGATCGGGCGTCGTCAGCCGCTCCAGGCCCAACTGGCCGCGGATGAAACCCTTGACGCGGGTCACGTCGCCGTTCGCGCCTTCCAGGCCGCGCTGGAGGATCTCCGGCAGATAGCGGGCGATGAACGCCCCCGCACCGCGCAAATGGTCCCGCAGCCAGGGAGGCACGCCACGCACGTCCCGCCATTCGCCGCGTTGCCGCGCCTGGCGGAACGCCCATTGCATGTGGACCAGGGCGGTGAGCTCATGGCCGAGCCGGTGCTCGACGAAGCCCAGC
>CBDDRR010000055.1:0-9404 GCA_965233095.1 uncultured bacterium
CGACGAAACCGCGGCCCATCCGGCGGATCAGGCCGGCAAGGTCTTCTTCGCCCGGGCTGACCATCAGGTTGTGAATGCCGCCGGCGTTGCCGGTCGTCTGCAGCCCGAGCCGGCGCGCCGAATAGCTCGACAGCACGTAGCCCTGCAGCACGCCGCCCTTGACCAGGCTGCGGTCGTGGGTGGCCACTCCCTCGGCGTCGAAGGGGGCTGAACCCGGCGCCCGAGGCAGGTGGGGCCGTTCCTCGATGTCGAGCCATGCGGGCAGCACCTGGCTGCCTGCGGCACCGAGCAGGAAACTCGCCTTGCGATACTGCGCGGCCCCCTTGACGGCAGAGGCGAGGTGGCCGAGAAAGCCGCGCGCGAGCTCGGCGACGTAAATCACCGGCGTGGTGCGCGTGCCGATGCGGCGCGCCCCGACCCGACGCAGGGCGCGATCCGCCGCGCGACGACCCACCGCCTGCGGCGACTCCATATCCTCCGCGCGACGCGCCACCGAGTACCAGTAGTCGCGTTGCATCTCGTCGCCCTGGCCCGCGATCAGGGCGCAGCTGAGGCTGTGGCTGGTGCTCGCGTAGCCGCCGGAGAACCCATGGCTGTTGGCGTACACGCGCAACGAGCGATGCGTGGACAGCGAACCGCCCTCGGTGTTGGAGATGCGCGCATCCGCTTCCAGGCCAGCGGCCTCGCACTCGCGCGCCAGGCTGACGGCCTGGTCGGGATCGAGCGCCCACGGGTGATCGAGGTCCAGGTCGGGAATCTCCCGCGCCATCAGCTCGGCATCGGCCAGCCCGGCGCAGGGGTCCTCGGCCGTGTAACGGGCGATGGTGCAGGCCTTGTCTACCGTCTCGGCGATCGCGCCGGGCGCGAGATCGGAGGTGCTGGCGCTGCCCTTGCGCTGGCCGAAATACACCGTGACGCTGAAGCCGCGGTCGCGCTGGTGCTCGAGCGTCTCCACCTCCCCTTTGCGCACGGTCACGGACAGCCCGGTGGCAAGGCTCGCGCCGACTTCGGCGGCGGACGCGCCATTGAGCGTCGCCCTGGACAACGCGTCGCCCGCCATGGTCTCGAGGCGCGCGCGCGCGCCGCCCAGGTCGCTCAAGTCCGCCGATGACATCGATTTGCTTCCCGCCGAGTGCTGCCAGTCCCTGGTGAGCGCCGCAGTGTAGCAAACCTCCGTGCTATCATCGCCGCCCCCTGACGCCCGGCAAACGCGTGACCCGAACGACCGCTGCAACGCTGGACATCGACTGGGTACGCGCTCGTTTCGCGGCCCTGCACTGCGACTGGGCGCTGCTCGACAACGCCGGCGGGTCGGCCCCGCTGACTGCCGTCGCGGAACGGGTCTCCGAGTACCTTGCTCGCTGGCCCGTGCAGCTCGGCGCCAGCTATGCCCCGTCGGCGGATGCCGGGCGGCGCCAGGCCGAGGCCCGCCTGGCGCTGGCCGGATTGTTCGCCACCGGCGGCGGCCAGGTTCCCGCCCCGGACCGCGTGGCCATCGGCGCCTCGACCACCTCGCTGTTGTCGCGCCTGGCGCGCTCGCTCGCACCGAGCCTCGCGCCGGGAGACGAGGTCGTCGTCACGGACGCAGATCACGAGGCCAACATCGGTGCATGGCTGCGCCTGCAGGCACACGGCGTGCGCATTCGCTGGTGGCGGATCCGGCCGGACAGCATGCGCCTCGAGCTCGACGACCTGCAGGCATTGCTGTCTGACCGCACGCGGCTGGTTTGTTTCACGCACGCCTCCAACCTGCTTGGCAGCACCGTGGATGTCGGGGCGGTCACGGCGCGCGCCCACGCCGCCGGCGCGCGAACCTGTGTCGACGGCGTGGCCTACGCGCCACACCGTGCGCTGGCCTTCGCGGACTGGGGCGTCGACTGGTATGCCTTCAGCCTCTACAAGGTGTTCGGGCCGCACTGCGCCCTCCTCTGCAGCTCGGAGGCGGGTGCGGAGATGCTGAGCAACCTCAACCACGAGTGGCTGGACCCCGTGGAGCCCGCAGCAAAGCTCGAGCCGGGCGCCTGGCCATACGAGCTGGCGTGGGGCGCGGCGGCGGTGCCCGAGTACCTCGAGGCGCTTGGCGCGCATCACGGCGGTCCGGCCTTCGGGCTCATCGCGGCACACGAGCGGGCGCTCACGCGCCACCTGCTGGACTGGCTCACCGCCCGGCCCGGCATACGGATCATCGGCGATACGGCCGTCGGGGCCGACCGGCTGCCGACGGTGTCCTTCGTCGCGTCCCAGCGGCCACCCGCAGAGATCGTGCAGCATGCGGACGGCGCCGGCGTGGGCATCCGCCATGGCCATTTTTACGCGCCCCGGCTGGTGGAAGCGCTCGGGCTCAATCGTGCCACCGGCGTCGTGCGGGTATCGATGGCGCACTACAACACTCTCGCTGAGGTCGACCGCCTGATCGAGGCGCTGGAGCCGGCGCTGTGAGCCGCGACGACGACACCCCGAGCAAGTCGCAGCGCAAGCGCGAGGCGACGGCGATGCAATCGCTCGGTGAGCAGCTGGCCGGGCTGCCGCCGGAGGCTCTCGACAAGCTGGAGATGCCGGACCGGCTGCGCGAGGCGCTGGAACAGCTCCGCAGCATCTCCTCGCACGAAGCGCAGCGCCGCCAGCGACAGTTCATCGGCAAGCTGATGCGCGACCTCGACCCGGTGCCGCTGCAGGCCTTTATCGATGCGCACCGGCGGCCCAGCCTCGAGTCCGCCCGGATGTTCCGCGAGACGGAGACATGGCGTGACCGGCTGGTGGCCGAGGGTGACAGTGCCATGCAGGCCTTCCTGGCCGCGCACCCGGACGCCGACGAGGCCGTGCTCCAGGAAGCCGTGGTTGCCGTCCGGCAGGGTCGCAGCGGCGCGCCGAAGCGGTTGTTCCGATTGCTCCGGGCCGTCATCGAGCAGCGCGCGACAAACCACGGCTCGCCTGGCGGCGCGACGCTGCTAGAATAGCGCGATGAACACGCTCGTCGGCATCATCATGGGATCGCGCTCCGACTGGAGCACCATGCAGCACACGGCCACCACGCTGACGGCGCTGGGCGTGCCGTTCGAGACGCGCGTGGTCTCTGCACACCGCACGCCGGACCTGCTGTTCGATTACTGCGAGACCGCCCGCGGTCGCGGCCTCGAGGTGATCATCGCCGGGGCCGGCGGCGCGGCGCACTTGCCCGGCATGGCGGCGGCCAAGACCAGCCTGCCGGTGCTCGGCGTGCCGGTGCAGTCCAAGGCACTGAACGGCCTCGACTCGCTGCTGTCGATCGTGCAGATGCCGGCCGGAATCCCGGTGGCCACCCTGGCCATCGGCAACGCTGGCGCCGTCAACGCGGCGCTGCTCGCGGCGGCGATGCTCGGCACGGCGCACCCGGAGATCCTCGCGGCGCTCGAGCGCTACCGCGGCGAGCAGACCCGCAAGGTGCTTGCCGATCCCGACCCGGCGGCCGCTGCGCCCGAATGAAGATTGGCATCATCGGCGCAGGCCAGCTTGGGCGCATGCTGGCTCTCGCCGGCTATCCGCTCGGGCAGCGTTTCGTGTTCGTCGATGCCGATCCGGACGCGCCTGGCGCCCAGGTAGGGCGCATGATCCACGGCCGCTTCGACGACCCGGCAGCGCTCGCAGCGCTCGCCGCCTCGGTGGACGTGGTGACCTTTGACGTGGAGAACGTGCCGCAAGATGCCGCCGAAGCCGTGGCGGCCAAGGTACCTTTCTTTCCGCAGCCGGCGGCGCTGGGTGCGGGCCAGGACCGGCTCGACGAGAAACGCCTGTTCAATTCGCTCGGCATTCCGACGGCGCCCTTTGCCGCGGTGGATTCCCAGCCTTCCCTGCTGCGGGCGGTCGAGCAGGTCGGCCTGCCGGCAATCCTGAAGACCCGCCGGCTCGGCTACGATGGTCGCGGCCAGCGCCGCATCCGGACGGCGGCGGAGCTTGACGGGGCATTCGACGCGCTCGGCGGGGCGCCGGCGATTCTCGAGGGCTTCGTGGATTTCGAGCGCGAGCTGTCTCTCATCGCGGTGCGCGGCCGGGACGGCGCCACCGCGTACTGGCCGCTGGCGGAGAATGTCCACGTCGACGGCATCTTGCGGCAGACGCGGGCGCCCTGGGACGACGCCGCTGCGCAGGCCGAGGCGGAGCGTCACCTCGACGCGCTGCTCAACCACTTCAGTTATGTCGGCGTGCTCACCGTCGAGTTCTTCCAGGCCGGCGGCAGGTTGCTGGCCAACGAGATGGCGCCGCGGGTGCACAATTCCGGCCACTGGACCATCGAGGGTGCGGTCACCAGCCAGTTCGAGAACCATGTGCGCGCCATACTGGGCCTGCCTCTCGGCTCCACCGCGGCGACCGCTCATGCCGGCATGGTCAACTTCATCGGCCGCCTCCCGCCGCTGGCCGAGGCCCTGCAGATCGAGGGCGCCCACTACCACGATTACGGTAAAACGGCGCGGCCAAACCGCAAGCTTGGCCACGGTACGGTGGTGCGCGGCACCGCCAGGGAGCGCGACGCAGCGCTGGAGCGCCTGCGGCGGCTGGCTTGAATCGGGGAGCCGCCGCTTGCGCGGCGCGGCCGGTTCCTTATAGTGGGGTCCTCGGGGCGCTCCCCATTGCCCATTGACCGGTCGCCAGATGTACCTCGAATCCTTCGGCCTCAAGGAACACCCGTTCCGCCTCAGCCCGGACCCGCGCTTTCTGTTCCTCAGCAAGCAGCACGCCCGCGCGCGAGCCTACATGGAATCCACCGTGTGGTTCAGCGACGGTTTCGTGGTGGTGACCGGCGAGATCGGCGCTGGCAAGACCACGTTGCTGGAGCTGTTCCTCTCCGAGCTCGACGACACGGTCATGGTGGCGCGCATCCACCAGACCCAGATCACCACTGTGCAGTTCCTGCAGAGCCTGCTGGTGCAGTTCGGTATCCGGCCGTTCAACATGCGCAAGGCGGAGCTGCTGGACACGCTGAGCAGTCACCTGCGCGAGGTGCTTGCCGAGGGGCGCCGGGTCGTGATCGTCATCGACGAGGCGCAAAATCTCGACACCACCGTGCTGGAAGAGATTCGCATGCTTTCGGATATCGGCCCGGGCGCCGGGCGCGTTGTGAGCATCATCCTCGCCGGGCAGCCGGAACTGAACTCGACGCTTGACTCGCCCGCGCTGGAGCAGCTCGCCCAGCGCACCCGCCTGCGCTTCCACCTCAAGGCGCTCACCGAGGCGGAGACCGGCGAATACATCCAGCATCGCCTCGAAGTTGCCGGCGCCGAGCGCGAGATATTCGATCCGGAGGGCTTCCCGCTTGTCTACCGCTACACCGGCGGCGTGCCACGGCTGATCAACACGCTCTGTGACACTGCCATGCTGGTCGCCTTCGGCGAAGAGAAAGACACGGTGGGCACTGACGAGGTACGCGAGGCGGTTCGCGAGCTGCAGTGGACCGATTTCGCCAGCCGCACCAACCGCCTGCGTACAGGCACCAACTTCGGCAGCGAGACGATCGCACGCCTGATGATCTCCACATCAGGCGAGGAGCCGCGCGAGTATCCCCTGACCCAGGGACGTTTCGTGCTCGGCCGGACCGCCGACAACGACATCCAGCTCGACAGCCGCTTCGTCAGCCGCCATCACGCGCAGCTCACCGTCAGCGCGCGCAGTGCCGTCATCGAGGACCTGAACAGCACCAATGGCATCTATTTCGGCGGCAAGCGCATCAAGCGACGTCCGCTCAAGGATGGCGACACCTTCGTCGTTGGCGATCACGAATTGCTGTATCGCGTCGGTGATGTCGCCAGCGGTACCTGGATCGCGGACCTGGGCCCGACGGCGCGCGATGCGGAAATGGAAGAGCAGGACGCAGAGGCGTTCGAGAGCCAGCCGGAAGAAGATCGGAAGGGGGACTGAGCATCCCCGGTCGTCCCGCCCCCGCCGCCGGGCCCGCGGCGCTGCTGCTTTTGCTGGCCCTGCCCGGCTGCGCGCCGGCGCCACCCCCCGTCACGCAGGGCTATCCGCACCGGTCTGCGGAGGACCGCTCCGCGCAGCGATTCATGGTGGCCGCCGCACACCCGCTGGCAGTCGAGGCGGGACTGGGAACGCTCCGTCGCGGCGGCAGCGCGATGGACGCCGCCGTGGCCGTGCAGATGACGCTGGGCTTTGTCGAAGCGCCCGAGACCGGCATCGGCGGCGGCGGCTTTCTGCTTCATTTCGACGCGGCCAGCGGTGAACTGAAGTTCTACGACGGGCGCGAAACCGCCCCGGCCGCCGCGCAACCCGACCGCTTCAGGCTGCTCGGCCTGCCCGCGCCGCGCTGGTTCGCCATCCCCAGCGGGCGCGCGGTCGGCGTGCCCGGGCTGGTGGCGATGCTGGCGCAGGCGCACGATCGACACGGGCGCTTGCCCTGGGCCGAACTGCTGCAACCCGCCATCAAGCTCGCCGAGCAGGGCGTGCCAATGCCCGAGCGTTTGCGCCGCGAGAGTCGTCGCGACCTGTCGCTGCGGCTGTTCGGCGACACGCACCGCGCCTTCGTGGCGCCGGCCGGCGAAACCGACGCGCTGCTGCGCAACCCGGAGTACGCTGCCACCTTGACCGCACTTGCGGTTGGCGGTCCTGAAGCTTTCTATTCGGGCGAGATCGGCGCTGCGCTGGTGGCGCGGACTCGGGCGCGGTGGCCATGGCCGGGTGACCTGGCGGTCAGCGATCTCGCCGCCTATGTCCCGCTCGAGCGTGCACCGGTGTGTGGGCCCTACCGCGAGTGGACGGTCTGTGGCGCGCCACCGCCCTCCTCCGGCGGCGTCGCCGTGCTGCAGATCCTCGGCATGCTGGAGCGCTTCCCGCTGGCAGAGCTGGGTCCCGCCTCCGCGGAGGCTATGCACCTGCTCATCGAAGCCCAGCGGCTCGCCTTCGCCGACCGGGCACGCTTCATCGGCGATCCGTATTTCGTCGATGTGCCGGTGGCCGGGCTGCTCGATGCAGGGTACCTGCAGCGGCGCTCGGTATTGATCAACCCGGCTCGTGCGCTCGTTCACGCCCTGCCGGGTGAGCCGCAGCTCGGGGATGCAACGGGCGAAGAACCCGGGCACGCGACGCCGATGTCGGGCGGCACCTCGCATTTCACCATCGTGGACGGCGACGGCAATGTCGTGGCGCTGACGAGTTCCATCGAAGCCCCGTTCGGGGCCCGCATGATGAGCGGCGGGTTCCTGCTGAACAACCAGCTGACGGACTTCTCTTTCGACCCGCGCGACGGGGATCGCGATCATCCCAACGCCGTCGCCCCCGGCAAGCGACCACGCAGCTCGATGTCGCCGGTAATTGTGTTTGATGCACAAGGCGAAGTCCGCCTTGCGCTGGGCGCCCGCGGCGGGCCGCGCATCATCCCGTACGTGGTGAAGACGCTGGTGGCGGTGCTCGACTGGGAGCTCGAGATACAGGAAGCTATCGCATTGCCCAATTTCGTGCATGCCGAAGGGCGTGTAGAGCTGGAGCGCAACACGGCGCTGGCCGCGCGGCATGCGGAATTCGTGGCACTCGGCCACCGGGTGCGCGAGGCGGAACTGGCCAGCGGGCTGCACGGCATCGAGCGGACCGTGCAGGGCTGGCGCGGCGGCGCCGACCCGCGTCTCGACGGCGTCGCCCGCGGCGATTGAAACCGGCTCAAGCAAGGGAGCAACTGTGACCATGCAAGGGACCCGCGCCACAATCCGGTTGCCCAAGCGACAGAAGAACCACCGCGGCAGGCCGCGACGGGTCGGCGTCGAGCTGGAAATGATCGGCCTGGAGCTGAACGATATCGCCGAGATTGTCGCCGAGCATCTCGGCCTGGCCATCACAACGGACGGGCGATACCGGCGCGTGCTGACCGGCGACGATGCCGGCGACTGGGCGATCGAACTGGATTTCGATTTTCTCAAGCGCATGGGCCAGGAGGAGCGCAACGAGGAAGACATCCTGGATGAGCTGCGCGACTCCGCCGAGGAGCTGCTCAAGCGGGTCGCCGACCTGGTGGTACCGCTCGAACTCGTCACGCCGCCACTGCCGATGCGCCGGCTCGACGAGGTGGAGGAACTGATCGGGCTGCTGCGCGACGCCGGGGCCAAGGGCACGTCGGACAGCATGAGCTACGCCTTCGGCATGCAGTTCAACCCGGAGATCCCCAGCACCGACCCGGCCGTCATCCGGCGCTACCTGCAGGCCTTCCTGTGCCTGTACGAGTGGTTGCTGGTGCGCGCCGACATCAACCTCACCCGCCGGATCACCAGCTACGTCGATCCCTTCCCGACCGACTACGTGCGCAAGGTGATCAGCGCCGACTATGACCCCGACCTCGGCACGTTGATCGACGACTACCTGGACGATAACCCGACGCGCAACCGGGCGCTGGATTGCCTGCCGCTGTTTCTCGAGCTCGACGAGGAACGCGTGCGCAACGTCACGGACGAGCCGCTCATAAAGCCGCGTCCCGCTTTCCATTATCGGCTGCCCGACTGCCGCATCGACGTGCCGGGCTGGGGCCTGCACGTGGCCTGGGACGACTGGCTGGAGGTCGAGGCGCTGGCGGCCGATCGCAAGCGGCTCGCCGCCTGCTGCGCAGCCTACGCTGCGTTTCTGGACAAGCCGCTCAAGCGCTGGCTGGGCGACTGGGCCAAGAAAGTTTCGCGCGAATGTCTCGGCCGCTGATCGCCATCACCGGCCCGGAGCGGCGCGCTTTCGGTCCGCGATTCCTGGTCTCGCTGGCGGTGCGCCGCTACGGCGGCCATCCGCTGCAACTGCGCCCGACGGACAAGGACCGCGGCTTCGACTACGACGGCGTGGTGGTCACCGGCGGCCATGACGTTGACCCCGTGCTGTACGCTGCCGAGCCCGAGGTCGAGCCCAACCACGACCCTGCTCGCGACGCCTTCGAGTCCGCCATCATCGACGAGGCCCTGCGCCGCCGCGTGCCGCTGCTCGGCATTTGCCGGGGGGCGCAGCTCCTGAACGTGCGCCGCGGCGGCAGCCTCTTCCAGGAGCTCGCCTCGCGGCGCAGCAAAACGTCCAACCGCTGGACCGTGCTGCCGTTGAAGACGCTGCACATCGAGCCGAAGACCCGGCTGGACGAGCTGACCGGCCCCGGGCCGCGGATGATCAACAGCCTGCACAACCAGGCCATCGACCGCATTGGCGAAGGCCTGCGGGTATCCGGGCGCGATCTCGACGGCATCGTCCAGGCCGTAGAGGACCCGGCCTTCGAATACCTGCTGGGCGTGCAGTGGCACCCCGAGTTCCTGATCTTCATGCGCCGCCAGCGGCGGCTGTTCGGGGCGCTGGTTGAGCAGGCGCGCCGTTACCGGGCGTCTCGGGAAGGCCCTCAACGGGACAAAATGTGACGGAAGTCGTGTCGGGAAGCTTTACAGGCCTGCCTGACAGCTGCTGATCTCGTG
>CBDDRR010000056.1:0-9256 GCA_965233095.1 uncultured bacterium
GCCGCCGACAGGCAGCGACACCACCGCGTGGCCCCGCTCATGGATGAGTTCCGCCAGGTGCCCCTCGTGCGGCCGTGCCAGGAAACGACTGTGGTGGCCGCGCGCCTTCAGCAGGTCGGCGAGCGTCAGGCAGCGCATGACATGGCCCGAGCCGATGAGAAGCGAGGCGTCCGCGCGGAACGCGAACTTCATCCCGGCTGCCCGCGTTCCGCCTGCATGGCCCGGAACAGCCACTCGGCACGCAGCCAGTCCTCCGGGGTGTCGATGTCCTGCACCCGGTGGCGCGGCAGGATCACCGGCGCGGCGCCATGACCAAACAGCGGCGTCTCATCCAGCCACGCACCGGCGCGGCCCCAGTAGAACTGGCCGGCGTCGTGCCATGCCTCCTCGAGGTCCTGGGAGCGCGTGGCGAACTGCGCCGGGTCGAACATCTCGACCCGCCCCTGCGGCGTCATCCGGAGCGCGCGCTGGATCGGGAAGGCAAAGCTGCTGACGCTGAATGCGTAGTCCGCGCCCGACTGCTCGAGAATCTCCAGGCCGCGCCGCAGGTCCTCGGCCTGCAGGAACGGCGCCGTGGCGTAGATGCAGCACACGCGCCCGGTCTCACGGTCCACGGCACAGGCGTCCACGGCATGGCGCATCACCGCCAGCGTGCCGGCGTGGTCGTCGGCCAGCGGGGCGGGGCGCATGAAGGGCACTTCCGCGCCGAGCTCGTGGGCCACTGCGGCGATTTCCTCGTCATCGGTGGAGACCACCACGCGGTCGAAGCAGCCGCTCTGCCGCGCCGCCTCGATGGACCAGGCGATCATGGGCCTGCCGCAGAATGGCTTGATGTTCTTGCGCGGAATCCGCTTGCTGCCGCCCCGCGCCGGGATGACCGCCAGCCTCATCCGGCCAGTGCCTCGCGCAATGCCGCGACGACCTCGGCCTGCTGTGCATCGCTCATGGAGGGGTACAGCGGCAGGCTGATGGCCTCCGCGTAGTAGCGCTCTGCGTCGGGGAATTGTCCCGTGCGAAAGCCCAGCGACTGGTAATAGGGCTGGGTGTGGACCGGGATGTAATGCAGGTTCACGCCGATCCCCGCGGCCCGCATCCCGTCGAAGATCTCGCGGTGGCTGCAGCCGATGCGCTCGAGCTGCAGCCGGATGACGTAGAGGTGCAGCCCGGAGTAACTGTCGGGGTGCTGCCAGGGCGTCACTACCGGCAAGTCCGCCAGCGCCTCGTCATAGCGGCGCGCCAACGCGTGGCGGCGGGCGACGTACTCCTCGAGCCGCGCCAGCTGGCTGAGGCCGAGCGCGGCCTGCAGGTCGGTCATGCGGTAGTTGAAGCCCAGTGCGACCTGCTCGTAATACCAGGGGCCGTCTGGTGCTCGGCTCATCTGCGCGGGGTCACGGGTGATGCCGTGCGAGCGCAGCAACTGCATGCGCTGCGCCAGCTCTTCCCGCTGCGTGAGCGCCATGCCGCCCTCGGCGGTGGTGATGATCTTGACCGGGTGGAAGCTGAACACGGTCACGTCGCTGTGGCGGCCGTTACCGATCGGCTCGCCGCGGTAGCTTCCGCCGACGGCATGCGAGGCGTCCTCGATGACAGCGAAGCCGTAGCGCTGCCCGAGCGCGTGGATCTCCGCCATCTCGCAGGGCTGGCCGCAGAGGTGCACCGGGATCACCACCTTCGGCAGCCTGTCCTCGGCCGCGGCGCGCTCCAGCTTGGCGCGCAGTGCCGCGACGCTCATGTTGTAGCTGCGCGGGTCGATGTCGACGAAATCCACGCTGGCACCGCAGTACAGCGCGCAGTTGGCGGAGGCGACGAAGGTGATCGGCGAGGTCCACACGACATCGCCCGGCCCGACGCCTAACGCCAGGCACGCGATGTGCAGCGCCGAGGTGGCGCTGTTGACGGCCACCGCGTGCGCCGCGCCCACCTTGGCGGCCAGCGCCGCTTCGAAGGCCGGCACGGCCGGCCCCTGGGTGAGGAAGTCCGAGCGCAGCACCTCGACGACGGCGTCGATGTCAGCCTCGCGTATGTCCTGCCGGCCGTAGGGGATCATCGCTCAGATCTTGCCGATCTTGTCGCGGTTGGCGTCGAGCCAGGCCTGCAGGGCCTCCGGCGGCATCCATTCCTTGTTGGTGTCGCTGGAGTAGACGAAACCCTCCTCGACCTTCTCCCCGCCCTTGATGCGCAGCTTGCGGCCCTCTTCGGTGTCGATGGCGGCGAGGATCTTGAAATGGTCCGGGTACTCGTAAGTGAAGAAGGAGTCCTCTGCCCCGATCATTTGCTCGTGCAGCTTCTCGCCCGGCCGGATGCCGATGATGTCGTGCCGGGCCCCGGGCGCAATGACGCGCGCCATGTCCGTGACACGCATGGAGGGAATCTTGCGCACGTAGATCTCGCCGCCCTCCATGTCCTCGAAGGCGTGCCACACAAGCTCCACGCCCTGCTCAAGTGAAATCAGGAAGCGGGTCATGCGCTCGTCGGTGATGGGTAGCACACCGGTGTCGCGGATCGACATGAAGAAAGGAATGATCGAGCCGCGGGAACCCATCACGTTGCCGTAGCGCACCACCGCGAAGCGCGTCTGGTGGCCGCCGGAGTAGGCGTTGCCGGCAATGAACAGCTTGTCGGAGGCAAGCTTGGTGGCGCCGTACAGGTTGACCGGGCTGCTGGCCTTGTCGGTGGACAGCGCGACCACCCGCTTGACGCCCTGGTCGATGCAGGCGTCGATGAGGTTCATGGCGCCGTTGATGTTGGTCTTGACGCACTCGAAGGGATTGTACTCGGCGGTCGGCACGATCTTGGTGGCCGCCGCGTGCACCACGTAGTCCACGCCGTCCAGCGCGCGGTACAGCCTTTCGCGATCACGGACGTCGCCGATGAAAAAGCGCATCCGGCGGTCGCCGGCATAGTGCTTGGCCATCTCCCACTGCTTCATCTCGTCGCGGGAGAAGACGATCAGCTTCTTCGGCCGGTACTTTTCCAGCGTCATGGGCACGAAGGCATGGCCGAACGAGCCTGTGCCGCCGGTGATCAGGATGGTCTTGTCGGAAAGCATGCCGTACACCTTTGTGGCTGCAGCTTATTCTGACAGCTGCGGGGCCGGGCAGAAAGGCGCGCCGGCGGTCACTCGCGCCGCGCCTCCTGCTGCTGGCGCAACCCGGTGCGCACTCGCGTCACAATGGAATCGCCACCGTAGCGGCCCTTGAACACGTGCCGTATCCGGTAGACGCCCGGAATCTCCAGTGGCGTGCCCTGGGTCTCCAGCAGCCAGCGGTGCGCCCGGTCCTCATGCGCCTTGCACCAGCGCTCCGCTGGTTGCTGGTAATAGGCGATCGGGTTGCAGTAGCCCAGCGCACGCGCGACGTCGCCATGCGTGATCTGCAGCGGCCCCGTGGCGCGGCTGGGCGTGCGGGACGTAAAACCGTCCTCGTCCTCGATATCCACCACCGCCGGCCTGTCCCGGCGAAGCATGGGGTCATCCTCGGCGAGCAGCGCCGTGGTTCGCTCGACGCTGGGATAGACCAGCGCATCCCGCCGTCCCTGCAGCTGCGCGGCCAGCGCATCCAGGCAGTTGTCGCGGAACATCAGGTCGCAGTCGGTAAACCATACCCAGTCTGCGGTCGAGGCCAGCGCCGCACGGTTGCGGCCGATGGCCCGGCGGAACAGGTGTTCCTTCGGCAGGGCCTGCCAGTTCCAGCGCACGCCGGGCGCCTCGATTGCGCCGAAAAATTGCAGCAGCTCCCCGGTGCGCACGTCCTCCGGCGAATAGAACACGGTCATGGTGACGTCGGCGTCATGCGGCGGGAACTTCACCAGCGAGCTGAGCTGGTACACCAGCATGTGGGCATAGTTCCAGCAGTGGCTGACGATCTCGATGCTCAGCCGCCCGCGTCGCGCCTGGCGCGAGTCGACCGGGGGCAAGCCCCGGTTGAACCAGCGCGCCGGTAGCCAGCCGCCCGCGGCGACGCGCCAGAAACCGAGCCGGAGCGTGTCCCAGGCGCGCTGCAGTGGGTTGCGCCGCAGGCTCACGCATTACCCCGCTGCACGGACCGCTCCGCTTCGAGTGCCTCGATCTGGCGATCCTGCAACCTGCCGAGGGTGAGCAGGGCGATGATGGCGCCGATCAAGGCGAACAGCATGTCGGCCTGTGCGTCCCACTCGTCGCCCTGCGTGCCGAGGAATTCGTGTGCGCCCTGGCCCATGAGCAGCGCGGCCCACCACTCGATCAGCTCGTATGAGGCACTGATGGCGAGCGCGACGCAGACCACCAGGAAGCCCAGCATGCGGCGGCTGGTCACGTACCCGCCACGCAGCAGGATTTCGCGGGCGATCAGGGCCGGCACGAAGCCCTGGGCCAGGTGCCCGATCTTGTCGTAGGGATTGCGCGCAAGGTCGAGCATGTCCTGCAGCCAGAATCCCAGCGGCACGTGTGAATAGGTGTATCTCGCACCGAGAATCAGCACCAGCGAATGCAGCGCGATCAGCACGTACAGCATGGGGGTGAGCGGAAAGCGCCACCAGGTCGCCACCAGCAGCGGCGCGGCGATGAGCACGGGGGCGACCTCCATCCACCATGTCAGCCGATCGGCCGGGGCGATGCCCGACACGACCAGCGCGATCGCCACGATGAGCGCGAGAATCGACAGCAGTCGGGGTGTTGGCATGGCATTCGGCAGGCAGTGTGAATGGCGAAGAATCTACACCATCTGCCGCGCTCAGGCGTATTGGCCGGCGGCGTGGCCCGAGGCCCAGGCCCACTGGAAGTTGTGGCCGCCGAGGTGCCCGGTGACGTCCACCACCTCGCCGATGAAGTACAGCCCGGGATGGTCGCGGCATTCCATGGTCCTGGAGGATAGCGCGCCGGTGTCCACGCCACCGAGCGTCACCTCGGCGGTGCGGTAGCCCTCGGTGCCGGCCGGCCGCACTACCCACGGCTGGCAGGCCGACACCGCCGCGTGGATGTCGGCCTCGCTGAGCTGGTCCAGCGGCTTGCTCTCCAGCCACAGTTCGCACCAGCGCTGCGCCAACCGGCGCGGCAGCCGCTCCGCCAGCAGGTTCTTCAGCTCCAGCTTCGGGCGTGCCTGCCGGCTGGCGCGGATGTGCGCTGCGAGGTCCAGGTCCGGCAGCAGGTCGATGCGGATCTCCTCGCCGGGTGTCCAGTAGGACGACGCCTGCAGCACGGCCGGCCCGCTCAGGCCGCGGTGCGTAAACAGGATGTTCTCGCGGAACGTGGCGCCGTCAGCCGCGGTGACGGTATCGACCGAGACGCCCGCGAGGTCCTCGAGCTGCCGGAGTTGTCCGGGGTCGAGCGTGAACGGCACGAGCGCCGCCCGCGTCGGCAACACCGCAATGCCGAGCGAGCGGGCCAGGTCAAAGCCGAAGCCCGTGGCGCCCAGCGAGGGAATCGAGTAGCCGCCGGTGGCGATGACCAGTGACTCGCAGCTCAACGCCCCCGCGGGCGTCTCCAGCAAGTGGGGCGGGCCGAGCCGCTTGATAGCGGCAGGTGAATGCGTACGAACCTCCGCGCCAACCGCCGCGCACTCGTCCAGCAGCAGCCGAACGATGTCCTTCGAGGACCGGTCGCAGAACAGCTGGCCGAGCTTTTTCTCGTGATACGGGATGCCGTGCTGCTCGACCAGCGCCACGAAGTCGGCCGGCGTGTAGCGGCTCAGCGCCGACTTCGCGAAGTGTGGGTTGGCGGAGATGAAGTTGGCGGGCGTGCTGTGGAGATTGGTGAAATTGCAGCGCCCGCCGCCGGACATGAGGATCTTCTTGCCGACCTTGTTGGCGTGGTCCAGCACCAGCACGCGGCGGCCGCGGCGGCCGGCCGCAATCGCGCACATCAGGCCGGCGGCGCCGGCGCCGACGACCACGACCTGGGGGGACTCGCCTGCCGCGGCGCGGCTCAAGCCGGCGGCCGGCCTACTGGATAAAGTAACCCGACACCCGCCACTTGCCGTCCGTATCGAGCATCGGCGTGACTGTCTCCACGGCCGCCGACTTGTGCTCGAACACCGTCTCGAAATGGATCACAACGTACTCGCCATCCGGCGCGCCCGGCAGGGCAGTCGTATAGGTGACGGACGTGACGGAGCGCGACACGCGCTTGCCGAGCGGCTTGCGCACCGCCTCCATGGACTGCTCCCAGGAATCCTGTGTGACGGCGTTGCGGAAGTAGCTCGCCGCCTCCTTCCAGGTCTTGGCGTACTGTCCCTGGTCCACCGCCGCCAGCCACTGCTGCGCCACTGCCAGCGCGGCGCGTTCCTTGGCCTCGTCTGCCGCGGCGGCCTGCGCCCCCAGGGCAAGCAAGACCAGTCCCGCCAACCATACGACCTTGAATCTCATGAGCGTGTTCTCCTCAAGACAAACCGGGGTTACTGCACTGCGGCGCCGGGCGCCGCGCCGAAACACGCCGCCGCCATCTCCCATTCCGCGTCGCGCATGGCTTGCAGGTCATGCGGCTTCCAGCGATGCGCCTGGCCGCGCTTGTGCGGCTTGCACAGCCCGCAGCTGCGGCGCTTGATCTTGTATTGCTTGCGCATCACTCCAACTCCGCCGGCGCCTGCCCGGCATCCAGGTATCCGATTGTGACCCCGGTCGCCTGAACCGGAGGTGAATCACTCTCGATGCAGGCGCCACAGGTGTCAACTCGGCACGGGCTCCACGGGAGCCGTCACTCTTTCAGCTTGACCTTTACCTGGCCGTCCTCTACCCGAATGTCCTCGACACCTTCCGCGAACGATCGCCAGAAGCCGGGGCTGCCACCGAACTGGGCCACGAGGTCGACGTTCTTGAGACCGCCGAGCCAGGCATTCGGCACCGGCACGCCCATCAGGCTGACCCCCTTCAGGATGACCGAGGGCTTGCCTTCGAAGTAGGCCACCTCGACGCCGGCGTTCACCCGCAGCGTCTTGCCGCCCAGCACGGGAAAGTCCGGCTCCATCGGCAGCAGCATCTTCACGCTCACCAGGTCGCGAGACAGGTCGACGGCCAGCTTGCTGGCCAGGTCCGTGTTCCTCGCCAGCAGCGCATTCAGCTCGCGCTCGTTGAAGCCGACCTCGCGCTTCGCCCCGACTTCGCTGTAGGCCTCCGGCTTGAGCGCCCCTTGCGCGTCGAACTCGTCCGGCGACGGCCGGCCGGGATCGGCGCGGCTGCCGTCCGGCTGGAAGCCCAACGCCTGCAGCTTGCCGTCCAGCGCCCGGTCCTCCTTCGCGCTCAACTCCACCGGCGTAAAGTCCCGCGCAAACACGAAGGTCCGGAGAAACCAGTAACTGCCCGCCAGCGTCACCAGCACTGTAACCAGCACGATGACCGCAACCTTCGCCGGGCTGACGCCGCGTTTCGGGGACACCCCCGCGGGTCGCGTCGCGTCACTTTCCATGGACTGCTCCTCTGACTGCCGGGACGCCATTCTCGGCGTTGCTTTCAAGCATAGGCCATTCGGGCGGGGTCCTCATGCCGACGGCAGGGAGCAGACCGTCGAGTACGCCTGTTACCTGGAACCTGGCGGCCGGGTGTTCAAGCTGGTTCGGGATAACGGCGCTTGATCTCGGCATACGAGCTCGCGATGAGCTGCTCGAGCGCCTTTGTATCGATCGCGTCCAGCCGCTTGATGTACAGGCAGGCCTTGCCGGTCTTGTGCTTGCCAAGCGCGGCCAGCAGCTCGTCCTTGCCATCGAAACCCGCCATCAGGTAGATGCTCAGGTCACTCTTGCGTGACGCGAACCCCGTGGCGCAGAACTCGCCCTCGCGCCCGCTATCGTACTTGTATCGGTAGGATCCGAAGCCGATGATGTTGGGGCCCCACATCACTGGCTCTTGCCCGGTCACTTTGCGAAACAGCTTTACGAGCGCCAGGCAATCCGCCCGACGCTGCTCGTTCTCGATAGCAGCGATGTGCTCTGCGACGTTGGCGTCGGTCGGCTGGGTCTTGTTGGTCGTGGCCATCGTCCCCTCCTGGCCTCCAGCGAGGCCGTGACACGTAGTTACTCGCGCCAGTGGCGCGGATCATTGAGCACGTCCGAACATCGGACCGTGCCCCGCACGTGGCCGAGCAGGCCCGGCCGCAAGGCCTGCACCATCCAGGCATCCGCGTGCCTTTCCGGGATCGGGGAGGGCGCGTCCAGTCCGAGCGCGCCGGCTGGCTGAAAACCGTACTTGGGGTAATAGGCCGGGTGACCGAGGACGAACACCAGGTCGACGCCCGAGTCCGCGAGCTGTCGCAGCCCCTCGCGGACCAGGGCGCCGCCGATGCCCTGGCCCTGCGCGCCTGGGGCCACGGCGAGGGGCGCGAGAATCCGCACCGAGCGGTCGTCGTGACCTGGCGCCAGTCCGGCCCGTGTGAACAGGAGATGGCCGACTAACTTCGCATCCGCCTCCGCAACCAGCGAAAGCGTCGGCTGTGCGGTGCGGTCACCGAGTAGCCCCGCGACCAGGGCGACGATTTCGGGGCCCTCGGCATCACCAAATGCGCTCAGCAGAACGCCGTTGATCGCGGCAAGATCGGCGTCTGCGGCGCGTCGGATGGTCACGAGTCAGCCTCCCCCGTGCGGGATATTGCTCGACGACAGGTTGATCACCGCCACGCCGATGACGATGAGCGATATCCCCGCGATGGCGGGCAGGTCCAGCGCCTGGCCGAAGATCACGTAACCCGACAAGGCAATGAGCGCCATGCCGGCGCCGGCCCAGACCGCATAAGCAATGCCAAGGGGCATGGTCCGCAGGGTGAGCGAAAGGAAATAGAAGGCAATGACGTAGGACACGGTGACGGCAATCGACGGCGCCAGCCGGGTCATGCCCTCGGAGCTCTTGAGAAACGAGGTACCGATGACCTCGGCGACGATCGCGATGGCCAGGTAGATCCAGTGGGACATTCCAGACACTCCGTTGTGGCGTGAACCAGTCAAGCTTGGACTATTTGTTCCAGACGGCTTCCGTGCTCACCGGCCGGCCCCCTGGCCGAATTTCCCGGTCAGCCGTCCCCCGCCTGTTCCTCTTTCGGCCGCCTCAGCTCGAACGCGCGAACTATGACGAAGGCGACAAGGGCGACAATGAAAACCACCAACAGCACCCACGCCAGGCTTTGGAGCGTTCCGATGACGGTCCGATAGACCTCCAGCACCCAGGTTTCGGCAGTCAGCTCCAGCACATTCTGGTCCTTGTGCCGGGCGCTGGTGTATTGCTCCAGGCTGTAGATTCTGACGCCGCCGGAAATTCCGACCACGTAGGCCGCGAACTTTATGTACCGGTGCCAGGCGGA
>CBDDRR010000057.1:0-12165 GCA_965233095.1 uncultured bacterium
GGCGAGGTCCGGGCGCAGCTGGCGGCGGCCGGTCTGGGACACCTGGTGGTGGAGGAGGCGAGCGACCGCCACCTGGTGGTTCGCGGGCGGCTGTGAGCGGCGACGATCACGCGCCAAGCGCGTCCATGAAGCGCTTGCGCCAGGCATGGATGTCGTTGCCGCGCAGCGCCTGCATCATGGCGGCGTGGCGCTCGCGGCGCTCCGCGAGCGGCATTTCCGCAGCCTTGAGGATCGCGTCGGCCACCCCGATGGTGTCGAAGGGGTTGACCAGCAGGGCGCTTTCACCGAATTCCGCGGCCGCGCCGGCGAGCCGCGACAACACCAGCACGCCCGGGTCCTCGGGGTCCTGCGCGGCGACGAACTCCTTCGCCACCAGGTTCATGCCGTCACGGATGGGCGTCACCAGGCCGATCTTCGCGACACGAAAATAGCCCATCAGCATTTTTCTCGAAATGCCGCGATTGATGTAACGGATGGGCGTCCAGTCGGGCTCCGAGAAGCGCCCGTTTATATGACCGGCGGATCGCTCCAGCTCGTGGCGAATGTCCTGGTAGGCGCGCACGCCGGTGCGCGTGGGTGATGCGATCTGCAGGAACACGAGGTTGCGGCGGCTGCCGGGGTGGCGCTCGAGCAGGGTCTCGAAGGCGCGGAAGCGCTCGGGCAGCCCCTTGCTGTAGTCAAGCCGATCCACCCCGATCACCAGCTCGCGCTCGCCGATGTCCCGCGCCAGCCGCTGCACGGCCGCCGATTGCATCGAGCTGGCGGCCTGGTCCTCGGCTTCCTCGACATCGATGCCGATCGGGAAAGCGCCCACCAGGACCCGCCGGTCCAGCGCCACGATGCGCCCGTCCGGGCCTCGCTCGCCGCTCAGTCCGGCGGCACGCAGGGCGCCGAGGAAATTCTCGCAGTCGAGCGTCGTCTGGAACCCGACCACGTCGTACTGCGCCAGCGCGCTCAGCAGCCGGCGGTATCCCGGCAGCGTCCGCAGCACGTCGAAGCCGGGAAACGGCACGTGCAGGAAGAAGCCAATGGGCTGCTGCACGCCGGCGCGGCGCAGCTCCTCGGCCAGCGGGATGAGGTGGTAGTCGTGCACCCAGATGCGGTCGTCCTTTTGCAGCAGCGGCCGGAGCTTGCGGACGAAGGTCTGGTTGACCCGCTGGTAGGCCTCGTGGTCGTCGCGCGAGTATTTGAAGATGCCGAGCATGTAATGGAACAGTGGCCACAGCGAGCCGTTGCAATAGCCGTTGTAGTAGCCGTCGAAATCTTTCGCATCGATGTCGATGGTGGCAAAGGTGATTTCGCCATGACGCTCAAGGCTGGCCTCGGAGGGCTCGCCGTGGCAGGTCTTGCCGCCCCAGCCGAACCAGATGCCGCCGGACTGGCGCAGCGCAGCGAGGATGCCGACAGCAAGGCCGCCGGCGGACTTGCCGCCGGATGGTGCGGCGACCCGGTTGGAAATCGCGATGAGCCGGCTCAAAACGCGTCCTCCCATGGCTGGCTGAGGCGGATCGCACCGAGGATGATGCCGACCAGGCTGTAGGTCTGGGGATAGTTCCCCCACAGTTGCCCGCTGCGCACGTCGAGGTCCTCGGACAGCAGGCCGAGGCGGGTGCGGCAGCTCAGCATTTCCTCGAACAGTTCCCGCGCCTCGTCCCTGCGCCCGATCTGGGCGAGCGCATTGATGTACCAGAAGGTGCAGATGTTGAAGGCCGTCTCCGGCTCGCCGAAGTCGTCGGCCTCGCCATAGCGAAACATGTGCTTGCCGCGTCGCAGGTGCTTCTCGAGGCACTCGACGGTGCTGCGAAAACGCGGGTCGTCCGCCTCGAGGAAGCCGAGGTCGCTGATCATCAGCATGCTGGCGTCGAGGCTGCGGCCGTCGAAGCTCTCGGTGAAGCACTGCTGTTCCTCGTCCCAGGCGCGCGCGCAGATCACCGCATGTATGTGATCCGCCCGGGTGCGCCAGGTCTCGGCACGGCTTGTCTCGCCGAGATGCGCGGCGATCCGCGCAAGTCGATCGCAGGCCGCCCAGCACATGATGCTGGAGAAGGTGTGCACCCGGGCGCGGCCGCGGTATTCCCAGATGCCTGCGTCCGGTTGGTCGAACAGCTCGAAGGCGCGCAGCCCGATCTGTTCCAGCAGTTCCAGCTGCTCGCGGCCGGCGGCCGTGGTCAGCCGGCGGTCGAAGAAGGCCTGGGCCGACGACAGCACAACGGCGCCGTACACGTCGTTCTGCACCTGCTCGAACGCCTGGTTACCGACGCGCACCGGCCCCATGCCACGGTAACCCGGCAGGTGCTCGACCACCGACTCCGTCAGGTCGGCCTCGCCGCCGATGCCGTACACCGGCTGCAGGCCGCGGCCGTCGCCGGACGCGGCGACGTTGAGGATCCAGCCAAGGTAGGCCTCCATGGTCAGCGTGGCGCCGAGGCGGTTCAGGGCGTGCACCACGAAGAAACTGTCGCGCAGCCAGCAATAGCGGTAGTCCCAGTTGCGCGCCGTGCCGGGCGCTTCAGGGATGGAGCTGGTCATGGCCGCGATGATGGCTCCCGTGTCGTCGAAAGAGCACAGCTTGAGAGTGATCGCCGCGCGGATTACCGCGTCCTGCCACTCGAAGGGAATGGCCAGGCCGCGCACCCAGTCCTGCCAGTAGCTGCGGGTTTGCGAAAAATACAGCCGGCTGGTGTGCGCCACTGATTCCCGCAGGCTCTCGTCGGGCCCGAGAATGAAGCTGACTGGCTCCGACAGGCGGAACGGCCGCTCGCTGCGTACGTAGGTGAGCGAGGCGTCGGTGGTGAGCCGCAGGACCATGTCCGGCAACACGTAACGCACGTGATTGCTGCCGTAAGTCTGCCTGGCGTCCTCGCCGCCGTAGTTGCCCGCCGGACGCAGTCGCACCGTGACCAGCGGGTTGCCGGCGACCGGCACAAGCTGGCGGATGAACATCACAGGGTGAAAGGTGCGGTCGAACTGCTCGAAGCGCGGTGCGAAGTCGATGATCTTGATGCAGCCGCCATGGGCGTCGTACAGCAACGTCTCCAGGATCGGGGTGTTGACCACGTAGCGCTGCTCGGAGCGCACGAAGTCCTCGAGGACCACCTCGAAAATGCCGCGCTCGACCTGCTGCTGGTCATCCATGAGCAGCGCGCAGAACACCGGGTTGCTGTCGAATCGCGGCATGCAGGCCCACACCATGCGGCCGCTCTCGTCGACCAGCCCGCTCACCTGGCAGTTGCCGATCACGGCCAGTTCGAGGGAGGCGTCAGTCTGTGGCGGCATGGTTTGGCTCCTGGGCCTGTTTCAGCCATTCGAGGATGGCGGTCACGTCGGTGGCGACCAGGCGGGCGGCGGACCCGGCCGATTCACCGACGCGGATCGAGACGCCGCCGAGGGCGTTGACTGCGCGAAAGCCATCCTCGTCGGTGATATCGTCGCCGACGAACACCGGGCGGCGCCCTTGAAAGGGCGGTTCGCTCATGAAGTCGGTCACGGCGGTGCCCTTGTCTTTGCCGGAGGGCTTGAGCTCGAACACCATCTTGCCATGCTGGACGTGAAAGTCGTCGCCGGCGGCTTCCCGGGCCATGCCGATGCGGACCCGGCACTCGCCCTCCAGCGCAGGCGCGCCGCGATAGTGCAGCGCGAGCGCCGCGCCCTTGTCTTCCAGCAGCAGGCCCGGCTCGGACTGCACGAACTGGAGCAGCGCGTCGCGGGCCGCGGCGATGCGCTGCGCATAGCCGGAGGGGTAGTGCACCCGGCCGCCGGCGTCGCGTCGCTCGAGCCCGTGCAGGCCGGCGGCAGGCAGGCGCAGTGGATCGAACACGGCGTCGAGGCTGGCGATGGAGCGGCCGCTGACGAGCGCAAGGGCGCCGCCGAGCGCATGGGCGGCGTCGGCCAGCACCCGCCTGAGAGGTGGCGCGGCGCGCACTTCGTCCGGATGCTCCATGATCTCCAGCAGGGTCCCGTCCACGTCCAGGAACATTGCCCAGCGAGAATCCCAGCCCGGTAGCGCGGACGATTCGTTCATGCAACAAGGGTAAAGGGCCGGACGGCGGAACTCCAACCGGGGCGCGTGCGCCGGCACTGACGCACAACCCCCTCCTGCAGGTAAACTTTGGCACTTCATGTATCCATGGCACGCACTCTGGCGGCTGGCGCTGTTGCTGACGAGGAAGCTGCTGTTCCTCTGGGTGCGTACCCGTACGCTCGAGGCCCAGCTGCAGCGGCTCGCAGCGCTGGCCGGCCAGCCGGTCTGCTTCGTGCTCGAGCACCCCGCCTTTGCCGACCTCGCCGTGCTCGAGCAGGAATGCATTCGCAACGGCCTGCCGCGGCCCTCTGCCGGACTGCAATTCGAAGGGGCAAAGGAGTGGCGCGCCGTGGCCTACCTCCGGCGCAACCCGCGTCGCGGACGGAAGTCGGGCCGCCTCGAGCGGCTTGCCGAGGCCGTCCAGGCGGGCCGCGTCGAGGACGTGGTCATCGTTCCTGTCTCGGTGTTCTGGGGGCGGGCGCCGGACAAGGCGGGCTCGTTCTTCAAGCTGCTGTTTTCCGAGGGCTGGGGCCTGGTCGGCCGGCTCCGCAAGGTTTTCATGATCGTCTTTCATGGGCGCAACGTGCTGGTGCAGTTCAGCGAGCCCGTGAAGATGTCGCAGCTGGTCGCCGAGGGGCCCAATCCGGCGCTGGTGGCGCGCAAGCTGGGGCGCGTGCTGCGCGTGCATTTCCGCCGGCTGCGCATCGCCACCATCGGGCCCGACCTGTCGCACCGTCGCACGCTGGTCAACCAGGTGCTGAATGCCGATCCCGTGCGGCGCGCCATCCGGCGCCACAGCGAGGTCAACAAGGTGCCGATCCAGAAAGCGGTAGCCAAGGCCCGCCGCTACGCCAACGAAATCGCCGCCAACTACAGCTACACGACGGTGCGGGTGATGGAGCGCCTGCTGGCCTGGTTGTGGAACCGGCTGTACGACGGCGTGGAGGTCAGCGGCATTGAACGCCTCAAGGCGGTCACGGAGGGCAACGAGGTCATCTACGTGCCCTGCCACCGCAGCCACATCGATTACCTGCTGCTGTCCTACGTGGTCTACCAGCACGGCCTGGTGCCGCCGCACATCGCCGCCGGCGTGAATCTCAACCTGCCGGTCATCGGCCCGATCCTGCGCAGCGGCGGCGCGTTCTTCATGCGCCGGAGCTTTCGCGATGACCCGCTCTACGCCGCCGTGTTCCGCAGGTATTTCTCGCTGACCCTGTCCAGGGGCGTGGCGATGGAGTACTTCATCGAGGGCGGCCGCAGCCGCACCGGTCGCCTGCTGCCCGCCAAGCCGGGGATGCTGGCAATGACCGTGCGGGCATACCTTCGCGAGCCGGTGCGGCCGGTGGTGTTCGTGCCGGTTTATTTCGGTTACGAGCGGCTGTTCGAGGGACGCTCCTATGTGTCCGAGCTGGCGGGCAAGCCGAAGCAGAAGGAGACAGTGCTTGGCATGCTGAAGGCCCTGCGGCAGCTGCGGCGCGAGTTCGGCCGGGTGCACGTCAATTTCGGCGTGCCCTTCATGCTCGACGAGTTGCTCGACGCGCACCGGCCGGGCTGGCGCGCCGAGGTGATCGAGGAAGATGAGAAGCCGACCTGGTCGGGCCCGGTGGTGGAAAAACTGGGCGACGAGATTCTCAAGCGCATCAATGCCGCGGCAGCCGTCAGTCCGATCAACCTGCTGGCCATGGCACTGCTCGCGACGCCGCGCCAGGCCATGGTCGAGCAGCCGCTGGTGCGGATTCTCGAGCTGTTCGTAAAGATCCTTCGCGCTGCGCCGTACGGCGAGAGCGTCACGGTCACCACGCTGGGCGGCGCCGAGATGATCGCCTACGGCGAGCGGCTGGGGCTGCTGGAGCGCAGGCCGCACCGGCTGGGCGACATCATTTCGCTTGCGCCCAAGGAGGCCCTGCTGGCCACTTATTTCCGCAACAACACCGCGCACCTGCTCGCGCTCCCGTCGATCGTCGCCTGCTGCTTCCTCGACAAGCCGGTGATCGCCGTTGAGCGCGTGCATGGGCTGGCCCGCATGGTTTATCCGTACCTCGGTGGTGAGCTTTTCCTCCGCTGGCAGCCGGAGGAGCTGGACGGGGAGGTGGATCGCGTCATAGAGATGCTGGTGGCGCAGGGCCTGTTGCGTCGCGACGACGGCGCCGGGCCGCCGTGCCTGCGCCGTCCGGCGCCGCAGACACCCGAAGCGATCCAGCTCTGGGTGCTGGCGCAGTGTTCCGTGCAGACGCTGGAGCGCTTCTACATGACCGCGGCGCTGTTGGCGAAGCATGGCTCAGGGACCCTGCGTCCCGGCCAGCTCGAGGATCTCTGCCACCTGATGGCCCAGCGAATGTCCATGCTGTTCCAGTTCAGCGCGCCCGAGTTCTTCGACAAGAGCCTGTTCCGCGGCTTCATCGGCAGGCTGCGCCGGAACGGCGTGCTGCGCACCGATGAGACCGGGTTGCTGGTGTTCGATGACGGCCTGGCACGGGCGATGGAGGAAGCAAGGCTGTTTCTGGGCGACCGCTTGCGGCAGGACGTCCTGCAGGCGATGAACCTTTAGCAGGCGCCGTCCTGGCGATGTTGCGCTGCAGCGCGCAGCCCTCCCATGGAGGGCGTGCGCCGCGCGCCCGTTTGGCTTGCACGCAACATTCATTGTCCGCGCTCCGCTGGTTCATCGCTTTTGTTAAACCAAGATGTTGTTTTCCCGGCACGGATTCTGTAAGAGTAGCGGGACGCGCCGGCGGAGTCCGGTCGCGGGGCACGTGCAAATCACAATTCAGAAACAGAAAAACTGGGGAGTCCTCATGAGCGCGCAACCCTCCAGGGCCCGTACGGGCAACGGACGCCTTCTGGCGACTGCCATTGCGACCGTGATTGCTGCAGGCTTTGCAGCGCCGGCGTCGGCGGTGCCAATCGAAACCGATAACTGGTCCGGCAGCTTTGACACCACGCTGTCCTACGGTGCCATCTGGCGCGTGCAGAGCCCGGACTGCCGGCTCATCGCGAACGCCAACGGCGGCTGCGGGCGCAGCGCGAACAACGACGACGGCAACCTCAACTTCGACACCGGCCTGGTGTCGAGCGCCATCAAGGGCACCTCCGAGATCCAGCTCAAGTTCCGCGACTCCTGGGGACTGTTCGCCCGCGGCACCGCCTTCTACGATAGCGAGGCGGGCGACACCAACCGCACGGAGATCTCCGAGGGCGGCCTGTACCGCGTCGAGCAGGGCGGCAAGATGCTCGACTACTTCGTATACGTGCCGTTCACCCTCGGCAGCATGCCGGGCGAGTTCCGTGTCGGTAACCAGGTGATCAGCTGGGGTGAAAGCACCTTCATCCAGGGCGGTGCCAACCTCACCAACCCCGTGGACGTCGGCCAGCTGCGGGTGCCGGGCGCCGAGCTCAAGGAAGCGCTGGTACCGCAGGGCATGGCCTACTTCAGCCTCTCGCCGACCGACAATTTCAGTATCGAAGCCTACTACCAGTACGAGTGGGAGAACGTGGTGCCCGACCCGGTGGGCAGCTATTTCGCGACCAGCGACCTGGCCGGCAAGGGCGCCACCAAGGCGATGCTCGGCTTCGGCGCGTGGTCGGACCTCGGCACGGACTGGACCCCGCTGGGCGGCAGCTTCGATCCAGACTTCGTATTCGTGCCGCGCGGCGACAGTGTCGCGCCCGACGACGGCGGCCAGTACGGCCTGGCGCTGCGCTACTTCGCCGACCAGGTCATGGGCGGCATGGAGTTCGGCTTCTATTACCTGCGCTACCACAGCCGGCTGCCCATCATCAGCGGCCTCACCGGCACGCAGGCCGGCTTCGGCAACGCGGCCGGCGTAGCCACCGCCGCGCAGGCGGCGGCCCTCGGGCTGGCCTCGGGCCTGTCCTTCGACGCGGCGGTCAACACCGCCACGGCACAGGGCATGAGTGCCGCGGCCAGCCTCGGCGGCGACGTCGCGGAGGCGCGGGTGCGCGAGCGGGCGACCGTGGCGGCCAACACCTTCCTGAGCCTTGGCTCGACAGGCGTGGCCGGTATCGCCAATGCCTTCGCACAGGACGAGCTGGCGCAGACCTCGCGTTACTTCATCGAGTACCCGGAGGACCTGGACCTGTACGGCCTCAGCTTCAGCGGCTACCTGTTCAACACCGGCATCGCCTGGCAGGGCGAGGTCAGCTACAAGCCGGACTCGCCGATGCAGGTGGACGACGTCGAGCTGCTGTTCGCGGCGCTCAGCCCGCTGGACAACCTTTCGCCGACCGCGGGCTCGTATGTCTGCCCGACGAACCCGAATGCCCGCGGCAATCTCGGCTGCTTCAACCAGATCGGCGTGTACGGCCTGAACAGCTACATCCCGGGCTACGTCGAGCTGGACATGTGGCAGGCGCAGACGACGTTCACCTACCTGTCGGGCCCGATGCTCGGCGCGGGCACCGGCGCCTTCGTGCTCGAACTCGGCATGAACTACGTGCCCGACCTGCCCGATGCCAACAGCGGCGGCCCCAACAACCGCGGGTTGCGGTTGAACGGCGAGGGCACGTCGCTGTCCGGCAACGTGCCGCTGTCGGCAGCGCACTTCTTCGAGCTGGATCCGCGCGACGCTTTCCCGCACAAGACCTCGTGGGGCTATCGTTTCCGCGGCGCGCTCATCTACAACAACGCCATCGGGCCGTGGACGCTGTCGCCGATCGTCGGCTGGTCGCATGACGTCAACGGCAACAGCCCCGGACCGGGCGGGAACTTCATCGAGGACCGCACCGCGCTGTCGCTGGGGTTGAAGGGCACGCTGCGCAACAAGTACGAGCTCGAGCTCAACTACGCTCAGTTCGGCGGCGCCGGCATCTACAACACGGCCAATGACCGTGACTTCATCTCGTTCACGGCCAAGGTCTCGTTCTAGGATTACCAGGAGAGTCATTCCATGACCAATTCCAGACTCGTTCAGACTCTCGCCGCGCTGGCCCTGGTGGGCCTCGCCGCTCCGGCCAGTGCCGAGCGGTTGTCGGCCGACCAGATCGCCCGTCTCGACGGCGACCTGACGCCGCTCGGCGCGATCCGCGCCGGAAATGACGCGGGCACCATCCCCGAATGGACCGGCGGCCTGCGCAGCCCCGCGGATGCGGGTTTCCCGGACTTCGAGTCGGGCGGCCACCACCCGGATCCCTACGCCGACGACAAGCCGCTGTACCGGATCACCGCCGCCAACATGGCGGAGTACGACGACATCCTCACCGAGGGGCACAAGGCGATGTTCCGGACCTATCCGGAATATTTCATGGACGTGTACCCCTCCCGGCGCAGCGCGGCCGTGCCGGAGCGCATCTACGAGGTGACCAAGCGGATTGCCGGCAGCACGCACCTCATCGAGAGCGGCAATGGTTTCAGCGGCGGCGCCGAGGGCATTCCCTTCCCGATACCGGAAAACGGCCTGCACGCAATCTGGAACCACATTGCCCGCTACCGCACCGACAGCGCGCGCCGCGCCATCGGCCAGGCGGCCGTGACGCGGGACGGCAACTACACGATGGTCATGTTCACCGACGAGTACCTTGGCGCGTACAGCCTGGCCGGCGCCCGCGAGGAAGACCTCGACAACGTCATCATCTTCTTCAAACAGACCGTCACGGCCCCGTCACGTCTCGCCGGCGAGGTGCTGTTGGTACACGAGACCCTCAACCAGGCTCGCGAGAACCGCAAGGCCTGGCTTTACAACCCGGGCCAGCGCCGCGTGCGCCGCGCGCCGAACGTGGCGCACGACAACCCGCGCACCGCGTCTGATGGCCTGGCGACCTCGGATCAGCTCGACATTTTCAACGGCAGCCCGGAGCGTTACAACTGGACGCTGGTCGGCCGCAAGGAGATCCTCGTCCCGTACAACAGCTACAAGCTGCACAGCAACAAGCTGAAGTACAGCGACATCCTCAAGCCGCTGCACATCAACCAGGAGCATGCACGCTACGAGCTGCACCGTGTGTGGGTGGTGGACGCGACGCTGAAGGAAGGTACGCGCCACGTGTACAAGCGCCGCACCTTCTACATCGACGAAGATTCCTGGCAGGCCATGGTGGTGGATTGCTATGACAACCGCGACCAGATCTGGCGCGTCCAGGAAGCTCACTCGATCAACTATTACGACGTTCCTTCGTTCTGGACGACGCTCGAGCTGACCATGGACCTGCAGTCCGGCCGTTACCTTGGCATCGGCCTCAACAACGAGGAACGCGGCACCTACGACTTCAGCGTGGATTATTCGCCGAGCGATTTCAGTCCGGCGTCGCTGCGGCGCGCGGGCGTCCGCTAGTTCGGCTTGAGCGGGGGCGCTCATGGGAGCGCCCCCGCATCTCACTCCGGCCAACCCCGTACCGCGAGGCGCCCAAGCCGTGCCCAGACTCCTTGTACTTTCGCTGTTTGCATTGCTCTCCGGCGCGCCCGGCGTGGCCGCTGCTGCGTGCGACGACCCCGTGCCGGAGAGCGAGTGGGCGCTGGTCATGCCGCTCGCGACGAAGTCGCTGACGCTCGACATTTCGCGCGTCGGCGATACCGTCGTGGTGGTCGGAGACCGTGGTCACGTGCTGATCAGCGAAGACCAGGGACGCAGCTGGACGCAGCAGCGCACGCCGACTCGCGTGCCGCTGACCGGTGTCTGGTTTCATGACCGGAACCTGGGCTGGGCGGTCGGCCACGACGCCGTGATCCTGCGCACCGAGGATGGCGGCGAGAGCTGGTGCCGGGTGCATTTTGCACCGGAACTCGAGCGGCCGCTACTCGATATCTGGTTTGCCGACGCCAGCAACGGGTTCGCGGTGGGTGCCTACGGCTACCTGCTGCGCAGCTCGGACGGCGGCCTGACCTGGCGCGAGGAAGGCCTCGAGATCATCGAGGAAGCGACCGACGAAGAGGGCGCCGGTGAAGAAGAGGGCGCCGAGTTCGCGGACGACGAATACGCAGACGACGATGGGGGCTGGGACGACGATTCGTGGATGGATGACGGCGTCGCCGCCGACCTGCACCTCAACCGGATCGTGAGGGATGCGGACGGCCGCCTGTACATCGCCGCCGAGGCCGGCTCCATCCTGCGCTCCGACGACGTCGGCCATACCTGGCTGGCGCTCAGCCCGCCCTACGACGGGTCGTTCTTCAACGGGCTGGCGCCTGATGATGAGTCCCTGCTGGTCTTCGGGCTGCGCGGCAACATGTACCGCAGCTGGGACCAGGGTGAAAGCTGGCGCGCCGTCAGCCTGCCGGTCGACACGTCGTTATTCGGCGGCGCCCGCCTGGCCGACGGCGGCATTGTCGTCGTGGGTACCGCCGGCGTGATGCTGATCAGCCGTGAGGGCGACCGTTTCCGGCTCATGCAGCGCCCCGACCGGAAGGCCCTGATGGGCGCGTTGGCGACGGACGACGGCGGGGTAATAGTGATTGGCGAGCCCGGCATCGAGCGCCTCGAGCGGCGCGATCTGGCGGGGGAGTAGACGATGTCGGAACCGAAGCCCGCGCGGATCACCCTGGCGATCGAGAACCTGATCTTCGGCAATCGCCCGCTGGTGGTTGCGCTGTTCGCCATTGCCACTGTGCTGCTCGCCTGGAGCGCCGTGTCGGGCCTCCGGGTCGACGCCGGATTCAGCAAGCAGCTGCCGCTCGAACACGAGTACATGGAGACCTTCCTCGAGCACTACGAGGACTTCGGCGGCGCCGACAGGATCCTGATCGCGCTCATGGACGAGAGCGGCGACATGTTCAACCAGGAGTTCTTCGAGGCGCTGGCCGGGGCGACGGACGCAGTGTTTTTCATTCCCGGCGTTGATCGCGCGCGCGTCACCTCGATCTTCACGCCCAACGTGCGCTATCTGGAGGTGACCGAGGAAGGCATCGAGGCGGGCGACGTCATCCCGGCCGATTTCCAGGCGACGGCTGCGGGTCTCGAGCGGGTCAAGGAGAACATCCTCAAGGCCGGCATCGTCGGCCGCCTGGTAGCCAACGATTTCTCCGGCGCCATCATCAGCGCGCAGCTGCTGGAGATCAATCCGGATACGCGGGAGCGGCTCGACTATTTCGACGTCGCGCGGCTGCTGGAGTCGGAGGTCCGCGACCAGTTCCAGACCGACCAGATCAAGGTTCGCAACATCGGCTTCGCCAAGGTCGTCGGCGACATCAAGGAGGG
>CBDDRR010000058.1:0-6393 GCA_965233095.1 uncultured bacterium
GGCAAGCACGACGCCGGCAGATTGCAGGGCGCTCAACCGGTCGCCGCGCCACAACGCCGCTGCCACCATGGTGATCTGCACCGAGCCGAACAGCAGCAGAGGCCCGGTGGCCGCCGTGAGGGTGATATAGGCGAACGAGAACAGCGCCGCATAGCCAAACAGCGCGAAGGCCGACGGCCAGCTGCCGGTGCTGTTGCGCGCCCTGCCACCCATTTGCACCAGCAGCCAGAGCATCAATGCACCGGACACCAGCCGTATGGACGTGAAACTGGCCGCATCAATGCCAGTATCCCGCAGCGCCGCGCGACAGAACCAGGAGTTGGCCGCCAGCGGCAGCAGCACCAGCGCGGTCAGTGCCGTGGCGCGGATGTTCAACTTGGCTCCAGGCGCCATTACCGTGCGGTCAGGGATTCGAATCGCCCAGGTTCAACAGCTTCATATAGTGTCCTTCGACAAGCTCATCAAGTCGTCCTGGGCCAAAAAACGTGGGGCTTCCGTATATCACGAATCCGCGCACGGCGTTTTAATGCGCCTTGGGACAGCTCGCTCCGCACCCCCCGGGGAGGTACTCGTCATGGCGAACCGCATTGAGCGCATCGAGCTCTGGCATGTCAACACGCCGCTGCCGGCGCCCTTCTGGCCCTCGTGGATTCCCGGCTACCCGCAGACGCACGTGGCCCAGACGGTGGCGCGGTTCTACGCCGGCGACGGCCTTGTCGGGGAAACCGGCGGCCCGGCCTTCACCAATGAGCGCAGCGGCCTGGGCCAGCTGCTCGGCGGCTTCCTGCTCGGCATGCGCGCCGACGACATGGACGGGCTGCGCAAGCGGCTGCGCGAGGTTTCGTACCTGGGTTGGCGCAACTGGTGGCTGGAAGCCGCCTGGTGGGACATGGCGGGCAAGCTTGCCGGCAAGCCGGTCTACAAGTTGCTGCAGGACACCGAGGAAACGGTCATGCAGGCGCACGTGTATGCCTCGACCGGTTCGCTGCGGACCCTGGCTGAACGGCGGCCGTATCTCGACGAGATCCGCCGCATGGGCATCGGCGCAGTCAAGATCCGCGTGAAGTATCCGACCCTCGAGGAAGACCTGGCGCTCGTGCGTGGCGTTCGCGAGTACGTCGGCGACGACTTCGTGGTCGGCGTGGACGCCAACCAGGGCTGGCCAGTGTCACTGTTCCGGCCGAACCCCGACTGGGACCTGGAGCGCGCCACGGCATTCGCATGCGGCTGCGATGAGCTCGGCGTCGAGTGGCTCGAGGAGCCGCTGGACATGCACGACTGGCACGGCATGGCCGAGCTGCGTCGCCGCGTCAAGGTGCAACTGGCGGGCGGCGAGCTGCACGGTGCCTGGCACGAGCTGCTGCCGCTGTTCGAGCACGACAGCCTCGGCAAGTACCAGCCGGACGCCATGTTTTCGGGGCTTACCGTGGCGAAGCAGGTCATGGCCGAATGCCGCCGGCGGAACCTTGACTACACGCCGCACACCTGGTCGAACGGCTTCAACATGGTGGTCAACCTGCATGCCTTTGCCGCCTGGGAGCGGCGCAAGCTCATCGAGTATCCCTACGAGCCGCCGGGCTTCGTGCCCGCCGCACGCGAGGGCATCATGCCGCCCATCGAAGTCAATGCCGACGGCACCATCAACGTGCCGCAGTCGCCGGGCCTCGGACTGCAGATCGATGACAAGCTGCTGCGCCGTCACGGCCGGCGCTTCCACGTCTCGACGCCACTGCGCGTGGCGATGGGCGCCATCCGCGAGAAAGGCCTTAAAGCGGCACTGACGCTGAAACGAGCGAAGGACGCAGCTCAGGGCTGATCAGCGATGTACGGAAAAAAGTGGCGGTCCGTACCCAGCATGTGTCTCGTCACGACGTCGTAGGCGAGGAACTGGAACAACTCGCGAATATGCAGCGTGCCCTGGCGGAAGGCATCCGCCAGCATACGGCCCTTGCCCATCAACGCGGCATGCTCGCGCGCGTGGTCGTGCAACGACAGGTAGCCGGCCCGCTCCAGCAGCTCTTCCTCGTCCGCGAAATGCCGAACGATATCTTGCAGCAGGCGGTCCACGATCTTTACCACCTCGTCGCGCGGCGCGGCTGCGTGCATGGCGTCCAGCAACTCGTTCGCCATATCGAACAAGCCGCGATGCTGCTTGTCGATCAGCTCATGGCCCGAGTTGAAGCTGTCTTTCCAGACCAGCCGTATGCCTTCCATCGCCATGTAGATTCCGCCAACCGTTGTCGAACCGGTACATATACACCAGCCGGCGAGGCCATACCAAGCACCGGGGGCAAGTCTGCGGCAAGTACCTAAGCGGCCAGGCGCCACGAGGATGAACGGCGGCCGCGCTGGACATGTCCGGGCGGCAGGCGGCATGCTCCGATGTCGTGAGCGACTTTTTCCAGCGACTCTTCAACGTGCGCCGCGATGAGCGGGTCCCCGTTCTTGCGGCCGCGGCGTTCTTTTTCTGCGTGCTCACCGCGTTGATGGTGCTGCGCCCGGCGCGGGAGGCTCTGGGCATGCAGCGCGGCATCGAAGCCGTGCGCTGGCTGTTCATGGGCACAGCGGTCGTCACGCTCCTCGTGAACCCGGTGTTCGGGCTGCTGGTCAGCCGTTTTCGCCGGCTGCAGTTCATCGCGGCCACCTATCTCTTCTTCGCGCTCAGCCTGGTCGGCTTCTATCTCCTGATGACGGCCGCCCCTGCGGCCGTCGGCGTGACCAGCGGACAGGTGTTCTACGTCTGGTTCAGCGTGTTCAACCTGTTCATCACCATGCTGTTCTGGGCGCTGATGGCGGACCGCTTCTCGCTTGAGCAGAGCAAGCGCTTCTTCCCGCTGATCGCGGTCGGCGGCACCTCAGGCGCAATCTTCGGCCCCTGGCTGGCAGCGATGCTGGTGCAATCGCTCGGCACCCCTGCGCTGCTGCTGGTATCGGCCACCTTCCTGGTGATCGCACTCGGTGCAGCCTGGGCGGTCGCGCGGACCCAGCCGCACCGCATTGATGCTGCTGACCCGATGGACCCGGAAGCTGCCCCCGTGGTCAGCGAGGGAAGCATCATAGGCGGCAGCGCCTGGGAGGGCTTTCGCGCCGTGCTGCGCTCGCGCTATCTCATCGGCATTGCCGGCTACGCGCTGATCCTCGCGGTGATGGCGACTTTCATCTATTTCACCCGGCTGCAGATGGTCGCGGCGCTGGGCGACGACGTGGATCTGCGGACCGCCTGGTTCGCGCGTATCGACCTGCTGACACAGGCCGCCACGCTGGTCCTGCAGGCGCTCGTCACCGGCCGGCTCATGCGCCGGCTGGGCGTTCCGCTGACCCTGGCGCTGTTGCCGATCACGGTAGCGCTGGGCTTCATCGGCCTGGCGCTGGTCGCCTCGCTGGCCGCGCTGATTGCCTTCGAGGCCAGCTTCCGCGCGGTGCAGCGCGCGATCATGCGCCCGGCCCGCGAAACGCTCTACACGGTCGTCAGCCGCGAGGAAAAGTACAAGGCGAAGGCCTTCATCGACACCTTCATCTATCGCGGCGGCGACGTGGTAGGCGCCCAGGCTGAAGGTCTGCTCGGCCGGCTGGGCTGGGGGCTGGTCGCACTCGCGAGCGTCGCCGTGCCGCTGGCCTTCGCCTGGGCCGTGCTCGGCATCTGGCTGGGCCGGACACAACGCCGGCTTGCCGGAAAGGCGGAACCCCCGCCAACTGCAGAATTCCAATTATCCGAACACGCGAGGTAGCGAATCATGCTCACACGACGCCAGTACCTGAAAATGTCGCTTGCCGCCGGCGCTGCGCTGTCCCTGCCGCGGCCGTTGCTGGCCGCCGCCGAGCGCCCGATGGAACTGATCACGCGGGCCATCCCGTCCACCGGCGAGCGCATTCCCGCGGTGGGCCTGGGCAGCTCCGCCACCTTCGCGCAGGTAGCGCGCAGCGAGGATGTCTCGGCGCTGCGCGAGGTCGTGGCTGCCATGGTCGAGCACGGCGGTGCCATCTTCGATACCGCGCCCTCCTACGGCGCCTCTGAGCAGGTGGCCGGTGACATCGCCCGCGAACTCGGCCTCACCGACCGCATCTTCTGGGCGACCAAGCTCAACGTCGCCGGACGGGACGGGGGCCGCGCGGATCCTGCCGCCGCACGGGCGCAGCTGGAAGAATCGTTTCGCCGCATCGGCCGCGAACAGCTCGACCTCATCCAGGTGCACAACATGGCCGACGTACCGACCCAGCTCGGGCTGCTCAAGGAGTTCAAGGAAGCCGGGCGGGTGCGCTACATCGGCGTGACCACGACTTTCTCCCCGCAGTACGCCGGGCTCATCGAGGTGATGCGCAACGAGCCGCTGGATTTCATCGGCATCGATTACGCCATCGACAACCTGGCGGTGGCGGAAACCATCCTGCCGCTGGCGCAGGACCGCGGCATCGGCGTGCTCGTCTATGCGCCCTTCGGGCGCACCCGGCTCTGGGACCGCGTGCGCGGCCACGAGGTGCCTGCATGGGCCGCAGAGTTCGACGCCGTCTCCTGGGGGCAATTCTTCCTGAAGTTCGTGCTCGCGCATCCCGCGGTGACTGCGGCCACCCCGGCGACCAGCCGTGCGCGCCACATGATCGATAACATGGGCGCGGCCTACGGCCGGCTGCCGGACGCCGACATGCTCAAGCGGATGGCGGCACACCTCCAGTCGTTGTAGCCGTCGGGCCTGCCGGGTCGGGCGCTTGTTCGCGGTCCCGGTCCGCGTCCTCCGGCATGTCGATCTCGACCATGCGCTTGGCGGCCCGGCGCGCGAAGTAGTGGATGCGCTTCGACGCCTCCACCATGTCACTCTCGATGCGGAACAGCGACAGACGATGCGCTTCCGTGGCACTCACGCGGCGCGCGAGGTGGAACTCGGCGGCGCGCACCAGGCGGTTGACCTCGTCCTTGGACTCGATGACGGCGCGGGCGGCCTCCTCAGACGACGACGCCACCGCTCTTGCAGCCTGCCCGACGCTCCAGAAGACCTTGTCCCACAGCCGGCCGATCACCTCGCGGGTGGCCGCACTGACCTCGAGCCCCGCGCCCAGGCGGACACGCGCGGCGTGCGACAGGTTCATTTCCACGATGTCGCCCATGGACTCGAACAGCCCGGCCACGGCCATGTAGTCGTGCAGCAGCTCGGTCTGCGCGCCATTCAGCGGTCGCTGCGACAATCGACCCAGATAGCTGATCACGGCGTCATGCAGGTTGTCCACGTCGCTGTCGAGACGCGGAATCTCGGCGATGGTCTCGGCCTTGCCGTCGAAAACCATGGCGGGTCCCCGGCCCAGCAGGCGCAGCACCGTCTCGCCGAGATGCCCCAGCTCCATGCGCACGCGGTCGAGCGCCAGGTCCGGTGTGTCGAGCAGCGCGTCGTCCAGGAACTTCGGCTGCTCGACGGTCGGCACGGGCTCGGGCCGGCCGGGATGCAGGCGCTGTACGAGACGGGCCAGCGGCCCGGTGAACCAGATAAACACGGCTGCATTCACCACGTTCAGCAGCATGAAGCCGTTTGCGATCTGGCGCGGCGTCTCGGCCGCCAACCGCGCGATCCCGTCGAGCTCAGCATGATCAGGCGATACGGCCCGCATGGCAGCAGCCAGTGGCACCAGCAGCAACAGCCAGGCGGACGAAGTGACCAGCTTGAAGATGAAATAGGCCAGCGCCGTCTGCACGGCCTCGGCCCGCTTGCCGATGGACGCCAGCAGCGCCGTGATGGTGGTGCCCAGGTTGGCGCCCAGCGCCAGGGCCAGGCCGGTCTCGAGTGGAATCATGCCCTGCGCTGCCATCACGATGATGACGCCGGTGGTGGCCGAGGAGCTTTGCACCAGGGCGGTGAACAGCGCGCCGACCAGCACGGCCGCCAGCGGCCCGGAATACTGCTGCATTGCCTCGATGAAGGGCGGCCAGTCGCGCAGCGGCGCCATGGCCTCGCCCATCAGGTTCATGCCGAGGAATACCAGCCCGAGCCCGAGCAGCATGGTGCCGTAACGCCGCAGGCGCTCGCTGCGCGCCGCCGCATGGGCCAGGAAGCCGAGCGCGATGGCCAGCAGCGCGAGGTTGGTCACCTTGAATGCGATGATTTGCGCCGTCACGGTCGTACCGACGCTCGCGCCCATGACTATGCCGATGGCCTGCTGGAGGCTCATCAGGCCCGACTGCACGAAGCCCACCGTCAGCACCGTCGTCACCGAGGAAGACTGGATCACCGCAGTCGTGAAGGCGCCGGCAGCGAGCGCACGAAAGCGGTTCTTCGTCATCCGCGCGAGCAGCGACTTCATGCGGCCGCCGGCCGCTTCCTTGAGCGCGACGGTCATCTGTTCCATGCCGAACAGGAACAGCGCGAGGCCGCCGAACAGGCCGAGCGCCATGGCGCCGTACTGGAGTGT
>CBDDRR010000059.1:0-3167 GCA_965233095.1 uncultured bacterium
TGTCTCTGACCCCGGTTTTTAACCCTGGTTTTGCACTTCCGCCCGGAAGCGGGGCAGGGCGGTCGGGTAATTCTGCTGCAGGAAGGTCACCAGGCCTTCGCGCACGTGGCAGCGCAGCCGCCAGGCAGCGCCGGAGTCCCCGGAGCTGACCAGTGCGCGGATCTCCAGGGTCGTGGGGCGGGACTCGAAGGCCACGATCTCCACCACGCGTCCGTCCCAGTCGGGATGATCCTTGACCAGCCGCTCAAGTTCCGCGCGCAGGGCGTCCAGCGGCACGCTGTAGTCCACGTGCAGGAACACGGTGCCGAGAATCTCGGCGGTGCGACGCGTCCAGTTGGTGAAGGGCTTTTCGAGGAAGTAGCTGATCGGCAGCACCAGCCGCCGGTCGTCCCAGATCTTCACCACGACATAGGTGAGCGTGATTTCCTCGATCCGCCCCCACTCGTTCTCCACTACGACAACGTCGTCCAGCCGGATCGGCTGCGAGATGGCGATCTGGAAACCCGCAATGAGGTTGCCAAGGGTGCGTTGCGCAGCAAAACCGATCACCAGGCTGGCGATACCGGCCGAGGCGAGCAGGCCGCGGCCGAACTGCCTGAAGCCGTCGAACTGCAGCAGGATGGCGCTGCCCGCCAGCAGCCAGATGATGAGCGTCAGCACCTGGCGCAGGATGCGGAACTGGGTGTGAAACTTGCGTGCGCGCAGGTTGTCGGCGACGTCCATCTGCACGCGCCGGCTGATTACGTCCTCCAGCACGCGCACCAGCCGCACCAGCAGCAGGCCGATGCCGAAAATGAGCAGGCTCACCAGCAAGGGCGCCAGCCAGGCGAGCTCGGTCGCGGGGCCGGACAGCGGCAGCGCCAGGTACACGCCGAGCAGCGGCAGGAACCAGCCCAGCGTGCGGCTGCAGTGGTGGCGCAGCGAGTCGGCGAGCGAGGCGTTGTGGCGGCGCACGCCGTGGCGCAGGACCAGCGATACCACGAACGCCGCCAGCAACCCGGCGCCGGCCCCGATCCCCAGCACCACGATGCTCTCGGCCCAGGGCCGCAGGGCCGCCCAGAGCGAGCCGAAAATGTCCGTTGAATCAGTCATCAAGCGGCACAGTCTAACAACCAAAAAACCGGGGTCAGAGACAGGTTTCCGAGAAAACCTGTCTCTGACCCCGGTTTTTTCGAAATGGTGGGCGATACTGGGATTGAACCAGTGACCTCTCCCGTGTGAAGGGAGCGCTCTCCCGCTGAGCTAATCGCCCGTGAAGGCGCGAAATTCTAGTGGCGGGGCGCGGGGCCGTCAATCAATGGCTTGCTCCAGGACGCTTGATGCAGGTCAGCCCGCACCGACGACGACATGACCCGGGTCAGTTTCGTCGTGCGCCGAATTGACCTGGGCAGGGTTTCGCCGTCGACTCGCCTCAATACGCCGCGTCGAAGCCCACCAGGATGTAGTTTTCCTTCGACTGGTGGCCGACGTACGGCGGCCCGCCGCTGTCCTCGCTGAGCAGGTCGACGTTGAGCTCGATCACCGCCTTCACGTTGCGCATGAAGTAGTACGCCGCGCCGAAGGTCAGCGAGTTGATGTCGATGCCTTCGAACACCGTACCGGTGCCATCGAAGTCGCTGGCATCGGTGTAGTTGTACAACATCGATAACGCCCAGCGGTCGTTCATGATCAAATCGACGCCGGCGAATCCGCCGAACCAGTCATAGTCCGCCGTCGGATCGGCGTCGAGGAAATCGTCCCACTGGTTCCACAGCAGCTGCGCATACCAGTGCGTCCGGGCATTGAACGCGCCCGAGAAATCCAGGCCGTAGATGGTCTTGTCAGTGTCACGGCTGCCGCTGTCTGCGCCCGCAAACCCGCTCGCGCTGCGCTGCTCGCCGACCAGCCCGAACAGGCCGACGTTCACCGGGCCGAGGGTCGTGCCGATGCGGCCGAACAGGGTCTTGCCGGAATCGTTGTCGAACATGTGGTCCGGGCGCCGGTAGCCGGGGCTGTTGATGGTGACGTTTTCCTGGATGCCGTTGCCGTTGGTCAGGCCGACAGCCACGTCGAGTGGGCCGAACCCGCGGTCGACGATGATGCCGCGGTCATAGGTGATGCCGGCCGCGCGATAGGCGTAGTAGTCCTGGAAGGTGAGCCGCACTTCGCGCGGGAACATCAGGTCAGAGATCTGGAACTGGCCGAGCATGCCGCCCACGCCGCTGCCGGCGATGTCCGCGTAACTGAACCAGGCGTCCTCGATGATGACCTCGCCGTTGCCACCCTTCTCCGCAAAGATGCCGTAGAAGTAATAAGTGATGTTGTCCGACAACGGTGCGCTGGATAGCAGCTTCACCAGGTACGGGGCCTGCACGTCGAATGCCGAGTCGTTGCCCGTCGGGCCGGTCGCGTAATCCACTTCCTCGCTGTCGCGGCCTTGCACGAAGGCCTGGGCACGAATGGCGAGCGGCAGGCTCTTCGGCAGCGCCAGCCGGTCGTCGCCGGTATCCATCATGGTGTCGCGCCAGTTCGCCATGCGCATGTTGTCACCTGCGAAGTACTCGCCGAACTCGTTGAGGCGCGGAAACGCGCTATGGCACATCTGGCAATTGACGTTGTACTGGCGCGCGAAGGCGGGCATCGCCGGGGCCGGGCTCGACCAGGCGAGCAGGGCGACGACGGCGGCGCAGCACGAGGCCGCGACAGTGGCCAGGCATAGGGGCGTCTTCATGGTGTGCTCCTGGAAGAAGGCTGGAATCCGGCCGGCATGATCGTTGCTGCAAGTAAAACGCAGTGCGTGCAGGCGCATGTTGATGTGGGTCAAACGGCCTTAAGACTGGCTTAAGCGAGCGCGGCTAGCCTCTGCATCCGGTCAACAGCAGGGGAGCGCCGTCTTGGCTGCCATTCAATACGCCACGCGGGCCACCGCACGGGGCCTCGTCCCGAGGCATGCGATCGCGGGATCGCCGCGGCGCGAGGCCGGCGAGGCCTTCATCGCAGAGATTTTCCGCCGGCGCCACGGCGCTGAGCTGTGCAGCTTCGCACCCAACCTGGTGCTGCTGGAGCGCGGCGGACGCATCGCGGCGGCGGCCGGCTGGCGCGCGGCCGCAGAGGCGCCGCTGTTTCTCGAGAGCTACCTGGATGCACCCGTGGAGGTGGCGGTCAGCCGCGCGGCGGGCCATGCGGTG
>CBDDRR010000060.1:0-3971 GCA_965233095.1 uncultured bacterium
GAACACGGCGGGGTCGCCGACGTTGCCGGCGAACGCGCTGCGCTGGTAGACATCGCTGACGGCCGTGTCGGTGGCGCCCGCGGCGGCGTTGCTGCCGGCCGCGCTCCAGAGGATGGCGGCGTCCGAGCCGACGAGCTCCGCCAGGGCGTTGAGGCCGCGAATGGGCAGCGGCTCGACCGGGGCGAGGCCGGCCGACGGTTTGCCGCTGGCGCCTGGTCGTGGGCTCGTGCCTGCGCCCGGCCGCGGGTTCGTGCCGGGGCCCGTGCCTGCGCCCTCGGCGAGGCGCTGGGTGAGCTTCAGCCATTCTTCGCGGTAGTCGTACTTGTTGCTGTAGAAGTGCTTGGCGATGAAAACGCGCAATGCGGCGCGCGCACTCGGCGAGAACAGCACCCAGGCGAGCACCACCAGCGCGCCGAAGAAGAACACCACCTGGAGGACGAAGCCCCACTCGCCGCCGGCAATGCGCAGGCCGTAGCCGGCGACGGCCATCACCAGCAGGTAGGCGCCGATGCCCATCAGGCTGGTGGTGTAGAACGCCACGTGGCGGGAGATGAAGACGTCGACCGACCAGGCGGGATTGCGGCGTGCAGCGAGCAGCAGGAACGGGATGGCAAGCAGGTTGGCGTAGCCGCGGGCGGCCCAGAGCTCCTGGTGCAGGGCGCGGAACAGCAGGCCGTGCGAATACATGAACAGGTCGTAGGCGAGGATGCCACCGACGGCGACGATCAGCGGCAGGACCTGCTTGCGGGGCGCGGCGCGCAGGGCGCGGTAGGCCTGCTCGAGCAGCACCAGTCCGCTGATGGCGGTGACCAGGCCGGTGAGGATCAACACCTTCAGCAGCATGGCGAAGTTGTCGGGACCGCGCGCCATGAAGAGCATGGCGAGGCCGTAGACGAGCACGAAGGCCGCCGGCGCGAGGGACAGAAGCTGCGGCCGGCGCCCGTCGAGGCCCTGGCCGGCGGGACTCAGTCGCGCGAGGAAGACGAGCCAGGCGGTGTTGCGCGCCACTTCGAGCGCGGTGACGATGTGCCAGTGGGCCGGCGTGGCCGGGCTGAACGCGGCGGCCGCGGCCCACAGCGCGGTAAATCCCGCAGCCGTCACCAGCAGGCCGCCTTGCAGTCGGCCGCGCCAGCTGGTCAGCATCAGCAACGCAAGCCCGCCGAAGGCGGCCGCGGCCAAGCCATAACCGACGGATCCAATCAGCATCGAGGCGAACTCATCCCTGGGCCTGACCCACTAGTCTGGCCGGTTTATGCGGCCCGCGTGTGACCAGCGTCGCATTTTTTGGAAAGAATTTCGACATGCATGTCGAGATCATTGACATCCTGGACCCCCCAGCGGGTCTGACCGTCGTAACTATTTGTTTAAAAATCAATTATCGCCAAAATCAACGCCAGCTGGGGCCTTAGAATGCAGTTTTCGGGGCGAAAAGTGCGTTCTAACCGCCAAGGGCTTCCAATTGTAGTGCGCCGCCCCAATTTCCGACGTATGGCCGACGGTCGCGTTCGCTTAGAATGCGTTTTTCGGCCCCGATTCGCGGCGCTAACGCGCCCAGGAGCTGCGAAATTGCTGAAATTTCCAATGCAATCATAGCGATGTGAGGGTCAGACCCGAGGGTTTATGGATTTCAAGGACTACTACGCGACGCTGGGCGTCGAGCGCGACGCGAGCACGGACGAGATCAAGCGCGCTTATCGCAAGCTGGCGCGCAAGTACCATCCGGACGTCAGCAAGGAGGCCGACGCCGAGGCGCGCTTCAAGGAAGTCGGCGAGGCCTACGAGGTGCTCAAGGACGCCGAGAAACGCGCGGCCTACGACCAGCTCGGTGCCGACTGGAAGGCCGGCCAGGAATTCCGGCCACCGCCCGGCGCGGGGGCACGTGAGTACTACTATTCCTCCGGCGGCGGCCCGGGCGGCGAACAGTTCGGCGGCTTCTCCGAGTTTTTCGAGTCGTTGTTCGGCGGCGGCGGCATGGCCGGTGGCGCACGCGGCGGCCCGGGCGGCGCAGGTGCCTTTCATTACCGCCAGGCCGGTCCCATGCGCGGCGAGGATCAACACGCGCGCATCAAGATCTCGCTGGAGGACGCATTCGCCGGCGCCAACCGCACCCTCGATCTCCGCTCACCCGGCAAGGGCAAGCACAACATCCGCGTCGCGATCCCGAAGGGAGTCACTGAAGGCCAGCGCATCCGGCTCGCCGGCCAGGGCACCCCCGGCGTGAACGGTGGGCCGGCCGGCGACCTGTTCCTCGAGGTCATGTTCGAGCCGCACCCGATCTTTGAAGCGGAGGGACGCAACATTCTGCTGACCTTGCCGGTAGCACCCTGGGAGGCCGCGCTCGGCGAGACGGTCGGCGTGCCCACCCTCGGCGGCAAGGTTGAGCTGCGCATTCCCGCGGGCTCGCAGTCGGGACGGCGGCTGCGGCTCAAGGCACGCGGCCTGCCCGGCTCGCCACCGGGCGACCAGATCGTCACGTTGCGCATCGATACACCGCCGGCCGATACGTCCTTCGCGCGCACGCTCTATGAAGAGATGCGCAAGAAGATGCCGTTCAACCCGCGGCGCGACATCGGGGGTTGAGCCGATGACCCGCGACGAAATGGACATCTTGATGGGCCAGCTGCTGGACGAGTCGCTGGAGGTCGAGTTCGACGAGTTCTGCAGGATGTGCCACGCGAGCGAGGAGTTCGTCACGGCGTTGGTGGCCGAGGGCGTCATTGAGCCGCGCGGTACGCAACGCGGGCAATGGCGCTTCACCGGCCGCAGCGTGCGCCGCACCCAGGTGGCGATCCGGCTGCACCAGGATCTCGACGTGAACCTGCCCGGCGTGGCGCTGGCGCTGGACCTGCTGGAGGAGATCGAGCGGCTGCGGCGTTGAGGCTCGCCCGGCCACACCTTGAACACCCGCTTCCGCGACGGCCTTAGATGACCGTTTTCGGCCGAAAACAGTCACCTAAGGCCTCGAATCGACCCCATTTTCGCCAGTTCTCTAGAAATTTCAGGCAGTTTCGCGGGTCAGACCCGAGGCGAGCGCTAGACACTGATCCGTGCCCAGCCCCGCCGCACCCATAACAGCGTGAACACGCCCGCCATCGCCGCGCGATAGCCCACCTGCATGCACCAGATGAAGGCCAGGCCGAAGCCCAGCACCGGCCCGGCCAGGTAGGCCAGCGGCAGGAATGCCGCCCACTGCGCCAGCACCGCGACTTTCATCACCCGCTGCGTGTCGCCGGCACCCAGCAGCGCATGCATCATGACCATGCCGAGGCCCTCGACAGCCATTCCCAGCCCGACCAGCCGCATCGGGAAACGCGCCACCTCCATAGTGGCCGGGTCGTGGATGAATACGCTGAGCAACAACTCCGGCCAGATGGCCCCGGGCAGGCCGAGCACCGCCAGCCCGATCATGCCGACCTTGGCCACGTCCCAGCCCCAGCGCGAGGCGTCGTCGACGTTGTTGCGGCCGAGCGCCTGGCCGACGAGGGTTGCCGCGGCGAGGCCGAGGCCGAGGCCCGGCAGCAGCGCCACCAGCGTGAGGTTGAGGATCACGGTGGCGGCCGCCATTTCGCGCGTGCCGACCTGTCCGATGATCCAGAAGGTCACGACGAAGCCAGCGGAGAAGAACAGCTGCTGAATGCTGGTCGGTAGCGACAGGCGGAACAGCGCGAGCAGGGTCGGCCGCGCGGGAATTCGTTGCAGGAAGCCGGCGCCGCGCGCGTGCCGGAAGCCCAGCCAGATGTAGATGCTGCAACCGACCACCGTCGAGAGCGCAGAGGCGATGCCGGCGCCTTGCGTGCCCAGCGCGGGCGCGCCGAGGTTGCCGAAGATCAGCACCCAGTTCAGGAAAATGTTGCACGCATGCATGGCGATCAGCGTGTTCATGTACAGCCGCGGCAGGTCGACGGCGTTCCAGTAGCCGCGGAAGGCGAAGTTCGCGCCCATGAAAAGCATCGCGAGCACGCGCGCCTGCA
>CBDDRR010000061.1:0-19629 GCA_965233095.1 uncultured bacterium
CTACATGAAGGGGCAAAGCGATGCGCTCTACGCCGGCCTCGAGACGTCCATCCGCGAAGGCTTCCGAATGTCGCCGGGCAACCTGGTCTGGATGACGCCAATGGTGACGGACAGCGCCGAGGTCGAGCGGCTGGTGGCGCGGATGGACGAAGTGCTGGCGGAGGAGCGGGCGCGCTACGAGGCCGCCCGGGCGCAGGCGCCGGCCGCGACAGACTAGCGGTCGGCGCGGCGGCAGCCGTGCGTGCCGTCAGGCGGCGATGGTCTTGTCGACCAGGATGCGGTTGCGGCCCGTGCGCTTCGCCTCGTACAGGGCGCGATCGGCGGAGCGCACCAGGCCCACCGCGCTGGCCGCACGCCGGGCGCCGTCCATGTGCGTCGCCAGGCCGATGGACACCGTGGTGTGGAAGCGGGCGCCGGCCTCTCCCTGGTGGATTTCCTCTGCCACCGCCTTGCGCAGGCGCTCGAACACGCCCTTGGCCTGCTCGATGCCCGTGCCGGGCAGCAACGCGACAAATTCCTCGCCGCCGTAGCGCATGATGAAGTCGCGCTCACGCAGGTGGCTGGCGAGAATGCTGGCGACGCGAGAGAGCACGGCATCGCCAACCTGGTGGCCATGCGTGTCGTTGACGTCCTTGAAATGGTCGAGATCGATGAAGCCGATGGTCAGCGGCCAGCCGCTCTCGGTCGCCATCATGAACTCGGATTCCAGCACCTCGTCGAAGCGGCCGCGGTTCAACAGGCCGGTGAGCGCGTCGCGATTGGCCGAGTCGCGCAAGTGCTGCGTGGTCCGTTCCATCTCCTGGACCTTGCGGCTTTGCTCGGCGACCTCCTGGATCAGGTGCAGGTTGCGTGCGGCGAGGATCTCGCGGGCCTGGTCGATGACGCCGGCCGCCTTGCGCGCCGAGATGATCTCGGTGTCGTACAGCGCCGCCACCTCCGGCAATACCTCCGCGACGTCGTTGAGCAACGGCTCAATGTCAGCCTGGGGAATGCCGAGCAGGCGCTCGGCGTGGTCCGCAACCTGGTCGGTGCCGGCCTTGCGGTCCTCGCCGAGGAACAGGTCGGCGATCTTGCCAGCCACCGCGACGCAGTTCAGGAACAGCGCCTCGCTGCCGGCCAGGTTGGCGTGCTCGGGCGCGTGCACTGCAGAGGCCACGCGGGCCAGCCGCTTGGGCAGGCCCCAGTTGGTCATCAGCCATTCGCCGGCTTCGCCGTGATCGGCGTCCAGGGTCTCGCGTTCCCTGGCAAGCAGGTCGTCATGGTCCTTGGCGCTGGCGACCAGCGGCAGGTAGGACTCCGGCATGGCAGCGTCGAGCGCCAGGATGCCGATATCCTGCAGCAACCCGGCGAGGAACAGCTCTTCGAGTTCCTGCAGCCGCAGGCGCACGCCCAGCAGCCGGGCCGCCGTGGCGGCGATCAGGGCGCGCCGCCAGACGAGCTTGTTCACGTTGCGAGAGTCCGGCTGGTCGGAGAGCGTTTCCGCCAGCGAGAAGCTGAGCGCAAGAGTCATGGTCGCATTCAGCCCGATGACCACCAGCGCCTGGCGGAGGTTGTCGCTGCGGCGGCGTTGCGCATACAGGGCCGAGTTGCTGGCGCGCAGCACGCGACTGGCCAGCGCCGGGTCGCGGGCCAGCAGCCGCGAGAGGGCCGTGAGGTCAACGTTCGGGTCCCGTCCCAGCTCGACGATCCGGATGGCGATGCCGGGTGGGCTGGGGAGGTTCGGGCAATACTGCAGCGCCTCGCGAATCTCGGGAGTCATGATGGCCCTGGCCTGAAATTGCGCACTTCCATGTCTCCCTTGTCGGCAGCGCCCGGCAGGACTTGAAGGCCCGGCGCGACGCTCCGCCGCGGCAGGGACCGGCGCCGCAAATTAGCGCCCACTAAACTGATCCAACTTACCCAGCAGGCTTCGGTCAGTCAAGGAACAGCCTGCGCGCCCGCCGTTCAGCCTGGGTTCAGCGATCGTCCCCTAGCCTGTGCTCGAGGCTGCCGGACCAGCCCGTGGGGGCGGTGGCGGCGACAACGAGGAGAACGGTCATGAAGAACAAGCTGTTGCTCAAACTGGCGATCGCCGGCCTGCTGGTCTCCGTGGCGGGCACGGCGGCGGCCAATCCCCGCGGCAAGTCGGGAATCGATCACGCGCGCGTCGTGGACGTGACGCCGATCGTCAGGCAAGTGCGCGTCGAAACGCCGGTGCGTGAATGCTGGCAGGAGACCGAGTACCAGACCGTCCAGACCCGCAGCTACGGACCGGGGCGGAGCGGCCATGCCTCGCCGCTGCCGACCATTGCGGGTGGCGTCATTGGCGGTGTCGTCGGCAGCCAGTTCGGCGGCGGCGGCGGGAAGGCCGCGATGACCGCGGTCGGCGCGCTGATCGGCGCCTCGATGGGCGCGCAGGCGGAGGAGCGGCGCGTGTACGCTGGCGGCCCGGCGCGGACCACGTACGAGGAGCGTCCGGTCACGGTGCAGCACTGCCAGACGACGACCAGCTACCAGGTCGAGGAGCGCATCGAGGGTTACCGCGTGACCTACGTGTACGGCGGGCGCCAGTACCAGACGACCACGGCGTCCCACCCGGGCCGCACGATCCCGGTGCGCGTGACAGTGGTGCCTTCGGGGAGGTACTGATCGGAATCGGGACGTCGCTCTCGCGGGCGGCGTCCCGCCCACTTGCAATCGCGGCACGGGGATTCCACCCTTGCAGCGTTGCATGAAACAGAGCAGGACACACATGCCCAACGCCCCCCTCCAGCGCCGCCGCTCCATTCGCCCCTCCGGGGGTGCGCTGGCGGCGATGCTCTGCGCGGCGTTGCTCTCCGGCGCGGCGGTGGTGCCGACGTCGCCCGCCGTGGCCCAGCCGCTGCAGCTGGCCCAGGCGAGCAACGGCATCAGCCTGGCCGAGGCGACGCGGATGGTCCGGGAGCGCAGCGGTGGCCAGGTGCTGCGCGCCGAAACCAAGCGCGACAAGGGGCGCACCGTGCACCGGATTCGCGTGCTCACCGAGGATGGGCGCGTGCGCACCTGGCACGTGGACGCCGAGACCGGGCGAATCTACTGAACCGACCCTGCGCGCCCGCGAGGCGCGGGGCTGCCGGGGGGGCGAGTGAAATGCGTGCACTGCTGGTCGAAGACGACGAAGCCTTGCGGCATGGGCTGGCGGCGGCGATGCGCGCCGCCGGATGGCAGGTGGATGAGGCCGGCGACGGCCGCGAGGGGTTATATCTGGCCGAGGAGTCGGCGCCGGATGTGGCGGTGGTCGATCTCGGCCTGCCGCAGGTATCGGGCATGGAGCTGATTGCCAGCCTGCGCAAGGACCGGCGCGACCTCCCGGTGCTGATCCTGACGGCGCGTGACCGCTGGCAGGACAAGGTCGCGGGCCTCAAGGCCGGCGCCGACGATTATATGGTTAAGCCCTTTCACACCGAGGAGCTGCTGGCGCGACTGGAGGCGCTGGTGCGCCGCTCGGCGGGCTGGGCGCAGCCGGTGCTCGACTTCGGCGTCCTCAGTTTCGAGCCGGCGGCGCAACGCGTCGAGCTGCGCGGTGAACCAGTCGAATTGACCGGCTTCGAATACCGGCTGCTCGAGTACCTGGTGCTGAATGCCGGCAAGGTCGTTTCCCGCAGCGAGCTCATCGACCGCCTCTACGACCAGGATTACGATCGCGACAGCAATACCATCGAAGTATTCGTCGGCCGCCTGCGGCGCAAGCTGGATCCCGACGGCGAACTCAAGCCAATCGAGACCCTGCGCGGCCGCGGCTATCGTTTTGCACTGACGCCCGTGGGCAAGGACTGAACGACCGGTGGCGAGGGATTCGCTGCGCCGGCGCGTCCTCCTGAGCCTCGGGATCGTGCTGGCGGTGTTCTTCGGCGCCACCGTCGTGGTGCTCGAGTGGAGCCTCGCCACCAGCCTTGCACGGGCGCGCGACGAGGTGCTCGAGGCTCAGCTGATGGCCTTGATCGCGGTGGCCGAGCCGGTTGAGGCGCCGCGCGGCCTGGCGCTGCCCGAGCCGCCGGACGGCCGCATGCTCAGTCCCGACTCGGGCCTGCTCGCCGAGATTCGTGATGCGCGCGGCGAGGCCGTGTGGCGCTCGCCTTCGGCGCTCGGCGTGGTGCTCGAATTGCCGCCGTCTGGCGCGCCGGGATCCTATGACCGCTGGGTGCAGGAGGAGGCCGACGGTCCTGGCCTGGCCCTCGCCGGCATCACCATCGACTGGGAGTTCGAGGACGAAACCGCGGAGTCGTTCCGCTTCGTCGTCGGCCAGAGCCTCGAGCCCTGGCGCGCGCAACGGCGGGCATTCCGGCTGGGCCTCGTCGGCTGGTTCGGCGCGTTGGCCGCGGCCATGTTGTTTGTGCTCGCAGTGGTGCTGCGCCGCGTGATGCAGCCGCTCGGCCGCATCGAGGACGAGATCCAGGAGATGGAAACCGCGCAACGTGACCAGCTCTCCGCGGTGTGGCCGGAAGAGCTGCGGGGCGTGGCGGCCAACCTCAACGCGTTGCTGCGCCGCGAGCGCGCGCGCCAGCAGCGCTACCAGGAAAGTCTCGCCAACCTCGCGCACAGCCTGAAGACGCCGCTTGCCGCGGTCCGCACCTTGCTGCCGGAGGGTGGCGACGGCCCGTCCGAGCGCACTCGCATGATCCGCGCGGAGCTCGCCCGCATGGACCAGATCATCAGCTGGCAGTTGCGCCGCGCCGGGGCCGGGGGGGCAGCGGGTGGCGTCGGCCTTGCACCGGTGGCGGTGGCACCGGTGGTGAGCGACCTTGCGGCGACGCTCGACAAGGTCTACACGGCCCGCGGCGGAAGCTGTGAGCTGGACATCCCGGACTCGGTGCGATTCCGTGGCGACGAGGGCGACTTGCAGGAGATCCTCGGCAACCTGCTGGACAATGCATGGAAATACGGGCGCGGGCGAATCCGCTGCAGCGCAGCCGTGGCGGAGCCCGGCACCATCGAGCTGCGCATCGAGGACGATGGCCAGGGGCTCGATCCGGAGCGAGCGTCGGAGGCGATGGCGCGCGGCGCACGCCTCGACGAAAGCCACCCCGGCCAGGGCATCGGGCTGGCGGTGGTCAATGAGCTCGTGAGCGCCTATGGTGGCCGGGTCGAGGTCGAGCGATCCGCGCTCGGCGGCGCCGCGGTCATCGTTACACTGCCGGGCGCCTGAGCGAGGCGTGTCCCCCGCGCATCCGCAGCGGGTTCAGCGCTTGCGGGCGCTCGGCGTCTTCGCGGCGGACTTGCCGGCCGGCCCTTTCGCGGCGGACTGATCCTCGATCATCTCGATGAGCTGCCGCCAGGAGTACCGGCGCGAGGGCTCCTTGGCGTTCTTGCGAAAGTAGTAAAGGCTGCCAGCCGAAATCAGGAATCGGCCCCGCAGGTTGTCTTCGCTGTCCGTGACCTTGACTACGATGTCCAGTCCGGCCTTGCGCGGAGTCTTCGGCATCCGGTGCTCCTTGTTCTCAATCTTGTTCCGGCCGCCGGAAAAGCGGCGCCACAGCCGTCAAATGTACCCCAAGTGCCGCGCCACGGCACTTCTCGTCGTCATTCGGCGGGCGCCGTGCGGGTCCATTCGGCCAGGCGCGCCTGGGCCGGCGAGGGGCGGGCCAGCCGCTCCATCTCGGCCAGCATGCGCGTGAGGTCGGTCGCCTCGTCGACGTCCGTCAGCACCGGCAGCATGCGCCACTCGCCGAGCCGGCCCATCGCGTCCCGGAAGCCGGTCGCGGTGTCGGCGCGCCCGCAGGGGCTGCGCGTCCAGTCGGCCGGCTCGGGATCGCGGTTTGCGCCCAGCAGCCAGAAGCCGCCGTCGGCCGCCGGGCCCATGACCAGCCGCGGCTCGGGTGCGTCGAGCCAGGCTGCAGCTTCTGCAAGATGTCGTGCGTCGAGCTGTGGCGTGTCGGCACCGAGCAGCAGCGCGAAGTCATGCCGGGCCAGCAACGCCGCGTGCACCCGGCCCATGCGCTCACCCAGGGTGCCCGCGCCCTGCTCGAGCAGCGGCATGTCTTGCCAGGCGGCGCCGGAGCGCGCCAGCGGCTCGGCCACCGCCCAGTAAGAGGTCAGCCCGGGTACTGCAGCCACGATCTCCGCAACGGCCGCTGCCGCCAGTCGATGCCAGCGCTCGGCCGCCGCCGCGCCGATGGCGGCTGCGAGGCGCGTCTTGACCGGCGACAGGCCGGGCGTCTTGACGAGGACCGCCACGCCGCCGTTCATCTCTGGCTGCCCGCTTTGCGCCGCGTGCTGGCGAAACGCCGCGCCTGTGACACGGTCAGGAAGGCATGCCGCAATGTTGTGCGCAGCCAGCCGCGCTCGGCGAAGCGACGCGCACTGGTCAGCAGGGGTGAACGCAGCGGAAGCAGTTCCACGCCTGCGCGGCGTGCCTGCCACACCAGCGCGTGGTCCTCGCCGGCCGGCAGCGACTCGTCGAAGCCGCCGAGCGAGTCGAACAGGCGGCGCGCGAGGATGAATCCCTGGTCGCCGAAGGGCAGTCGCAGCCAGTGGCTGCGGATGCGGGCGCCAAGCGCGTTCAGGCGGACGAGGCGGGGACCATCGTCGCGGAACGCGAGGTCGAAATACCCGAGGGCGGCGCTACGCTCGAAACCGCGCGCTGCCGCCAGGCTGTCGGCCGGCACACGGGAATCGGCGTGCAGGAACCACAGCACTTCGCCGCCGGCGGCCGCCGCGCCGGCATTCTGCTGGCGCGCCCGCCCGGTCGGCGCGGCCAGCCAGCTGGTCGGTACCTCCAGGTCGTAGTCCTGCATCCTGAAGTCGCGGGGAATCGCGCCGGGCGTAGCCACCAGGATGATTTCGGCGTCGTCGCGCAGCATGCGCAGGTCAGCCAGCAGGTCCCGCCAGGCCCGGTCGCCCGGCCCCACCGGGATGATCACCGACAGCTTCAGCCGCGACGCCACGCGAACACGCGCTTGGCCATGCGCAACTTGCCCTCCGGCGCGTGCGCCCGTTTCCAGTTGCCGGCGGCGTACTTGTTGGCCTCCATCATGGTCGGGTAGATGTGGATAGTGCCAAGCAGCTTGTTGAGTCCCAGCCCGTGCTTCATCGCCAGCACGAACTCCGCCAGCAGGTTGCCGGCTTCGGCGCCGACGATGGTCGCACCGAGGATCTTGTCCTTGCCGGGCACGGTCAGCACCTTGACGAAGCCACGGGCCGTGCCGTCCGCGATGGCGCGATCCAGGTCGTCCAGGCCATAGCGCGTCACCTCGTAGTCGACACCCTGCGCGCGCGCCTCGTCCTCGGAGAGGCCGACCCGCGCCACCTCGGGGTCGGTGAACGTGGCCCAGGGGATCACGCGGTAATCGGCGCGGAACGACCACCATGGCGCCAGCAGCGCGTTGACGGCCGCATACCACGCCTGGTGCGACGCCACGTGGGTGAACTGGTATGGCCCGGCGACGTCGCCGCAGGCATAAATGTCGGGGAAGTTGGTGCGCAGCAGGCCGTCCACCGCGACGGTCCCGCGCTCGCTGAGCGCGACGCCGAGCTCCTCGAGCCCGAAGCCCTCGACGTTGGCACGCCTGCCGAGCGCGATCAGCAGCCGGTCGAAGGGCAGGGAGACCTCTGCGCCATCGTGCTCGCAGACCAGCCGCGCGCCGTCGGCGCCGGTCTCGACGCGCACGGCCCGGTGCGCAGTGGCAATGTGCAGGCCCTCCGCGCGGAAACGAGCTTCCACCTCCGCGGCCGCATCCTCGTCCTCGCGAGGCAGCAGGCGCGGCGCCATCTCGACAATGGTCACCTCGCTGCCGAAGCGCGCGAAACACTGCGCCAGCTCCGCGCCGATCGGTCCGCCACCCAGCACCACCAGGCTAGGCGGCAGTTCGCGCAGCTCCCACAGCGTGTCGCTGGTGAGATAGTCGACCTGCTCGAGGCCGGGAATCGGCGGCACCAGCGGCCGCGCACCGGTGGCGATCACGATGCTTCGCGCCGCAATGCGTCGTCCGTCGGCCTCGACTTCCCAGGGCGATACCAGGCGCGCCTCGGCCTCGATGACTTCCACGCCGAGGCCCGTGTAGCGAGCTTTGGAGTCGTGCGGCTCGATCTTGCGGATGACGTCCTGCACACGCTCCATGACTGTGGCGAAGTCGAACTCCAGCTCCGTGTCCCGCAGCCCGTAGTGCGCGGCTTCGCGTGCTTCGGCGACCAGCCGCGCCGAGCGGATCAGCGCCTTCGATGGCACGCAGCCGGTGTTGAGACAGTCGCCGCCCATGCGGTGCTTTTCGATCAGCGCCACCTTCGCCCGCACGGCCGCGGCGATGTAGGCAGTGACGAGTCCGGCCGAGCCGGCGCCGACGACAACCAGGTTGTAGTCGAACTTGCGCGGTTTGCGATGACCACGGTAGACACGACGCCCCTGCAGCCAGCGCGCCAGCCACCGCATCAGGAGTGGCATGAGCCCGATGAGGGCGAAGGCGGCGATCAGCCCCGGCGAGAGCACGTCGCCGGGCGACTCGATGCGCGCAAGCTGCGTGCCCGCGTAGACGTAGACCACGGTGGCCGGCAGCATGCCGAGCTGGCTGACCCAGTAATAGGTCCAGGTGCGCAGCGCCGTCAGCCCGGCCAGCAGGTTGATCATGAAAAGCGGGAACAGCGGCACGAGGCGCAGCGTGAAGAGGAAAAAGGCGCCGTCGCGCTCGATGCCCGCGTCGAAGGCCCGCAGCCGCTCGCCATAGCGGTCGCGCAGGGGCTGGCGCAGCAGGAAGCGGGCCACGAGAAAGGCAAGGGTCGCGCCGATGGTGCTGGCAAAGGACACCAGCACCGTGCCGTGCAGCAGGCCGAACAGTGCGCCGGCTGCCAGGGACATCACGGCCGCTGCAGGAATCGACAGCGCCACGACGACGACGTAGCCAACGAAAAACAGCAGTGACGCCAGCCAGAGGTTGGCCCGGGTCCACGCCTCCAGCTCCTCCTGCCGGGCCTTCAGCTGCTCCAGCGTCAGTGCGTCGGTAGCGCCGGAGAACAACACGGCGGCGAGCAGCGCGACGATGAGCATTGCCGCCACCCAGCGCCAACGGCCGGGTTTGCGGGTTGCGGGATCGTTTTTCATCGGCGTACTCCTCCTGGTGGTCGAGGAGACCCGGAGCGCAGCCCGGATATTACTGCCTGGGGGCTGCTGCGTGCGCGCCGCGGGCCAACGCCGGCGTGAGAACGGGTACGAAAAAGCGAGGCGGGCCGGAGCCCGCCTCGCCTGCTGGACGGCGGAAACTTCCGCCGCTACTCGACCGGATCGGCGGCGAAAATCACGCTGGCGGCAAAGCAACCCTCCGCGTCATCTGTGCCAAAAGCCTCGGCGAGCAGGCCGGGCTCGAGATCGGCCAGCGCGATCTCCTCGGTCGTCAGGGCGTCCTCGGTCTCAGTCACCCGGTAGATCGTGGCTTCGTCGGCATTCACGCAGCGGTCGCCGAGTTCCTCGACGGTGACCACGAGGGTGCCCGTGCCGAGATCGATCTCCTGGATGACGCCGGCGAGCACGTCGACCGGTGCGTCGAGGTCGAGCACGATGAAGGAGGACCTGAGCAGGTTCGGCTCCTCGGCATCCGGCACGCCCTCGAATACGCTCCGGACGCCGGCCTGGATCGCGTCCTGGCCGACGAACTCCGCCTGGAGATTGGCGATCTTGGTGCCCTGCTGCAGCAGGCCCGTGTCGAGTTCGCCGGTGTCCACGTCCAGGCCGAAACGGCTGTCATCGCCCACGGCGGAGGTTGCGGTGCCGGGATGCCGGCCGTAGGTGCCGAGATCGCCGATCTGCACGACATGCGCGAGCAGGCCGATGTCGCCGATTCGCCGGTCGTCGCTCGACATGGTTGCGCTCTCGCCGGCCAGGCGGGTGACGAAACCGATCGCGGTCAGCTCGACGTCCGGCTGGATGGCGTCGACGCCAGCCGGCATCGCGACCGGGTCGAAAATCCCGGCGTCGCCGTCGAGCATCACGTCGAGGCAGTGACGCAGCTCCTCGGTGTCACCCTGCGACGAGACGAGACGCGTCTGGCATAGCACGAAGCCTTCGTCGGTGCCCTCCCTCACGAAGCCGTGCACCCGCGTGAAGCGCTGCAGCGGGTCGGTACCGAGGATCTTCACGAACACCACCGGACGCACGATGACATTGCCGCTGGCGCCAGCCTCGACGATCTTGAGCGACTTCTTCATGTCCAGGTCGAGCTGCACGATGAGGGTCTCGTCGCCGACCACCGTGAACCCGCCGCGCGGGTTCAGGTCGATTTTGCCGTTGGCGACCAGCCGGGTGAGCACTGACTCGACGACGTTGCCCTCTGCGTCGAGCGTTTGCAGCTCGAGCCGGGACAGGCGCAGGCGAATCTTCTCGTAGGTGCCGACCGGCACGCCGGCGGCGATCCAAAAGAGCTCCGAATAGCTCTCGAGATCAAGGAAATCGATCGTCTCTTCGCCCTCGAACAAGCCGACGTTGCCGTCGTCCGAGAGCAATTCGATGGAGGTGATGGTGCCGAGCGCGCGGTCCCAGTGGGAGTCTGCCGCGTCGGTGAGAATGATGCCCACAGCGCCGGTCTGGGCGACCGGGGGCAGGGGGGTAACCCCCGAGGACGGGGTCGATGAGCTGCCGCCGCAACCAATCAGGTAAGCGGCCGCCAGCAACGCCAGGCCCGCGCGATGCAGTTGACTGTTGGCCATATGTGGAATGCTCCTTGGTGCGTGGAAATACATCATCTCACCGCGGCCCCGTGCAGCCCAAGGCGGTATGGATTATGTAAAACGTAGGCCGGGATGGGGCGGGGCGGCAGCCGGCCACCGGCGTGCTACCCTCGCCGCGTGGCAGTCATCTGGCGCCGCGAATCCGGCGGCACGCGTTACGAGGTACGCAGTCACGGCGCAACCCGCCGGCTGCTCAGCGACGGCGTGTTCCACTCCGCCTGGAATCCCCGCACGGGACTCACGGGCCGCACCTGGGACCTGTTCCTGCCGGCGGCCTTCACCCTTGCGGTGCCGGCGCGCAGGGTACTGGTGCTCGGCGTCGGCGCGGGCACCGTGCTGCTGCAGTACCGGCGCTTCATCCATCCGGACACCCTCGTGGGCGTGGACTTGAACCCGTTGCACCTGGAAATCGGGCGGCGCTTCTTCGGCCTGGATGCGGCGGGTGCGAAGTTGTTCGAGGCGGACGCGCGTGACTGGGTGGCAGGCTGGCGCGGGGCGCGCTTCGACCTGGTGGTGGACGACCTGTACGGCCACGTCGACGGCGAGCCGCGTCGGGCCGTGCCCATGAACGCGGCCTGGGCCGGTGCGCTGGCGCGCCTCGTGGCGCCCGGCGGCGCGCTGGTCGCCAATTTCATCTCGGGGCGCGAGTTGCTGGGCTGTGCCCAGCTCGGCTCGAAGCGGGCGCGGGCCGGCTATGCCAGCGGGTTCAGGCTGTGGGGCCCGCGGGATCACAATGCCGTGGCGGTGTTCTGCCGGCGGCCGACCAGCGCGGCGGAAACCCGTGATCGGCTGCGGCGTGTCGCTGCGCTCGACGACCGGCGCAGGGGGTGTGCACTGAGCTATGCCATGCGCAGGCTCTGGTAGCCGCGTCGCAGGCGTCAGCCCCGGACTGAGCCCGGCGCGCGCGAAGGTCAGCGCCGGCGGCGCTGAGCCGGCAGCGGGTTGTCCCGCGAGCGTTGCGACGCCGCAACGAGGCGCGAAAGGGCAAGGCGCGCGTCCGGTGCATGCAGCATGTCCTGCAGGCGGCTGAGCGGCGGCACCTTGAGGTAGCCCTGCAGATGGTAGTACTCCGGCTCCAGCGAGCCCACTAGCTCGATCTGCCCGGGATCGCGAATACGGCCGAGCGCAATGCCCTCGGCGATGCGCGCGCAGGTATAGCTCAGCGCCAGCCGGGCATCGCGCGGCTTCATGTTCTCTCCCGCGGGGGTGACCAGCACGCGATTGATGTCGCGCACATCGTCGCTGACGGCGGCAGGCATGCCCCACTCTTCCATCAGCAGGCTGCCGACGATCGCGGCGTTTGCGCCGAGCGTGAACTGCTCGTTGCAGGTGCGTTCCAGCAATCCCAGCGGCCAATTGTTGATCGCCGCACCGCCCGGCAGCAGGCTGGGCATCGCGAAGTCGCCGAGGAATGACAGCACCGTTTGGGTCGAGGTCGCGCCGACGTCCCGCACGCCCAGCTTGGGACCGAGGAGCGTGCACAGCTCCGCCGCGATGGTGCCGGCGTCGAACAGGCGCGCATGGAAAGCCTGGAGCTCCGGGTCCTCGCTCGAGAAGGCCTGCTCCAGCGTGAACTGCAATGCCATGTTGCGCACCGCGTTCAGGCCGAGATAAGTGACCGCGTGGGAGACGCTCACAATTGGCGACGACAGCCCGTAGAACGCCGAGTTCACGCGACCGATGACCTTGCCCGACAGCAACGGCTCGCGCGTGACCAGGTCGGTGAACTGGCGTGTCGCAGCCTCGGCGAGAAAGTCGGGTGACATGAGCTGCTGTGCCGAGCGGGGCGGCAAGGGGATGGTCGAGAGCTTGCCCAGCAGTTCGTCGCGCTGGGCTTCCGACAGGTCGTCCACGGTGAGCAGCTTGAGATCCGCGAGCAGCTCGGGCATTTCTGCCGCGTCGAGCTCGGAAGCCGCGCCGGCCGCCAGGATTGCCGCGATCGCCGGAATCGGTCTGGCCTCCGGCTGCGGAAACTTCATTGGCTCGTCGGCCGCACGCAGCGTTCTCGGCGGCTCGGGCGCGGCCGCCCGGGGGGCGCGACGCGGCGCCGGCGCCGGCTTCGGCCGGAACGCGGCCCACAGCGCGCCCAGCGCGATAATCGCCAGCAGCACGAGGAAGAGTTTCATACCAGACTTCTATCGGCAGGTGCCCGTGCCGGCTTGAATTCATCATGTTGCGCCGCGGCAATGTCGTGGTGCGCCCGGCGGGCTATGATTCGGGCACGGCAACAGGCGCGGGGAACGATGGACCGGTCGGAGCGCTTTCACAAGATCATCCGGTTGCTGAAGGACCGGCGGATCGTGTCCAGGGACGCCTTTCTCGAGGCGCTGGGCATCTCCCGTGCCACTTTCAAGCGCGACCTGGAGTACCTGCGCGACCGCATGGACGCGCCGATCCTGTGGGACGCGGAGGCCGGCGGCTACCGGCTGGCAGCCGCCGATGGCGCGCCGCAGAACTATGAGCTGCCGGGGCTGTGGCTGAACGCCGGCGAACTGTACGCGCTGCTGGCGATGGAGCAGCTGCTCGAGGGCCTGCAGCCGGGCCTGCTGGGGCCTCACGTGCGGCCGCTGCGCGATCGTATCCGGCGGCTCATCGAGGTGGGCGAGCATTCTGCGGAGGAGGTCGGGCGGCGGATCCGGGTGCTCGAGGTCGGCAACCGGCCGGTGGAGCCGGAGTGCTTCCAGGCGCTGGCCTCGGCGGTGTTGTCGCGTCGCCGCCTCAGGATCAGGCATTACAATCGCGTGCGCGGCGACAGCACCGAGCGGGTGGTGTCGCCGCAACGCCTGGTGCATTACCGGGACAACTGGTACCTGGATGCCTGGTGCCACGAGCGCCAGGCCTTGCGCACGTTCTCGGCCGACGTGATCGACCGGGCCGAGCTGCTGGAACGCGGCGCGCGCGAGATTTCAGAGACCAAGCTGGATCGCCACCTGGGCTCCGGTTTTGGCATCTTCTCCGGGGCGCGCACCGAGACTGCCGTGCTGCAATTCACCCCCGAGCGGGCGCGTTGGGTGTCGCGAGAGACCTGGCACCCCGAGCAGGAGGGCCAGTTCCAGCTGGACGGCTCCTATCTCCTCAAGGTGCCCTACGCTGACCCGCGCGAACTGGTCATGGACATCCTCAAGTACGGGCCGGACGTCGAGGTGCTCGCGCCGGCCTCGTTGGCCGGGCTGGTGCTCGGCCGGCTGGCGGAGGCGAAGGGCCGCTACGAAACGCGCCGCGGCGAGGACTGAATCGCGACGGCACTTCGGTGCGAATACAAGGTCGAAACCGGGGTCAGAGACGGGTTTCGCGAACGAAACCCGTCTCTGACCCCGGTTTCGATGGAGAACGAGATGTTTGCTTCCCAACTCGCGCAGAAGTCCAGGATGATCACGGCCGGCGAGGCGCTGCCCGGGCGCTCGACGCCCATGCCCGTGGCGGAGGCGCATTTCGTCAACGGCCGGCCGATGACGCCGCCTTATCCCGAGGGCCTGGAGGTCGCAGAGTTCGGGCTGGGCTGCTTCTGGGGCGCGGAGCGGCGCTTCTGGCAGGCACCGGGCGTGTGGGTCACGGCCGTGGGCTACGCGGGCGGCTTCACACCCAACCCGGGTTACAAGGAAGTCTGCTCCGGCCGCACGGGGCATGCCGAGGTCGTGCGGGTGGTGTTCGATCCGCAGGAGATCGACTACCAGGCCCTGCTGCGCATCTTCTGGGAGGTACATGATCCGACCCAGGGCATGCGCCAGGGCGGCGATGTCGGCACGCAGTATCGCTCCGTCATCCACACGCACGGCGAGGCGCAGCAGGCCCAGGCCGAGGTTTCGCGCGCCGCCTACCAGCAGGCGCTTTCAGCCGCCGGCCGGGGCAGCATCACCACGGAAATCCTGCCGGCGCCCGCGTTCTATTTTGCCGAGGACGAGCACCAGCAGTACCTGGCGAAGAATCCCGGCGGCTACTGCGGGCTGGGCGGCTGCGGGGTCTCCTACACACCTCCCGCCGACGAGCGGGCCGGGTAGCTGGAGGGGAGCTCGCTGTCCATAGCGGCTCCCCGTCCGATTGGGGACTATCTCTCTGTCGGCGTCACGCCCTGCACCGGCTCGGTGGGCAGGCTCTCGGTGCTGGGCGCCTCGGGCGCGCGCCAGCGGAGCGCGGCAGCCTGGGCCTGGCGGCTGTAGTCCATCGACTCGGCCAGGATCCTGGCCGACTCCTGGTCGGCATGGAAGCCCTTGGAGTTTTCACTGCTGATGTAGTCCAGCCGCCACATGGCCTTGCGCTGCAAGGCGAAGATTTCTTCCAGGTCGGCATCCGTGGCACCGGCCGCCTTGGCTTCCATGACAGCGTCGAGCATTTCAGTCACCGCCTCGCCCGCACGATTGGTCATCGATACGGTGCGCGCCTGGATCGTCTTCACGCGATTGCGCAACTCGTCCTCGCTGACGTTGTGGCAGGTCTGGCAGGCGCCGTTGATGTTCTCCATCGGGCTGCGCACGTTGTGGTTGCTCACCTTCATGGCGCCCTCGCGCTCATAAGGCATGTGGCAGTCGGCGCAGCTCACGCCGCTGCGGGCATGGATGCCCTGGCTCCACAGCTCGAACTCCGGGTGCTGCGCCTTGAAGGCGGGTGCGCCGGTCTCGCCGTGCTTGTAGTCGAAGAACGGCGTGCCGTCCGGGAACACTTTCTCGCTCCACACCTGTTCGGCCGCCTCGACCGTCAGGCCCTCGCCCCACGGGAAGGTCAGCGTGTCCTTGTTGGCGCAGTAGTACTCCACATGGCACTGCCCGCAGGTGAACGAGCGCATCTCCTGGCGCGTCGCCAGCTTGTTCGGGTCATATGGCTCGGCACGGCTGCCCGCGCGCCATTTCTCCACGCTGGGCAGGTGCGATGCGTCGCCGTCACCCGCCGCCAGGGCTGCTATGCCCAGCATGAAGCCGGGCCGAGTGATGCGGATCGACATGGTCTGCGGATCATGGCAGTCGATGCAGGTCACGGGGTGCGCCTCGCCGACCATCTCGTGCCCTTCCGGCACCTCCTGGCCCGCGTACTGGCCTGTGAAGCCGCCCGTCGGCGCCATGGGGAACACGGGCTCGTTTTCGCCCGGCGTACCGTCAGGCGTGTCGTAGAGCATCGCCAGCACTTCCTGGTAGGGCCTCTGGCTCAGTTCCTCGAAGCCGCGGATCACCGCCGGCATGTTGAACTCCGCGGCCAGCTTCTCATCGGTCACCTCCTCGCCCATTGCCTCGAGGCCGACACGGCGATAAAGCACCGTGGTCGAGGCATGGCAATGCAGGCAGGCGCCGGCCTGCGGCTTCTGCGTGACGCGCTCGGTCACGCCCTGGTCGTAGAGCATGTAAGCATGCCCGCGCGCTTCGCGGTAGTCGATGCTGAACGCGTAGCCGGCGTACAGGCGCTTGAGCCAGGGCTGATGATCCAGCTTGCTCTCGGGCAGCGCGCTGCTGCCGCCGTAGAACTCGTCGCCTGCGGTCGATTTCCAGCCGTCGAACTGGCGCGGCCAGTTCTGGCCCCAGGGCTCCGGGTCCGTGCTGATCTCGCTGACCTCCGTCACGCGGACGAACGGCTGGCGCGCGTCCTGCTTGTGGCTGAACATCGTGATCAACACGTAGGTCACCAGGACCGTGGCGATGATCGCGACCAAGAACACGAGGCCGAGCAACAGGGTGTTCCCGCGTTGAGTGTCCGCCCGCCCATGGCTCGGTTGGTGGCAGTTCCCGGGTGCTGGTTTCATCATCATGGACCTCAAAGTATTTCTAGCGCCGACCCGCGTGGCCAACGTCGCTATGACAATGCACACACAACTGCATGTCCCCGCCGTGCTCCGCTGGGAGAAGGGCGTTGACCATTTCGCTGTGACAGGAGAGACACGCGCCCTGGGTCACCCGCCGGTTGCGTGGCTTGATCTGGATGGGCTCGTGGAAGTTGCCGGTGGTGAACGCCAGCGCGTGGAAAAATCCGTTGTCGGCCTTGGTGAACCACTTGCCGATGAAGTCATGTGGCAGGTGACAGTCGCCACAGGTCGCCACCTGGCGGTGGCTCGATTGCACCCAGGCATCGAAATGGTCCTGCATGATGTGGCAGTTGACGCACGCTTTGGGGTCAGTCGTCAGGTACGACAAGCCGTTGCCGTATCCCATGGTGAATACGCCCAGCCCGCCCAGCACGCCGACCGCGATTGCGGTGGCTAATGCGAGGAGACGAAATCCGGAAGGCTTCGGGGAAGAGGCGGCGCGCGGCACGCTCATAATTCACGCATATAGCATATATCTTTGCTGCGCAAAGTCTCACGGGAAGCGACAGACCGGCAATACGCAGTATCCGAAGAATAGCGCATATCCCGCGGCTTGCCAGTCGTGCGGGCAGACCAGGTCCCGCGGCAGTTACTGCGGGCCGGGGAGGTTCGGCGCGAAATTGCCGCGTGCATAGGTCTCGCGAAAGCCTGCCTTGAGCAGGTTGCGGTAAGAATGCTGTGGGTCACCGGGCACCGCCTTGCCGGTGCAGGTGAGGAGCCTCCGGCAGCCGATGTCAATCGCGTGGCCGATGCGCCGGGCGAGCAGCGCGCCCTGGCTGCCGCGCCGGCGGAAGGCCGGCGCGGTGGCGCCGAAGTCGAACCAGGCGAGCCCGTCGCGCACGAAGATCGCGCCGGTGCCTGCGGGAACGTTGCCGGCGAAACTCATGAACACGTGCCAGCCCGGTCGCCCCGGCAGTTCCGCCAGCCATGGCACGGCGTCCTCGCCGAGATCAAAGGCGTGGCACGCGATTCTTGCAAAGTCTTCGCCCTGCTCGCGGCCGATGGCCCGGATGTCCAGGTCGGTGGGCGGCACGGCGAGCGGCGCCGGAGACCGCTCGAACTTCTGCCAGCTGCGGGCCTTGACCAGCCCCGCTGCCAACAGCCACTGGGCCAGGTCCCGGGGCCTGCTGTGCTGGTGCAGGTGTACGAAATAGCGGGCCACTCCCGCTGCCGCATAGGCTGCGACGATTTCCCGGACTGACGCCTCGGTCGAAGGCGCCGCGACTCCCAGGCCGATGGTGCGATTGAGCACGATGCCGCTGGCGGGCAGGCCCGCGGCGATCCCCACGAACGCGGTGCCGCTGTTGAAAGGCCGGATGCCCAGTGCTTCGGCAACGGCCGTGGGCGCAGCCCGGTAAATGTCCTCCAGCGCGGCGCGCTCGAGCACTTCAGATTCGTCGCTCATGCATTGACCTCCCCGTCAGTCTCGGCAGCGAACCGCGCTGCAGAAAGTGTGCCTGGCCCCGTTTTCGGAAACATGTGTCTGACCCCGGTCAAGGCTCGGGTTAGAGGAGATTGGCGAGCAGCACCCAGGCGACGCCGATCGGCGCGACGAAGCGAAGCGCAAAGCGCCATGCCCGGAAGGCCCTGCTGTCGCCGAGGCCCAGCTCCTCGCGAGCCGTTTCGGAGGACAGCACCCAGCCGACGAAGATCGCGATCAGCAGGCCGCCGAGCGGCAGCAGCAGGTTGGAGGTCAGGTAATCGATCAGGTCGAACACTGTTGATGTCCGGAAGCGCTCGAAACGTCCCAGCGGGAACCAGCCGGCCCAGAGATTGAAGGAGAACACCGTGGCCAGACCGACGAACCAGGCGGCGACCCCGGCGACGATCGCCGCCCGGCCGCGGGGCAGCCAGGCGTGCTCTTCGGCCCACGACACCATCGGCTCGAGGATGGCGATGGATGAAGTCAGCGCCGACACCAGCACCAGCAGGAAAAACAGCGCGCCGAACAATGCTCCCGCCGGCATCTGGCCAAAGGCGATGGGAAGCGTGACGAAGATCAGCCCGGGGCCTTCCGCAGGATCGAGGCCGTTGGCGAACACCAGCGGGAAGATCGCCAGCCCCGACAGCAGCGCCACGCAGGTGTCGGCGCCGGCGATGTAGACAGCCGAAGAGCCGAGCCGGGTCTCGCGGTCCAGGTAGGCGCCGTAGGTGATCAGCAACCCCATTGCGACGCTGACCGAGAAAAACGCCTGGCCGATGGCCTGCAGCACCACCTGCGCGTTGATCTTCGAGAAATCCGCCTGGAACAGGAAGCGGAGGGTGCGCGGCAGGTCGCCGGCCACTGCGGCATATAGCACCAGCGCGATGAGCATAAATAGCAACGCCGGCATCAGGAACTTCACCGCCCGCTCGATGCCGCGCTTCAGGCCGATGGCGACAATGCTGACGGTGAACGCCATGAACAGCGCATGCAGCAGCGCCAGACGGGCGGGCGAGGCCAGCAAGCTGCTGAACTCTTCGCCGACCTGCTCCGCCGAGGCGCCGGTGAAGTGCCCCAGCGCGATTTTCGGCACGTAGGCCAGCGCCCAGCCGGCGACCACGCTGTAGAAGGACAGGATCAGGAACACCGCCAGCAGGTTCATCCAGCCGACGAAGCGCCAGCCGGGATTGGCGCCCGCTTCCCGGGCGAGCGCGATGAAGCTGTTCGGCGGACTCATCCGGCCGCGTCGCCCGATCATGAGCTCGGCGATCACGATCGGCACGGCCACCGCGGCGACCGCGACCAGGTAGACGAGCACGAAGGCAGCCCCGCCGCTGACGCCGGCGGTGTAGGGGAACTTCCAGAGGTTGCCTAGACCGACCGCGGCCCCGACTGCGGCCATCAGGAAAATGATCCGCGAGGACCAGGCCTCGTGCACCCCTCCGCGGCCTTGCTGTATCGGCATCCGCGCTCCTCCCTCACGACGGTCCGGGCCGGTCTTGCGCCGGCTCCGAAGCGGGGATGATAGCGAATACGGGGCTGCATCGCGGCCCCGAAGGCTTTACCCTAGTTCGTCACTCTCCTGCGAGCATCGCTTGAGCACACTGCTGCACATCGACTCCAGCCCCATGCTGGAGACCAGCGTCACGCGCCGCCTGACTGCCCATTTCGTGGCGCGGTGGCAGCTGCGTGTACCGGACGGGAGGGTGATCCGGCGCGACCTCGCCGTCGCCCCGCCGCCGCATCCCGACGC
>CBDDRR010000062.1:0-8681 GCA_965233095.1 uncultured bacterium
CGCGAGCCGTCCGCCGGACTCTCAACTCTCCAGGTCGAACTTGATTCCCTGCGCCAGCGGCAGTTCATGGCTGTAGTTGATCGTATTGGTCTGCCGCCGCATGTATGCCTTCCAGGAATCCGAGCCGGCCTCGCGGCCGCCGCCGGTGTCCTTCTCGCCGCCGAAGGCGCCGCCGATCTCGGCGCCCGAGGTGCCGATGTTGACGTTGGCGATGCCGCAGTCGCTGCCGGTGGCGGACAGGAAGCGCTCCGCGGCCTGCAGGTCGTCGGTGAAGATGGCGGACGACAGGCCCTGGCGCACGGAGTTGTTCAGCGCGATGGCCTCGTCGAAGTGGTGGTAGGGAATCAGGTACAGGATCGGCGCAAAAGTCTCATCCTGCACGATATCCCACTCGTTGCTGGCCTTGACGATGGTCGGCTGCACAAAGTGGCCCGGCCGGTCGATGACGTGCCCGCCGGTGAGCACGCGCGCGCCACGGGCGATCAGCTTCTCGATGGCCGCCTCGTAGCGCACCACGGCAGCGGCATCGATCAGCGGTCCCATCAGGGTCTTCGGGTCGAGTGGATCGCCGACCTTGACCTGCGAGTAGGCATGCATCAGCCGGTGCGCGAGCTCGTCGAACAGTTTCTCGTGCACCAGCACGCGCCGCGTGGTCGTGCAGCGCTGGCCGGCGGTGCCGACGGCGCCGAACACGATCGCCGGTACGGCAAGCTCGAGGTTGGCCTTTTCCTCGACGATCAGTGCATTGTTGCCGCCCAGCTCCAGCAGTGAGCGGCCCAGCCGTGCCGCGACCCGCTCCGCGACCTTGCGGCCCACGGCGGTCGAGCCAGTGAAGGAAACGAGGTCGACCCGCTCGTCGTCAACGAACGCCTCCGCCATGGCCACGTCGCCCTCGACGAACACATTGAAAATGGGCGGAAAGCCGCCGTCGGCCAGCGCCTCGTTGCAGATCTTCTGCACGGCGATGGCGCATAGCGGGGTCTTCGGCGAGGGTTTCCAGACGCAGACGTTGCCGCAGACCGCCGCGATCAGGGCGTTCCAGCTCCACACGGCGACCGGGAAATTGAAGGCGCTGATGATTCCGACCACGCCGAGCGGATGCCACTGTTCGTACATGCGGTGGCCCGGGCGTTCCGAGTGCATGGTGCGGCCGTACAGCATGCGCGACTGGCCGACCGCAAAGTCGGCGATGTCGATCATCTCTTGCACTTCACCGTCGCCCTCGGCCTTGATCTTGCCCATCTCCAGGCTGACCAGGCTCCCGAGCGCGTCCTTGTGGCGGCGCAGGGCCTCGGCGCACAGGCGCACGGCCTCGCCGCGATGTGGCGCCGGCATGGCGCGCCACAGGTGGAAGGCCTCGCGGGCGCTGCCGATGATCTCCTCGTACTCGTCTTCGCCGGCGCTGCGAACGCTCGCGATGCGCTTGCCCGTCGCCGGGTTGAAGGACTCGATGACGGGGCCGCTGCCCGGCAGCTCCCGGGCGCCGGCCCAGGCGCCAGAGTTCTCATCCGCCAGTCCGAGGCGCTTCAGAATATCCTGCATCTCATGCTCCCTTTGCGCGTTGGTGCCCGACGTCGCCGGTGGCGATCATGCGGGCCGACACCTCGTAGGTGCCGCCGTGTGCGTAATAGCGCCCGAAGCGATTGTCGAGCACTTCTTTCAGCTCAAAACTCTCCTGCGTGACGAAACCCCGGTGTGCCCCGGGTTCATTCAGCACCAGGTCGGCAACGGCGCATACGCCGGACGCCGTGGTGACCTGGATTGCGGACCACAGCCGGCCCGCGATCACCTGCGGGTAAATCTTGTTGACGTAGTTCTCCTCGCGCAGCTCGCCGTCCTGCTTGCCGACGACTGACACGTAAACAATCACCACGTCCTGCAAGGTGCGCGGCACGGCGTTCTCGAGGATGCGCTTCAGCGTGTCGCGGTCGTTGTTGAGCTTCAGCCCGTTCATCAGCAGCCGCATCTGGCTGCAGTGGCCGGGGTAGCGCATGGTCTTGTAGTTCATCCGGCGCACCCGGCCGTGCCAGGAGTCTGCCAGCGACCCGAGCCCGCCGGAGGTGTTGAAGGCCTCGTACTTGGTGCCGTCGATCTCGATCTCTTCCAGGCCCTCGAGCGGCAGCACCTTGATGGTGTCGCCGTTCTCGACCGCCTCGCACATGTTGCCGTATTCGTTGATCAGGCCATCGGTGGACCAGGTCAGCGAGTACTTCAGCACGTTGTTGGGATGCTGTGGCAGGGCGCCGACGCGCAGCTTGACCGTGCGCAGTTCCTCGAAGTGCTTGGCCAGCTCGTTGGCGGCGATGCTGATGACGCCGGGCGCGAGGCCGCACTGTGGCGCGAAGGCGGTCTCCGCGCCCTCGGCGATGGTGCGCACCTGCTCGGTCACCGCGACGTCTTCGGTGAGGTCGAAGTAATGCATGCCGCGCGCCCGGCAGGCCTCGGCCACCGGCACGTTGCAGAAGTAGGGCAGGCCGGAAATGACGGCGTCTGCGGGATTGGCATCCAGGTGGGCGCTCAGCGCCGCCCGGTCAGTGGCGTCGAAGCCAAAGGCCCGCACGTTTTCCAGCCCATGCGCCTTGACGACCGCCTTGGCCGCGGCCGCATCAAGGTCGGCAAGGTCCACCCGGTAATCGCCGGATTCGGCCAACAGGCCGGAAATGAGGGCTCCGATCTTGCCGGCCCCTAGAACGAGGACTCGATGCATCTGGGTTGCTCCGATGGCAGGGATGGCGCGACGGCCGGTTCCACATGGATTGCGAGCCCGGACTCCGGGGAGCGGGCTCGCGTTGGTGCCGCAATTATCGCGGCTCAGCGTGAAACGCGCCAGCGGCGCAGCCGCGGCCGGGTCTTTTGCAGTGCGTCAATGCGCGGTAGGATGCGGCCATGGCGACGAATCCCGAGCAGCTCGAATGGCACCCGGCGAGCTGGCAAAACAAGGTGGCCGGCCAGCAGCCCATGTATCCCGATGCGGATGCTGTGGCGTCCGTGGTGTCCCGGATCAGCACGCTGCCGCCGCTGGTCGTGTCCTGGGAAGTGGAGGCGCTGCAGGCACAGATTGCGCGCGCCCAGCGCGGTGAGGCCTTCCTGCTCCAGGGGGGGGACTGCGCCGAGAATTTCGACGACTGCAACTCCGACCAGATTGCCCGCAAGCTGAAAATCCTTCTGCAGGTCAGCGTGGTGCTGCTGCACAGCCTGAAGAAGCCCGTGATCCGCGTCGGCCGCATGGCCGGGCAGTACGCCAAGCCGCGCTCTGCCGACACGGAAACCCGCGAGGGCACCTCGCTGCCGAGCTACCGCGGCGACCTGGTCAACCGCAACGCCTTCACGCTGGCGGACCGGACGCCGGACCCGGAGCTGATGCTGACCGGCTACCACCGCGCGGCGCTGACGCTGAATTTCGTCCGGGCGCTGGCCGAGGGCGGTTTCGCGGACTTGCACCACCCGGAATACTGGAACATCGGCTTCGCGCAGTCCACGCCGTTCGAGCAGGCCTACAAGCGCATCGTCAAGAGCATCACCGACTCGATGGACTTCTTCGAGTTCATTTCCGGCCAGCCGGTGCACCGTACACGTCGCATCGATTTCTTCACCTCGCACGAGGGCCTGCACCTGCTGTACGAGCAGGCGCAGACGCGATTCATTGCGCGCAATAATCGCTGGTACAACCTGTCGACCCACTTCCCGTGGATCGGCATGCGCACGGCGCAGGTGGACGGGGCGCACGTGGAGTATTTCCGCGGCATCGCCAACCCGATTGCCGTGAAGGTCGGCACCGGCATGAGCATCGAGTGGCTGCAGTCGCTGATCGAGACACTCAACCCGGACAACGAGCCGGGGCGGCTGACGCTGATCCATCGCTTCGGCTCGGGCAACATCGCCGCGCACCTGCCGCCCATGATCGAGGCAGTGCGCGCCGCCGGGGCCACGGTGCTGTGGGTTTGCGACCCGATGCACGGCAACACCGAGAGCACCTCGAGCGGCATCAAGACGCGCAGCTTCGACCGTATCCTGTCGGAGGTCGAGCAGGCCTTCCGCATCCACGAAGAGATGGGCAGCTATCTCGGCGGCGTGCACTTCGAGCTGACCGGCGACGACGTCACCGAGTGCATCGGCGGCGCGCGCGGCCTTACCGAGGCCGACCTGGACCGCGCTTATCTTTCGCAGGTCGATCCGCGCCTGAACTACGAGCAGGCGCTCGAGCTCGCGATGCGGATCGCGGAGCTGCGCGGCCGCTGAGCAGCTCCGGCGGGATGGGGACTTCCCGCCATGCGCCCGGCGCCAGGTCCGCGAGGCGGAACGGTCCCACGGCGACTCGCAGCAGCCGCAGCGTCGGATACCCGACCGCCGCCGTCATGCGCCGGACCTGGCGGGTGCGACCCTCCCGCAGCTCCACTTCCAGCCAGCAGTCCGGGATATTCCGGCGCACGCGGATGGGCGGATCGCGCGGCCACACCGCGGGCGGCGGGAGCAGCCGGCGGGCGCGTGCCGGCAGCGTCGGTCCGTCCCGCAGCACGACGCCGTGCCGCAACTGCTCCAGCGCGTCCTCGTCCGGTTCGCCCTCGACCTGCGCCCAGTAGGTCTTCCATGCGCCGTGGCGCGGATCGCTGAGCCGCGCCTGCAGCGGGCCGTGGTCGGTGAGCAGCAGCAGGCCCTCGCTGTCATGATCCAGCCGCCCCGCCGGGTAGACCCCGGGCACGGGGATGTAATCGCCGAGAGTGGGGCGGCCGTCCGCGGCGCTGAACTGGCACACCACGCCAAAGGGCTTGTTGAACAACAACAGGCGGGGACTCGGCGAGGGCTTCTCTGGCATCATGTCTGCCCGCACAGCCGGGCCTGGTGCCCGTCTGCAGACCGATCAGACCCGACGGGCCGCGGCCCGAATTCGATGGAGTGGATCATTGAAACGACATGATATCCCCCTTGCGCTGGCCTGCGCCGGCGTCCTGCTGCACGTTGTCCCGGCCGGTGCAGCGACGAGTGAGTCGACCGCGCCGATCAACGAGGCGGCACTGCATCGCCACATCGCGGCGCTGTCTGCCGACGAGATGGAAGGTCGCTGGCCCGGCTCGAAGGGCGAGGAGCTGACGCTCGAATACCTCGCGACCGAGTTCGCCAGGGCCGGCGCACGGCCCGGCAACGGCGACAGCTTTCTGCAGCCGGTGCCGCTGGTGTCCTGGAAACTGGACCCGGCGCCCTCGATCACCATTCGCGGCGGCGAATTCTCGGCCGAGCTGGCCTATCGCGAGGAGATGGTGGCGGTGACGCGCCGGCTGGTGGACCAGGTGAACGTCAAGGACAGCCCGCTGGTATTCGCCGGCTACGGCGTGGTGGCCCCGGAGTACGGCTGGAACGATTACGAGGGGCTGGACGCGCGCGGCAAGACCGTGGTGGTGCTGGTCAACGATCCCGGCTTTGCCAGCGAGGATCCGGCGCTGTTCAACGGCCGCGCGATGACCTACTACGGGCGCTGGACCTACAAGTACGAGGAGGCCGCCCGCCAGGGCGCCGAGGCGGTGCTGGTGATCCACGAGACCGAGCCGGCGAGCTATGGCTGGGCGGTGATCGGCCGCGGCAAGGAAGAACATTTCGGACTGGAAACGGCCGACGGCAACCAGTCCCGCGCGGCGGTGGAGGGCTGGATCAGCGCGGAGGCCGCCGAAATGCTGTTCGCGGCGGCCGGCGAGGACTTTGCCGCGCTCAAGGCCGCGGCGCTCAAGCCCGGCTTCCGGGCACGCCCGCTCGGCGACCTGCGGGCCGACATGCAGGTGCGCAACACCATCGACCGGACTGCTTCGAACAACGTCGTGGCGCTGGTGCCGGGCGCGGAGCGCCCCGACGAGTACGTCATTTTTACGGCGCACTGGGACCACCTCGGCCGCCAGGGCGAGGAGATCTATAACGGTGCCATAGACAATGCCTCGGGCACGGCGGCGCTGCTGCTGCTGGCCGAAGCCTACGCCTCCCAGGAGCCGCCCCCCGCGCGCAGCATCCTGTTCGTGGCGGTCACGGCCGAGGAGCAGGGGCTGCTGGGATCCGCCTGGTACGCCGCCAATCCGCTGGTGCCGCTCGAGCAGACCGTGGCGGTGATCAACGTGGACGGACTCAATTACATCGGCCCGACCCGCGACATCTCGGTGGTCGGATACGGGGCATCCGAGCTGGATGCCTTCGTGGACGCCGCGGCCGCCGCGCACGACCGGCAGGTGGTGCCCGACCAGCGTCCCGAGGCCGGCGTCTATTACCGGTCAGATCACTTCAACTTCGCCAAGAAGGGCGTGCCGGCGCTGTATCCCAAGATGGGCATGGACCTCGTCGATGGCGGCGTTGAGCGCGGCCGGGAACTGGCGCGCGCTTACAACAGCGAGCGCTACCATAAGACGACCGACGAGTATTCGCCTGACCAGGACTGGAGCGGGGCCGTCCCGGACCTTGAACTGTACTTCGACATCGGGCTCCGCATCGCCAACTCGAGCGAGTGGCCGAACTGGGCGGCGGGCAACGAGTTCCGTGCCGTGCGCGATGCCCAGCGGCCGGCGGACTGAGAGCGCGGCACGGAACCGCTGCGCGCCCGGCGTGTCGCAACCAGAAGCTGTCGAACGTGTTGACTGGAGTAAGTGACTTGCATCGCATCGCCATTCTGCTCGCCCTATTTGTCCTGTCTGCAGCTCCGGCCACGGCCGCGGTGCGCTTCACCGACTGGTCGGAGGAGGGCCTGGCCGCGCTGGTCGAGGAGGCGGCGGCCGCGGACCGGCTGGTGATGGTGGTCATCACCCAGCCGGACTGGTGCCCGGGCTGTATCCAGCTCGACCGGGAACTGCTGCGCAACCCGGCGGCCGAGGAGTTTGCCGAGTTCACCCGCGACTGGGTGATTCTCGAAATGCTGGGCTACGACGAACCGGACGCCGGGGTCATCGCCGAGCATGGGCTGGGATTTCTCGGCACGCCGACCACGCTGCTGCTGAAGCCCGGCGCCGGGCACCAGCGTCTTGGCGAGGCGCGCCAGCTGGCGGCTATCGTCGGCTACGGCGACGACTACGTGGCGCGGCTGGAAGCCGCGGTGGCCGGACACGACGCCGTCGCCGAAGCGCAGGCGCAGCTACGCGAGCGCAACGACGTCGAGTCGCTCCAAGCGCTTGCAGAAGCGTTCCTGGCCGCCGGCGACGCGGCCGCCGCGCGACGCGTGTACCAGTCCCTGCTGTGGCGCGAGGAGCTTACGGACGCGCAGCGGCGCGACGTTGCACTCGAGGCCATCCTTGGGCCGACGCAGCGCGTCGAGAAAGACCATCGCCGCACGCTGCAGGAGCTGGACGCCTGGGTGGATACGCACCCGGACGGCAAGGATGAGTCCGCGTACCAGTACGCGCGCGTGTGGTCGCTGCTCTGGCTTGGCGAGAACGAGCAGGCCGGGGCGCTGCTCGGCGAACACTTCATCGACAGTGACGATCCGGACCGGGTCGCGAGCTACCTGTACCTCGCGTTCCGCAGCCCCACGGATGTGCTGCTGGCGGAAGCCGAGCCGAGGGCGCGGCAGGCGATCGAGCGCTTCCCCGAGCAGGCGGCGCGCTTCAATGCGGCGCACGGTCGGCTGCTGCGGCGCCTGGGGCGCCTGCAGGAGGCCGAGGCGGCTTTCGGTCGGGCGGTGGCGGGCGTGTCGGAAGATCACCCGAGCCACGGCACCTACCTGGGCCAGCTGGAGTTTGTCCGCAAGGAGATCACTGCGGCCGCCAACTAGGGCTTGTTCACGCTTGTCGGGCCGCCGCGACGGCCTCGTCGTCCGCCCGCATGCCCTCAATTCCGGCCCGCCGGTTTTGCATTGAGTGCGACGTGGACTTATTATGACGCGGTGCAGAAAACCATGGCCGCAGGCTCCCGGGCGAGCGGTGCGCGGGCCTGTTCGCAACGGCTCCGCGGTGGTGCACGACCTGGCCCCGCAACGTGAAGGTATGCCATGAACAGCACCCGCACGGACGCTGAATACCGGATTCTTGGCCCGATCCGCGAGGGATACGAGGCCATCCTGTCGCCCGAGGCGATGGGCTTCGTCGCTGCGCTGGCCAAGCGCTTCGGCCCCCGCGTGGACGAGCTGCTGGCGCGTCGCAAGGCACGCCAGGCGGAGATCGACGCCGGCAAGCTGCCGGATTTCCTGCCCGAGACCGCCGAGGTGCGCGCCGGCGAGTGGCGTGTCGGCGAGATTCCCGCCGACCTGCAGGACCGCCGCGTCGAGATCACCGGCCCGGTGGACCGCAAGATGGTCATCAACGCGCTGAACTCCGGCGCGAAGGTGTTCATGGCGGACTTCGAGGACTCGATGACGCCGAGCTGGGACAACCTGGTGCTCGGCCAGGTCGCGCTGCGCGACGCCATCAACCGCACAATCAGCTTCACCTCGCCCGAGGGCAAGCGGTACCAGCTCAACGAGACGGTCGCCACGCTGTTCGTGCGGCCGCGCGGCTGGCACCTGCACGAGAAGCACGTCGAGGTGGGCGACCGGCAGGTGCCGGGCGGTTTGTTCGACTTCGGGCTGTACCTGTTCCACAACGCGAAGGGCACGGCCGCCATTGGTACCGGACCGTACTTTCACCTGCCCAAGCTGGAAAGCCACCTCGAGGCGCGGCTGTGGGCGGAAGTGTTCCGCTTCGCCGAGGACACGCTGGGCCTCGAGCGCGGCACCATCAAGT
>CBDDRR010000063.1:0-9246 GCA_965233095.1 uncultured bacterium
GCGGCCATGTCCACCAGCTCACCGTCGATCGCGTCGAGCTCGGCCCTCAGGCCGGCCAGCGCTTCCTGCGGATTCGTCAATGCCCTGATCCTCCTGCAAACGGCCGTTTCACAGCATATCCCAGCGGCAGCACCCGGTCAGGCCCACTGGCGGTCTGCCGTTGCGGGAAGTCCTCTATTGGCCGGCGCACCGATGCGGCATTATTCGGTAACTCATGCGCATGATCGACCGAATACTGCTGGCTGCGCGCATCGTGCAATGGCGCCTCACCTGGTCCCGCCGCGATCTCGACTACCGGCCGGCCGGTGAGCTCGACGGCCGCTTCATGACCGCCCGCGAAGCGGCGCGCCGGGTACCGGACGGCGCCTGCTGCCTGTCCACCGGCATGGCGGGGAATGCGCGCTGCTCGACCCTGTTCTGGGCCATCCGCGAGAACTTTGCGGCGCATGACCAGCCCCGCGGCCTGACCTGGATCGCAGTCGGCGGCCAGGGCGGGCGCGGCCGCGCCCCCGGCACTGTCGAGGAACTCGGGCTCGAGGGCCTGCTCAAGCGCTTCATCTCGGGTCACGTCGAGACCACGCGCTCCCTGCTCGCCCTGGCTGAGGCCGGCAAGCTCGAGCTCCACGTGCTGCCGCAGGGCGAGATGTGCTTCGCGATCGAGGCCCAGGCCGACGGCGTTGACCACGTGCTGAGCAAGACCGGCGTTGGAACCGCGCTTGACCCGCGTTGCGGCCATGGCTCGGCTGTGACTCCGGGGGCGAGCGAAAACTTCATCGACAGCGAAGGCGAGCTGCTGCGCTTCCGGCTGCCGCGGCTGGACGTCGCGGTGATCGCCGCGCCCTGGGCCGACGCCGCCGGCAATGTCTATTTCCATGACGCCGCCACCATTACCGAGAACCGCGAGGCTGCGTGGGCGGCAAAGTCCAATGGCGGCCAGGTGCTGGTCTCAGTAGCGGGCGTGATCCCGGCCGACCCGGAGCGCATCAGCCTGCCGGCGTCGCTGGTCGATGCGGTGGTGGTCAACCCCCGCCAGGAGCAGACGATCCTCTCGCCACAGCGGCGTCCCTGGCGCCTGTTCACGGTCGGTGGCGACGGGGACGACGACGCGGCCATCGACAAGCTGCGCTACATCAACCGCTTCCTCAAGCTGACCCCGGTGCGCGGGCCGGTCGAGTGCGCGCTGGCGCGCCTCGGCGCACACGTGTTCGCGCGCGCGGTCGAGCCGCCCGCCTGTGTGAACATCGGCGTGGGCTTTGGCGAAGAGGTGTGCCGCGAGCTCTACCAGAGCGCGCTGCGGCCGGAGCTGACCTTCACCACGGAGACCGGGGTCTACGGCGGATTGCCCGCGCCGGGCATCTATTTCGGCGCAGCGGTAAACCCGTTGCGCATGGAAAGCTCCGCCTGGATGTTCCGGCATTACCGCGATCACCTCGACGCCACGGTGCTCGGTTTTCTCGATGTGGACGCCAGGGGCAACGTGAACGTTTCAAAGCGCGGTCCGCGCATCACCAACTACGTCGGTCCCGGCGGGCTGCCCAGCATCACCGCCGCAGCACGCACCTGCATCTTCGTCGGCACGTTCATGCAGGGTGCGAAGTGGCGGGTCGAAGACGGCCGCATGACGCTGGAGGAAGCCGGCGCGCCGAAGCTGATCGATGCCGTGTCGGAGGTGACCTTCAGCGGCGCGGAGGCGCTCAAGGCCGGCAAGGACGCCTGGTACGTGACCACCGTCGGGGCATTCCGGCTGACCCCGGGCGGCCTGGTGCTCGAGATCGTCATGCCCGGCGTGGACGTGGAGCGGGATATCCGGCCGAACTGCGGGGTACGTTTCGGGCTGCCGCCCGGCGGGCCGGTGGTGGCGCCCACGTCGGTGCTTACCGGGGTAGACTATTCGCTGGCGTGGGGCGTCGGCGCGGAACTCTGAAGGAGCATCTATGAACGGCGGGGCACGCATCGCCCGGGTCTTGTACGACCGCGGGATCCGGGAGATTTTCACGCTCTGCGGCGGCCACATTTCCCCGATCCTGGTCGAAGCAAAACGCGCCGGCATCCGCGTGACCGACGTGCGCGACGAAGCCACCGCGGTATTCGCCGCGGATGCGCATGCGCGCCTGACCGGCGTGCCTGGCGTGGCCGCAGTCACCGCCGGACCCGGACTGACCAACACCATCACCCCGCTCAAGAACGCGCAGCTGGCGCAATCCCCGGTGCTGGTGCTGGGTGGGGCCACCGCCACCGCGCTGAAAAAGCGTGGCGCGCTGCAGGACATCGACCAGATGCCGCTGATGGCGCCCCATGTGAAGTACGCGCGCGCCGTGCGCCGGCTGCGCGATCTCGCGCCGGCCGTGGTCGAGGCGCTGGAGGTCTCCGAGACCGGCGTGCCGGGCCCGGTGTTCGTCGAATGCCCGGTGGATCTCCTCTACGACGAGGAGATCATTCGCGGCTGGTATGCGGAGAGCATGCCGCGCGGCGACAAGCTGGCGGACAAGGCGGTGCGCGCCTACCTGAACTGGCACACGCGCCGCCTGTTCGCGGGCGGCAACCGGATGCCCAAGCCGGCCGCTGAACCGCCCGCCGTGCTGCCGAAGCCTGACGCTATCCGCGACATCGCCAAGCGGGTCACGGCGGCCAGGCGGCCGGTGATGATCTGCGGCAGCCAGGCGCTGGCGCGGGCCGGCGATGCAGACCTGCTGCGCGATGCCATCGTCAAGCTCGGCATCCCCGTCTATCTCTCGGGCATGGCGCGCGGCCTGCTCGGCGCGGAGCACCCGCTGTTGTTCCGCCACCGCCGGCGCGACGCCATCAAGGGCGCCGACCTGGTGATCCTTGCCGGCGTACCCTGCGATTTCCGGCTCGACTACGGCAAGCAGATCCGGCGCAGCGCGCGGCTGGTGTCGTTCAACCTGAGCCGCCGCGAGCTGCGCCTGAACCGCCGGCCCGACGACGGCTTGCTGGCCGACCCCGGGCTGTGCGTGCGCGACCTGGCGGACGCCGTGGCGAACGCGCATCCGGAGCGTGGCGAGTGGTTCGCCGAATTGGCGAGCCGTGACGAAGCGCGCGAGGCCGACATCACCGCGCGCGCCGCGATCAGCGGCGCGGGCGTAAACCCGCTGCGGCTATGTCGCGAGATCGACGCGGTGCTGGAGGACGACAGCGTGCTGGTGGCAGACGGCGGCGATTTCGTCGGCACGGCGTCGTACGTGGTGCGGCCGCGCGGCCCGCTGCGCTGGCTCGACCCCGGTGCCTTCGGCACGCTCGGCGTGGGCGGCGGCTTCGCCATCGGCGCGGCGCGCGCCCGGCCCTCGGCGCAGGTCTGGATCCTGTACGGCGACGGCTCGCTCGGCTACAGCCTGATCGAGTTCGACAGCTATGTGCGCCACGGCCTGGCGCCGATTGCGATCGTCGGCAACGACGCCTGCTGGGCGCAGATTGCGCGCGAGCAGGTGAAAATGCTCAAGGACGACGTCGGCGTGCGACTGGCGCGCACCGACTATCACCTCGCCGCCGAGGGTCTCGGCGCAGCGGGCCTGGTCATCACCAGCGACGAGGAAATCGCCCCGGTGCTGGCGCAGGCGCAACAACTCGCCGCGGCCGGGCGACCGGTGCTGGTGAACGTGCATCTCGCCGAGACCGACTTCCGCGAGGGCTCGCTGTCGATCTAGCTTCGCGCGGTATTTCGCCTGGTCCCGCGCCCTGTCAGGATCCCGCAATCAGGGTCTTGAGCTCGTTCGACGCCGAGCCAATCTCGACGAAATTCCGCGGCCGCGCCATCAACTCCGCCAGCGCGGGCGGCAAGGGCACTGCGGCGCCGATCAGCGGCTCAACGACGTCCTCGAACTTGGCGGGATGCGCCGTCGCGACCACCACCCATGGCCGCGCGCGCACGTCTTCGCCAAGCTGCTCCCAGGCGCGCACGGCCGTCGCAGTATGCGGACACCAGGTCCGGCCGTAACGCCCGGGCCCGGCCCTGATGGCATCGCGGATTTCCTCGTCCGACACGCGCAGCGCGTGCGCTGCCTCGCGGGCCCCCGCCTCCGAGCCCGCGAGATGCAACAGCCGCTCCATGTTGCTCGGGTTGCCGACGTCCATCGCCGTCGCCAGCGTCTGCACGGTGGGCCGCGGGGACCAGGGCGCGCCGGCGAAAAAGTCGCCGACGGTCTGGTTCGCATTGGTAGCCAGGATGATCGGCCCGATGGGCAAGCCGCACTGGCGCGCCCAGATGCAGGCCAGCGAGTTGCCCAGGTTGCCGCTGGGGATGATGAAACCGGGCATCGCGCCGGTCGCCCGGAACTCGCGCAACGCCGCCCAGGCGTAGTAGGACATTTGCGGCAGCAGGCGCCCGATGCTGATGCTGTTGGCCGAGGTCAGTCCAGCGCGCTCGCGCAAATCGCTATCCGCGAACGCTTCCTTGACCATGCGCTGGCAATCGTCGAAGTCGCCGTCCACTCGCAGGCTCAGCACGTTGCCGCCCCAGCAGGTCAGCTGGGCCTCCTGCCGATCGGAGACCCGCCCCCTGGGATACAGCAGCACCACGCGGAATCCCGGCCGGCCCGCAAAGGCCGCCGCTACTGCGCCGCCCGTGTCGCCGGAGGTGGCCACCAGCACGGTCCGCTCTCGTCCGCCGCCCAACCGCGCCAGGCAGGCAGCAAGGAAGCGCGCGCCGACATCTTTGAACGCGGCGGTGGGACCATGGAACAACTCCAGCACCCGGAAGCCGTCCGCGTCGGTGAGCGGCGTCGGAAAGTCCAGCGCCTCGCCGCAAATCGCGTCCAGCTCGGCGGCCAGCGGATCGCCGGCGAAGAACGGCGCAAGCAACTCTGCAGCCGTGGCGGCCAGGCCGGTAGCGCTGCCCAGGTCGTCCGCGGCAGCCGCCGGAAACCGCTCGGGCACATACAGGCCCCCGTCCGGCGCCAGCCCCGCGAGCATCGCATCCCCGGCTCCCACCGGCGGCGCGACGCTGCGCGTGCTGACGAATCTCATCAGACGTCCCCGCCAAGATACGCGGTCAGACGCAGCAGGTCGGCGAACACGCCGGCCGCAGTCACGCCCGGGCCGGCGCCCGGTCCCTGCACCACCAGCGGGTTGTCACGGTAGCGTTGCGTGACGAACTGCACGACGTTGTCCGTGAGCCGCGCGTACGCGAAGGGGTGATCGCCCGGCAGCTCCTCGAGGCCAACCGCGGCACGGCCACTGCGTCCGTCAAGCCGCGCCACGTAGCGCAGCACGTGGTCGCGGGAGCGCGCCGACTCCAGTCGCTCCAGCATGCGGCCGTCCCAGCCGGCCAGGCCGTCGAGAAACTCGTCGATGCTGCCGTCGGCCAGCTCCGCCGGCACCAGGCTCTCGACTTCGACTTGTTCGAGTTCCAGGTCCAGGCCCATTTCCCTCGCCAGGATGACCAGCTTGCGCGCCACGTCGCGGCCGGAGAGATCGTCGCGCGGATCGGGTTCCGTGAAGCCAAGCGCGCGGGCCTCGCGCACGATCGCCGAGAACGGCTTCGAGCCGTCGTAGCCGTTGAAAAGGAACGCCAGCGTGCCCGACAAGATGCCCTCGATGGCGATGATGTCGTCGCCGGTCTGGCGCAGGTCGCGCAGTGTCTGGATGATCGGCAGGCCGGCCCCCACGGTCGTCTCGCCGAGGTACCTTGTGCCCGCCGCGCGCCGGGTCTTCTGCAGGCGCCGCCAGGTCTCCAGTGGCCCCGAGGCAGCCAGCTTGCTCGGCGTGATGACATGGATGCCGCGCGACAGCCAGTCCGTGTAACGCGCCGCCACATCGGCGACGCCGCTGCAATCGATGATCACCGCGTGGGGCAGGTGCTCGGCCTGGACGTGAGCCGCAAACGCGTCGAGATCGGTGGCCGCGCCCTTCTCCAGCGCATCGCGCCAGCCGGCCAGGTCAACCACGCGCGGTGCCAGCACCATGCGGCGCGAACCGGCCACGGCGCGCACCCGCAGATCGACACGGGACTGGGAAAACAGGCGCGGAATCTCACCGGCCAGCTGATCGAGCAGCTGGCCGCCCACGCCGCCCGGCCCGATGACGCCGATGGAGACTGCCTGCGGGGACAGATAAAAGCTGGCGTGCACCGCGCGCAATGCGCGATCGGCATCGTCGCTCGGGATGACCGCCGAGATATTCCGCTCTGAGGCGCCCTGCGCGATTGCCCGCACGTTGACGCCGGCGCGCCCGAGCGCGCCGAACAGCTTGGCCGCCACGCCGGGCATACCGCGCATCCCCTCGCCCACCACTGCGAGGATGCTGCAGCCGGGCAACATGCCGACCCCTTCGACCTGGCCCTGGCGAATCTCGACCGAGAAGGCCTTCTCGACGGCATCGCGCGCGCGCGCGGCATCGTTGTCCGGCACCGCGCAACAGATGGAGTGCTCCGAGCTGCCCTGCGAAATCAGCACCACGGATATGCCCGCATTGCGCAAGGCCTCGAACAGGCGGCTGGCGGTGCCGGGAACCCCGATGAGTCCGGCGCCCTCGAGGTTGAGCAGCGCCATCCCGGCGATGGTCGTGACGCCCTTGACTCCGCCGTCCTCGCTCAGCGCGCCGATGCGCGTGCCTTTGCCCTGCGGCCGCGCAGTGTTCCTTATCCACACCGGGATGCTGCGCGCCACCAGCGGAGCCATGGTGCGGGGATGCAGAACCTTGGCGCCGAAGTAGGCCAGTTCCATCGCCTCATGCCAGGACAGCTGCTCGATCACAGAGACGTCGGGAATGCGCCGCGGGTCGCCGCTCATCACGCCGTCCACGTCCGTCCAGATGATCACTTCCGCCGCGTCGAGCAGCGCCGCGAAAATGGACGCGGAAAAATCGCTGCCGTTACGGCCGAGCGTGGTCGGCCCGCCATGGGCGTCGCGCGCGATGTAACCCGTGATGACCCGGATAGCGGGGGGCGGCGTCCACGCGGCCGCGAAACGCACCCGGGTCTGGTCCCAGGCGACGGTCGGCCCGAGCTCGCTGGGAATCACCGTCAGCGCGTCCCGGGCGTCGAACCAGTCCGCCGCCAGGCCCTGCGCCGTGAGCGCGGCGGACAACAGGCGCGCGGACCAGATTTCGCCGTGCCCGGCCACCAGCGCATCGACCTCCGGCGGGGCCCGGCCGATCAGCGCGGTGGCCTTGAGGACATCGTGCATATCGTCGCGATCGCTCGCCAACGCGGTGCGCCATGCGGCCAGCGGCTCGCCGTCCAGCAGCGCCTCGGCCAGGGCATCGCAGCGGCTGATGAGGGCATCGAGCGCGAACCGCCAGTCGCCACCCGTCTCCGCCGAGTGCACCAGGGCGTGCAGCGCGTCCGTGAAGCCGGCGGGCGCCGAGACGATCACGGCGAGGGGTTGTGCGGCGCTGGCCTCGAGTATGCCCATAACGCGGCGGAACTCGGCCGCGCCGGCCAAGCTCGTGCCGCCGAACTTGTGAACGGCTGTGACGGTGTTGCTCATAGTTCGACGAGCCTACGACAGCGGGTGTTGCGCTGCAACGGACCGGCGGGGGTTGCCGCGCCGGCCGCGCCGGTGGACGATGCGACCCGTGATTGAGCATCCCCCCGTGGCAGAACGCGTCGCCTCGGCCTGGTCGCTGTTGCCGGACTCGATCCGGCCGCTTGGCACCGGCCTCATCAACCGCACCTGGCTGGCCCGGGCGCGCGACGGCGAGTTGCGGGTGCTGCAACAGCTCAACCCGATGTTCCCGCCCGCAGTCATGGAGGACATCGCCGCGGTAACGGCGCATCTCGCGACCTGCGGCCTCCTGACCCCGCGCCTCGTGCCGGACCGTGACGGGCGACTCTGGCTGCCCGACCCGGGCGGCGCCTGGCGGGTCCTGACCCATGTGCCCGGCCGGGTGCTCGACGCCATCGCCAACGAGTCGCAGGCGAGCGAGGCCGGGCGCCTGCTGGCTTCCTTCCACCGTGCGCTGGACAACCTCGAGCACGAGTTTCGCCATGTACGGCCGCCGGTGCACGAGCCGGCGCGACACCTCGCGGACCTTGCCCGCGCCGTCGAATCACACCGGCAGCACCGGCTGTACGACGCTGCGGCGGCGCTGGCCGACGATATCTTCGCCGCGGCCGAGGCCTTGCCGCGGTTGCCGCCAACGCCGGCACGAGTGGTGCACGGTGATCCGAAGATCAGCAACCTGGTGTTCGCAGCGGACCGTGAGCGCGCGCTGTGCATGCTGGATCTCGACACCCTGGGGCGCATGGCGCTGCCCTACGAGCTCGGTGACGCGCTGCGCTCCTGGTGCAACGTGGCCGCGGAGGACGATCCGCGCGGCAGCTTTTCAGCAGCGCTGTTCGCCGCCGCCGTGCGCGGCTACGGCGCCGCGGCCGAGGGCTGGCTGCGGCCCGACGAGGCCGGCGCCGTCGTCGACGCCACTGCCACGATCCAGGTGGAGCTGGCCGCGCGCTTCTGCGCGGACGTGTTGAACGAGCGCTATTTCGGCTGGAACCCGGCCCTGTTCCCGGGTCGCGGCGAGCACAACCTGGCCCGCGCCAGGGGGCAGCTCAACGTGCACCGCTCGCTGCTTGCGCAGCGCACCGGCCTGGAAGAAATGGCTGGAACCGCCCTGGCGCGGACCTGAACCGCCCGCCGCCTGCGGGAATCCCCGATTGCCGCCACCACCCCGCCACGCCCAGAGTTGGGCTCGAAGCTATGCGCCCGAGGTACGGCCGATGAACAAGCAGACTCCCCCGGCCCCAACTTCCGGCGGCGGCGTCGTGAACCGCCTGGGCCGGCGCCCGGCGCGGATTCCCAGCAAAGTCGTACTCGGCGGCGACAACGAGGTCATCATCGTCCACGGCAGCGAGGAATACCTGCTGCGAGTCAACCCGGAAGGCAAGCTGGTCCTCAGTCGCTGAATGCCGGCGACACGGCCGGATCGCGTTGCGCGAGCAGCTGCGCCAGCGCGCGGCCGTCGATCATCCCTTCGCGGTAGAAATGCAGGTGCAGACCCCTGGCGAAGCCCAGCGCCTCGTTAGGGGCAGCCCGGTGCGGGCTGTCGCCGCCCGGCGGTTGCATCACCACCTGCACCAGCAGCATGCCGCCCGGCGCCAGCAGCTTGCGCGCCTGCGCCATGATGGCCGGCGCGTAGAAGTCCACGCAGGTCACCAGTGCGAGTCCCGGCGCGATGCGTGGCAGGCCCTCGTCCAGGTCGGCCTCGATGGCGCGCAGGCGCGGCGCCCAGCCCTCCGTCTCGGCCCGGCGGCAGAGCTTGTCGAGCGCCACGGGCGAGATGTCCACCGCCGTA
>CBDDRR010000064.1:0-12107 GCA_965233095.1 uncultured bacterium
TTGCCGGCGACAACGACTGGTCAGTCCGCCCAGGCAACGCGGATTGGCAGCGTGGCCATCGTTAGCCGCGCCGCGAAGGCAAGGCGCAGCCACTGGCGGCACGGCAGCGGGGCCGGGGCGTCACAGGCGCGCTGAGCGAGCTAAAGATTTCGCCGAGCGAAGCGCGCCTGTGGCGGCGCGGTCCCGCGGGCCACTCGTGCAAAGCGCACCTGTGGCGGCGGGGTCCCGCGGGCGACTCGTGCAAAACGCATCTGTGGCGGCGCGGTCCCGCGGGCAACCTGACCGAAACGCTGACGGTGCGGTTCCACGAGCGACCGAAAACCCGTCTCTGACCCCAGTTTTGGACCCCGGTTTTGCGGCCGCAGGCGCCGCGCGCGGCTAGTACAATGGGCGGATGGATATCACCCCGATCCTCGACCCGCTGAACGACGCGCAGCGCGAGGCCGTGACCGCGCCCGCCGACGCGCCGGTGCTGGTGCTGGCCGGCGCCGGCAGCGGCAAGACGCGGGTGCTGGTGCACCGGATCGCGTGGCTGGTACAGGTGGAAGGCGTATCGCCATGGGGCGTGCTGGCGGTGACTTTCACGAACAAGGCGGCCGGCGAGATGCGCGGGCGCATCGAGGAACTGCTCGGCATGCCGGCCGGCAACCTCTGGGTCGGGACCTTTCACGGCCTGGCGCACCGCCTGCTGCGGCTGCACTGGCGCGAGGCGAAGCTGCCGCAGACCTTCACCGTGCTGGATTCCGAGGACCAGCTGCGGCTGATCCGGCGACTGCTCAAGTCCATGGAGCTGGACGAGAACCGCTGGGTGCCGCGCGAGGTCCAGTGGTTCATCAACGCGCGCAAGGACGAGGGCCTGCGCGCCGCCCATCTCGATGCCGGTGACGACCCCAACCGCCGCATGTTCATCCGCATCTACGAGGCCTACCAGGCGCAGTGCGAGCAAAGCGGCCTGGTCGACTTCGCCGAGCTGCTGCTGCGTGCCTTCGAACTCTGGCGCGAGAACGCCGAGCTGCTGGATCACTACCGGCGACGCTTTCGCCACCTGCTGGTGGACGAATTCCAGGACACCAATGCCATCCAGTACGCCTGGCTGCGCCTGCTGGCGGGCAGGGACGGCAAGCCGTTCATCGTCGGCGACGACGACCAGAGCATCTACGGCTGGCGCGGCGCCAAGGTTGAGCACATCCGGCGTTTCCGCAAGGACTTCCCCGGCACGCGCCTGGTGCGCCTGGAACAGAACTACCGCTCCACCGGCAACATCCTCAACGCGGCCAATGCACTGATCGCCAACAACCGTGAGCGGCTGGGCAAGAAGCTCTGGACCGAAGGCCACGCCGGCGAGCCGATCCGTCTGTATGCCGCATACAACGAGCGTGACGAGGCCGAGTTCGTGGTCGGGCGGATTCGTGCCGCCATCGACCAGGGAGCGGCCAACAGCGACATGGCGGTACTGTACCGCTCCAACGCGCAGTCGCGCGTCTTTGAAGAAGCGCTAATCCAGGCGCGCATTCCCTACCGCGTCTACGGCGGCCTGCGATTCTTCGAGCGGGCCGAGATCAAGGATGCGCTGGCCTACCTGCGGCTGATTGCCAACCGCGACGACGATTCCGCCTTCGAGCGCGTCGTGAACCTCCCCACGCGAGGCATCGGCGCGCGCGCCCTCGAGGCGCTGCGCGACTACGCGCGGGCCAACGCCACGTCCATGTGGCGCGCCGCCGGCGCCCTGGTCACGGACGGGCTCAGTGCGCGCGCTGCCCAGGCACTGCACGCCTTTCTCGTGTTGATCGAGTCGCTCGACAAGGACACGCGCGCACTCGAGCTGCACGAGCAGGTGGACCACGTCATCCAGGCCAGCGGCTTGATCGCGCACCATGGCAAGGAGAAGGGCGAGCGCGGCGAGGCGCGGGTCGAGAACCTCGAGGAGCTGGTCAGCGCGGCGCGCGGCTTCGACCCGGAGCCGGACTCCGAGATACGCCTGCTCGACGAGTTCCTGGCGCATGCAGCGCTGGAGGCGGGCGAAGGGCAGGGCGGCGCATGGGAGGACTGCGTGCAGATGATGACGCTGCATTCCGCCAAGGGCCTGGAGTTTCCCGTCGTGTTCCTTGCCGGCATGGAGGACGGGCTGTTCCCGCACAAGCGCAGCCTGCTCGACGCGGATGGTCTCGAGGAGGAGCGCCGCCTCGCCTACGTCGGCACAACGCGGGCAATGCGTGAGCTCTACCTCAGTTACGCCGAGCAACGCCGCCTGCACGGCGTCGACAATTACGGCATCCCGTCGCGCTTCATCGGCGAGTTGCCGGCGGAGCTGGTCGAGGAAATCCGGCCGGCCGTGCGCGTGTCGCGGCCGGCGGCGGCGCCCAGCGGCCGGTTCCGGGACGAGGCGCCGGCCGGCATATCCCTCGGCCAGCGCGTTCGCCACGGCCAGTTCGGCGAGGGCGTGGTGCTCAATCACGAGGGCCACGGCACCCATGCGCGCGTGCAGGTGAACTTCGAGCAGGCCGGCCCAAAATGGCTGGTGCTGGCCTACGCGCGCCTTGAAGTGATGTAACATCGGCAGCGCCGCCCAGGCCGGAAACAAGCAATATGAAGATCCTCATCCTCGGCGCGGGCACGGTCGGTTCCACCGCCGCCGAATCGCTCTCCGTGGAAAACGAGATCACCGTGGTGGACCTCAACGGCCATCATCTTCGTGAGCTCCAGGACCGCCTCGATATTCGCACCGTCGAGGGTCATGCTTCGCATCCCCGCGTGCTGGAGCAGGCTGGCGCTGCCGACGCCGACATCCTCGTCGCGCTCACTGACAGCGACGAGACGAACATGATCGCCTGCCAGATCGCCTACAGCCTGTACCGGACACCGGTGCGCATCGCGCGAATCCGCGCCACGGAATACACCTCCCGCCAGGAGCTGTTCACCAACAAGACCATCCCGGTCGACACCATCATCAGCCCGGAGCAGCTCGTCACCGAGCACATCGAGCAGCTGATCCACTACCCGGGCGCGCACCAGGTGCTGGATTTCGCCGAGGGACGCGTGCGGCTGGTGGGCGTCATGGCAAAGGCCGGCGGGCCGCTGATCGGCCAGGAGCTTCGCGAGTTGCGGCGGCATATCCCGCACACGGACACGCGCGTCGCCGCCATCTACCGGCGCAGCACCATTCCACCGGTCGGCAACGAGGAGTCGATTTACGAGACCATCCTGCCTGAGGGCGACACGATCATCCGGCCCAATGACCTGGTGTTCTTTCTCGCCGCCCGCAAAGATATCCGCGTGATGATGAGCGAGCTGCTGAAGCTTGAGCATCCCGCGCGCAGCGTCATCATCGCCGGCGGTGGGCACATCGGCTTCGAGCTGGCGCGGCGGCTCGAGAACACCAATCGAGTCAAGGTGATCGAGCGCGACCACGCGCGCGCGCGCTATATCGCCGAGCGCCTGCGCCATGCGGTGGTGCTGACCGGCGACGCGGTCGACGAGGACCTGCTGGCGGAGGAGAACATCGACAAGGTCGACGTGTTCTGCGCGCTCACCAGCGCGGAGGAGGCCAATATCCTGTCGTCGTTCCTCGCCAAGCGCATGGGCGCGTCGCGCGTCATCGCTTTGATCAACCGGCCGTCCTACGCCAAGCTGGTCGAGGACCAGTACGTGGACATCGCGGTGTCGCCGCAGGAAATCACCCTGAGCGCGCTGCTCGCCAAGGTGCGCGGCATGCGACTCGACGTGGGCCAGGTGCATGCGCTGCGCAGCGGCGCTGCGGAGGCCATCGAGGCGGTGGCGCACGGCGACACCAAGACATCGAAGGTCGTCGGCAAGAACATTGAAGATGTACCATTGCCACCCGGCGCGACCATCGGCGCGATCGTGCGCGACGACGAAGTGTTGATGGCGCACCATGACACCCAGATCCGCAGCGAGGACCACGTCATCCTGTTTCTCACTGACCGCAGCCAGATCCCGGCGGTCGAGAAGCTGTTCCAGGTAAGCGTGACCTACACCTGATGGCGAGGGACGTGCGGTGAACGGTCTGGTCGTACTGCGGATCATCGGCCTGCTGCTGTCGCTGTTCAGCCTGACGATGCTGCCGCCGGTGGCCATCTCCTTTCTTTACAACGACGGCGCCTGGCCGGCTTTCCTCAAGGCCTTCTTCATCATTCTTGCGGCCGGGCTGTTGCTGTTCCTGCCGTTGCGCCGGCATCGCGCGGAACTGCGCATCCGTGACGGCTTCCTGGTGGTGGCCGGCTTCTGGGTGGTGCTCGGGCTGGCCGGCGCGGTGCCGTTGATCCTGGTCGAGATCCCGATCATGAGCGTAACGGACGCGGTGTTCGAGTCGGTATCTGGTTTCACCACCACCGGGGCAACGGTGCTGGTCGGCCTCGACACGCTGCCGCACTCGGTGCTCTGGTACCGCCAGCAAAGCCACTGGTTCGGCGGCATGGGCATCATCGTGCTCGCAGTGGCGATCCTGCCGGTGCTGGGCGTCGGCGGCATGCAGCTCTATCGCGCCGAGACCCCGGGCCCGATGAAGGACACCAAGCTGACGCCGCGCATCACCGAGACGGCCAAGACGTTGTGGATCACGTATGTCGGGCTCACGGCCGTCTGCGCAGTGTCCTACCGCCTGGCCGGCATGAACTGGTTTGACGCCATAGGCCATGCCTTCAGCACCATCGCCACCGCCGGATTCTCCACCCACGACGCCAGCATCGCCTACTTCGACAGCGCCTTGATCGAGTGGCTCACGGCCGCTTTCATGTTTCTCGGCGCCACCAGTTTCGCCCTGCACTACTACGCCATGCGGCGGCTCATGCCCGACATCCACGTGCGCATGCGTGGCGGACTGCCGAAGTTTTCCTGGCCGCACCGGCGCAAAGTGTCCTTGGTCGATTCCATCAATGGCTACCTGAGCGACCCAGAGTTCCGCGCCTTCATGGTGATACAGGCCGGACTGATCGCCATTATCGCCGGTTACCTTGCACTCAAGGGACACCATACGCCCGGCGAATCGCTGACCAAGGCAGTGTTCCAATCGGTCTCGGTGGGCACAACGACGGGCTTCAGCTCCGCGGACTTCTCCTCGTGGCCCGGTGCGCTGCCGGTGCTCCTGATCCTGGCCAGTTTCATCGGCGGCTGTGCCGGCTCCACCTCCGGCGGCATGAAGGTGATGCGCTGGCTGCTCATTTTCAAGCAGGGCTGGCGCGAGCTGGCGCGCCTGCTCCACCCGAACGCGGTGATAATGGTGCGCCTCGGCGAGCGCGGCGTGCCGAGCCGAGTGACCGAGGCCATCTGGGGATTTTTCTCCGTTTACGTCGTGGTGTTCTGCATTCTCATGGCGGTGATGATGACCATCGGACTCGACCAGGTGACGGCCTTTTCCGCGGTGGCGGCGACGCTGAACAACCTCGGCCCCGGGCTGGGCGACGTGAGCTCGACCTTCGGCACGGTGCCGGACGCCGCCAAGTGGGTTGGGACCCTGGGCATGATCCTCGGCCGCCTGGAGATCTTCACCCTGCTCGTGCTGCTGACCCCCGAGTTCTGGCGGCGCTGATGCGGCAGGTGCTCGAGCAGCTGCTGGCCAAGGGGCGGGATGACGCGTTGCTGAGGTTCTCGCTGGGCGGAGCCTGTCTCAAGGAGGGCGACGCCGCGGCAGCCGCAGAGCACCTGGCACGCGCGGTGGAGCACGACCCGGGCTACTCGGCGGCATGGAAGCTGCTGGGCCGGGCGCTGGTCGATGCCGGCCGGAGCGATGAAGCGGCGGATGCGTGGGCGCGCGGCATCGACGCGGCCGAGCACCGCGGCGATGTCCAGGCCGCAAAGGAAATGCGGGTGTTCCTCAAGCGCCTGGGCAAGGCGGAAGGCGGAGATCGCTCTTGAGGGCCTGCTTCAGGCCGGCACGAGGTGCGCGCTGAACTGCTCCGTGGCCCGCTCCCAGGTATTCTCCATTGCCTGTCGGCGACAGGCTCCGCGGTCGAGTTCCAGCGCGCCGCGCACGGCCGTGGCGAGGTGCTCGTCGAGCACGCCGGTTTCGCCGTGGCGCACCACGTCACGTGGGCCGGGCACGGGATAGGCCGCGACCGGCAGCCCGCACGCCATCGCTTCCAGCAACACGATGCCGAACGTATCCGTCCGGCTCGGGAACACGAACACGTCACCGGACGCCAGCAGCGAGGCCAGCTCGACACCGTAGCGGGCGCCGAGGAAATTGACCTTCGGCCAATCCCGGCGGAAGGACTCCAGCGCCGGCCCGCCGCCGATCACCCACTTGGTACCCGGCACATCCAGTGCCAGGAAGGCGCCGATATTCTTTTCCACAGCGACACGGCCGAGATAGACGAGGTGCGGGCCCGGGCCCGGCAACTCGGTGCGACGCTGCGGGTGGAACAGGTCGGTGTCGACGCCGCGGCCCCAGACCACCGGGCTGTGGAAGCCGCGCGACGAGAGCTCGGCCTGCTGGGTGGTGGTCGGCACCAGCGTGTGCGCAGCGGCATCGTGAAACCATCTCAGGACCCGCCAGGTCCAGCCTTCCGGGATGGGCGCGCGCAGTCGCACGTATTCCGGGAAGCGGGTGTGGAACGAAGTCGTGAAGGTCAGGTCGCGGGCGCGGCACCAGCGACGACCAGCCAGGCCGATCGGCCCCTCGGTGGCGATGTGCACGGCGTCCGGCCGAAAGTCGTCCAGGATGCGCCGCACCCGGCGCCATGGCCAGGCGGCCAGGCGGATTTCCGGGTAGGTGGGACAGGGAAAGGTCATGAACGCTGTCGGCGTGACAGCGCGGACCGTGTGCCCGGCCGCCTCGAGGCAACGGGTGGTCTCGCGCAGCGTGCGCACCACCCCGTTGGTCTGGGGCAGCCAGGCATCGGAGACCAGCGCGATCTTCATGCCGCGCTCTCCAGCAGCTCTCTTTGCTTTTCGCGTGCGCTGATTTCGGCCCAGTGCAGCAGCTCGAGCCGGCCGTCGCGATGTTCCGCCAGCGCCGAGCAGCTCTCCACCCAGTCACCATCGTTGCAGTACAGGATGTCGCCGACCATGCGCACCTCCGGGCGGTGGATGTGGCCGCAGACCAGGCCGTCGACGCCCTCCTGCCGTGCGGCCCGCGCCACCGCGTGCTCGAAGTCGCCGATGTATTGCACAGCGTTCTTGACCCGGTGCTTGAGAAACGCCGCCAGGGACCAGTAGCCGTAGCCGAGATATCGCCGGCACATGTTCAGGTAGCCGTTCAGCCGGATGAGCATGTCGTACGCGCGGCTGCCGATGCGCGCCAGCAGCGGGCTGCAGCGCACCACGCCGTCAAACTCGTCGCCGTGCAAGACCAGCAGGCGCCGGCCGTCGGCCGTGCGGTGGATGGTGCGAGCGAGGATCTCCACGTTGCCGAACACGGTGCCGATGTGGTCGCGAAACAGCTCGTCATGGTTGCCAGGCACGTACACCACGCGGGTGCCGTGACGCGCCATGCCAAGGACGGTGCGCACGACCTCGTTGTGCTCCTGCGGCCAGTAGAAGCCGCGCCGCATGCTCCAGAAGTCGATGATGTCGCCGACCAGGTACAGCGTCTCGCAGCGCACCGAGCGCAGGAAGTCGAGCAGCATCCCCGCCTGGCAACCGCGCGAGCCCAGGTGCACGTCGGAAATGAAGATGGTCCGGAAGTTCATTGGCCGCAGGTTCTTCACTTGGGACATGTATGGCCTCCGCCGCTTGCCCGCGGGCACAATGGCGCGAGGTGATGACATGCGCATCACCGGCGCGTGACGCTGGTATTGCGGCGCGGCGAAAGGTGAAGGCCGCACCTCAGGGGCCACTCGGCACGGGGGGCGGAAAAGTCTCTGAATTTCCCACGACTGGTCTAATTTAACGATTGTGGGAATTGTCGCATCGTAATGAAGCGATTGGTCTTTGCAGGTGGGATTAATATTGTGCTTCCTACGTTGAATTCTGTCAAAAACGTGTCTCTGACCCCGGTTTGTTTGGCGTGATTGCCTTGATCCAGCGGGTGCTCGAGGCGTCCGTCACGGTCGAGGGCGACGTGGTGGGAAGAATCGGCCCGGGGCTGTTGGCGCTGGCGGCGGTGGAGCGCGGCGACAATGAGCGCAACGCCGCCCGCCTGGCCGAGCGCATGGTGGGTTACCGGGTCTTCGAGGACGCCGAAGGGCGCATGAACCGGTCGCTGGCCGATACCGGCGGCGGGTTGTTGCTCGTTTCCCAGTTCACCCTCGCCGCGGACACCCGCAAGGGCGCACGGCCGAGCTTCACTCCGGCAGCCGACCCGGAAACCGGCCGGGTCCTGTTCGAGGCCCTGCTCGCGGCCGCCAGGGAGCGCCACCAGCCGGTGGCAACGGGCCGCTTCGGAGCACGCATGCGGGTGGCGCTGGTCAACGACGGTCCCGTGACATTCTTGTTGCGGGTGAGGCCGGAGGGCGCCGACCGGGGCACGCATAGCGTATGATTGAAGGTCTTCGCGGCGTTACAGCCGTGGGCCGTCTAATTCGGAGGATCGCATGGGTCTCGGTGGCATCAGTCTCTGGCAACTCCTGATCATTTTGCTGATCGTGGTGTTGATCTTCGGTACCAAGCGCCTGAAGAGCATCGGCGCTGATCTCGGCGGCGCCGTCAAGGGCTTCCGCAGCTCGATGCAGGACGGCGAGTCGGACGCGCGCAAGGAAAAGCTCGCGGACCAGCGCAAGGAAGACGCTGACTTCTCCGAGAGCAAGGTCGAGGAGAAGGACCAGAACAGGACCTGACGCCGGTGTTCGACATCGGGTTCTGGGAGCTTTCGCTCATCATGCTGCTGGCCCTGCTCATCGTGGGGCCCGAGCGGCTGCCGGGCATGGTCAGCACGATCGGCAACTGGGCGGGGCGAGCCAAGTTCATGGCGCGCAGCCTGCGCATGCAGGTGGAGCGGGAGCTGGCCAAGGAAGTCGCGGAGAAGGCCGAGAAGGAAGGCAAGCCGCCGCCGCAGAAGCAGCAGGCGGCGCAGACGCCGGTGCAGCAGGCCGCCGAGGCCGCGCAGGCCGCGGAAGAAGAGGCGCTCGAGGCGGCGCGCGTAAAGCAGCGGGATGTGCAGGAGCTGGCGGAGAGCCGGGCCGATGAGCGAAGCCAAAAGGACTGACAGCCAGGGCGAAGGCACGCTGCTGTCCCATCTCGTCGAGCTCCGCGCCCGGGTCCTGAAGATGGTCGTCGCGGTGCTGCTGATTTTCATCTGCCTCGTACCCTTCGCCGACACGATTTTCTCGCTGGTGGCGAGCCCGCTGATGGCGCGCCTGCCGGAAGGCACCAGCATGATCGCCACGCAGGTCGCCTCGCCGTTCCTGACGCCGTTCAAGCTGGCGCTCGCGGCGGCGGTGTTCCTGGGCATGCCGTTCCTGCTCTACCAGGCCTGGGCCTTCGTGGCGCCCGGCCTGTACAAGCATGAGCGCCGCCTGGTCATGCCGCTGATGGCCTCGAGCATCCTGCTGTTTTATGGCGGCGTGGCGTTCGCCTACTACATCGTCTTTCCGCTGATGTTCGCGTTCTTCACCACGGTGGCGCCCACCGGCGTGACGGTGATGACCGACATCGCCGCCTACCTCGATTTCGTGCTGGCGCTGTTCTTTGCCTTCGGCTTCGCCTTCGAGGTGCCGATCGCCACGGTGCTGGCGGTCTGGGCGGGGTTCACGACGCCGGAGAAACTCTCGAAGAAGCGGCCCTATGTCCTGCTGGGCGCATTCGAGCTCGGCATGCTGCTGACGCCGCCGGACGTCATCTCGCAGACGCTGCTGGCGGTGCCCGTCTACCTGCTGTTCGAGGTGGGCATCGTCATGGCCCGGGTCATGGTGCCCGGCCACAAGGAAGTCGAGGCGCAGCAGCGCGAGGGATCCTGAGGCACCTACTTGCCGAGCAGGTAGAGCTGCCAGAGGTCCCGCGAACTGAGCCGCAGGAACGGCTTCATCGCATGCTGCCCGGTCTTGCCGATGCTCTTCTCCAGGAAGCGCATTTCCTCCACCATCGCGCGCACTTCGGGGTCGACCTCCGGCTCGATGCCGCTCTCCCGCATCAGCAGGGTGGCGCTGGCGCGCATGGACAGCTCGACATGCAGCCGCAGGTAACACAGCATGTCAGCGACCACCGGGCCGGGAAAGTGCTGCCGGACACTCTCCAGGTGGCGGCCCAGTCGGGAATCCTCAACCGCGCCGGAATTGATCAGCTCCAGTAGCTGGGTATCGGCGTCAAAGTCCACCGCCAGCCAGCGCTGCAGGGTGTGCTCGCTGCGCTGGAACACGAAGTAGATGAGTGGCGGCAGCAGCAGGATGATGCCCAGCGTCGAGTACACCGGCGCGAACAGGAACTGGTTGTATAGCGAGTGCACCAGGGTCGCGACCAGCAGCCCGGGCAGGAACTCGGTGACGCCGTGCGACTGTCGTTGCTCGGCGAGCGTGTGCGCAATGATGCCGAAGATTGCCGTGGCGCCACCGTGCATGATGGCCGTGCCGAAGCCGCGCACGGCCCAGACGGCAATGTGCGCGTCCGCGAACATCGCGAGGAAATAGAGGTTCTCGACGACCGCGAAGCCGGTGCCGACGGCAAAACCGAAGATGGCTGCATCCGCGGGAAAGCCGATGGCGTGCTTGCGCACCAGGTAGACGAGCACCAGTCCCTTGAGCGACTCCTCAACGATCGGCGCCACGAAGCGGGAGTAGCTGCCGAAATCCATCGGCAGCGCGCCCAGCAGGGCGAGATTGACGCCATAACAAGTGCCGGCGATGAGCGTGCCTGCCGCCATGGTCGCCAGCACGGCCTTGAGCCCTACGAGCTTGTAACTGTCGAGCCACAGCAGCGCCGCCAGGAAGGTGATCACGGGCAGCAGCCCCAGCAATGCCCGCGCTGCAAGTTCCGGCGACATCAGATGTTCGGTCCCGTTGGCCGGCGGTCGCTCATCCGCGTCCTCAGAAGAGCTTCAACGACGCCATGACCTCGTTGCGCTCGTGGCCGTCATCGCTGAACCCGGCCGCGTAACCGATCGAGAACGTCATTTCCTTGCGCGACAGCAGGGTGAACTGGAAATCGACCTGGAACCCCACCGAGTACCATCGCCGGCTATCGACATCCGGATCGGTCACGAGCGCGGCGGCAAAAACGGCCGGGCGTGCCCACGAGAGGTAGAAGTCCGGCGATCCGACGCGGCTGAAGCGGGCTGGCGGCAGGTTCCACTCGAGCATCGTGCGGGCAAACGTGCGCCCGCTGATTTCATCGATCTCGAACCCGGGCAGCGAGAATGGTTCACGGTAGCGCTTCACTTCCTGGTGATCGACGTAGTTGTTGCGGAAGCCGCCGAAATAGAAGTTCGAGAACGCCTCGCTGCGATCCCCGACGGCGAAGCCGGCTGCGCTGCGCAGCCAGACGGACGAATGCCCCCCCGGCAGCGCCCAGCCGATGTCGAAACCCCCGTGGGAGAACGGCGTGGCGGTCGAGTTGGCATGATTCGCACCGGCGACCGCGCTCCACCGGAAGCCTTTCTCATCGTCCACCGCGCCCAACGAGCGATGCATGTACTCGTAGTCCAGCCGCGCGCTCGCCTGCGCGAGGGCGTCGAAGGTCGTACCGACGTCCTGCGCGTAGGGCAGTTCCTCGAGATTGCCCCAGTAGCCGGCGCGCACGGTAAGGTCCATCAGGCGAGGCTGGTCGTAGATCAGCGGGCGACGATAGGTGACCTCGCCGGAGTAGCCTTTCCTGCTGAGCCGCGTCGGGCCGAAGATGTCGTAGAAATCCGCCCGGTTCCACGTCAGCTCCGTCGTCCAGCTGCCCGGCAGCAGCTGGTCGATCCGCTGGTAGTCGTGGCGGATGCGCACGTGGCCCTGCTCGCTGCCCGGCTGGTTGGGGGTGATCGAGCCCGTCAGGCCCAGCTTGTGAAACCCGATCGGGTCACTGATGGTCGCGTGCACGCCGGCGCCGATGGAGCTCTTGTAACCCTCCAGGACCGGGTAGATGGACTCCAGGCCCATGCTCGAGAAGGCATCGTAATAGCCCTCCGCGACGGTGATGTCCTCGAGGGGAATGTCGGCGGGCGAGCCGACCCGCCATTCTTCCAGCACCGGATGCCGCTCGATGATCTTCTGGCCGAAAAAAGTGATCGTGCCAAG
>CBDDRR010000065.1:0-8992 GCA_965233095.1 uncultured bacterium
GGCCGGCGAAGCTGAACGTGAGCGCCTGGCCGGACAGCGTGACCCAGTGCTGACCGATCGCGGCGTTGGGACCGAGCAGGACCAGCAGGTAGAAGCCGACCACGGACGGCGGCAGCACGAACGGCAGCGAGTAGATCACCGAGGCGATGACCAGGCCGGCGAAGCTGAACGTGAGCGTCTGGCCGGTCAGCGTGACCCAGTGCTGACCGATCGCGCCGTTGGGACCGAGCAGGATCAGCAGGTAGAAGCCGACCACGGTCGGCGGCAGCACGATCGGCAGCGAGACGATGGCTTCGATCGCGGCCTTGCCCTGGCTGCGCGTGCGCGCCAGCCACCAGGCCAGCGGCGTGCCGATGACCAGCAGGATCGCCACGGTGACCAGTCCTAGCCGGACCGTCAGCCACAGGGGGCCTGCGCCGGGAAATTCCAACGACCGGGCCCCCTTACTGGCCCGCGATCAGCGTCGTGGTGTCGTAGCCGTGCGCCGCGATCAGCTTGCGCGCGGCCTCGCCCTTCAGGAACTGCACGAAGCCGAGGGCGGAGGCGTTCGCGGCGCCGCGCTTGAGCAGCACGGCTTGCTGCGCGATCGGCGGATGCAGCTCCGTGGGCACGTCCCAGCGGCAGGTGCCGGCCGGCGCGCCCGCATCGCGCAGCTGCGCTTGCGCGACGAAGCCGAGCTGCGCCGCGCCGGTCGCCACGAACTGCAGCGTCTGCGCGATGTTCTCGCCCTGCACCACGAGCCCGCCGAGGCGCGGCAGCCCAAGGTTCAGCTTCTCGAGCACCGCGACGGCCGCGATGCCGTACGGCGCCGCCCTTGGGCTGGCGATGGCGAGGTGCCGGAAATCGACGTCGACGAGGGCCTGCCGGCAGTCCTTGCCCGCCAGCTTCGGATCGTTGGACCACAGCGCCAGGCGGCCCAGCGCGTAGGTGAAGCGCGAGCCCGCGACGGCAAGGCCCTTCTGCTCGAGCTGCGTGGGGCGCTCGCTGTCGGCCGACAGGAAGACGTCGAACGGCGCGCCGTTCTCGATCTGCGCGTAGAGCTTGCCGGAGGAGGCGGGGCTGAAGCGGATCTGCGCCTGTGCGTCGGTGGCGCGGTACAGCTCGGCGAGCTGCTCGGCGGACTTGAGGAAATTGCTGGCGACCGCCACCGTCACGGGCTGCGCGCAGGCCGGGCCGCCCCCGGCCAGGCCGAGGATCAGGACGAAGATCCGATAGCGCACGCATCCCCCATTTCCCCGGATAATCCCGGGGCCAGGGCACTTTGCATGGGGGCAACCGCATTGGTCAATGACACGGGGCGCGAGACGGCCAGGCTCGCATGGCTGCTCGCGCTGGCGATCGGCTTGTTCGCGCTGGAGCAGCCGTGGCTGCTCGGCGCGCTGCCGCTCGTGCAGGTGGCGTTGTGGCTCGCCTCCGGCCTGCCGCTGGCGGGGCTGTGGGGCGCCTTGCGCCGGCTGCTCGTCTTTGGCGTGCTGATCGCCCTGTCATTTGCCTTCGTGCCGACCGGTGGCGTGGATCGCTGGGTCGCCCTGCCCGGCCCCGAATGGCTGCGGGTAAACCTTGCCGGCCTGGCGCTCGCCGGGCTGATGCTGCTGCGCGTGGTGACGCTGGTGCTGGCCTCGGCCTGGGTGCAGCGCTCCTGCCCGCCTGGCGCGCTGGTGCGCGGCCTGCGGGCACTCTACCTGCCGGAGACGGTGGCGATCACCGTGGACGCCACGCTGGCGCTGCTGGCGGGCGAGCCGTCATTCCAGCGGACGCGGGAATCCAGCGGCGAAGACACTGGGCTCCCGCATTCGCGGGGGCGACAAGGTGGTGGGGGCAGCGGCGGCGGCACGGGGGGCGGCCACGGCCGCCATCGCGCAGGCACAGGCGAGGCCCAGATCGGCTGGGCGGACATCCGCGCGGGCCGGGTGCAGGCCTTTGCCGACGTGTTCGAGCGGGGCCTCGAGCGGGGCCGGAACTGGCTCGCCGGGCAGTATCCGCACCTCGACGCCGCGCGCCTGCGCGACCTGAGCATCGTGCTGGCGCTGTGCCTCGCCGTCATGGGGCTGAAGGTGCTGCAGGTGCTGCCCGGGATCCCGTTCGCCTCGGGCCACAAGAACGTGCTGATCGTGCCGATGTTCCTGTACGTGTCGCACGCCACCCACATGCGGTTCGGCGGCTTCGCGGCCGGCACGGCGGTCGGCATCGTTTCGTTCCTGCTCGGGTACGGCAAGTTCGGCGTGCTCGAGATCGCGCATTTCGCCCTGCCGGGGCTGCTGGCGGACCTCCTCACGCCGTTCCTGCGCGCGACCCGCCCGGCCACTCGCCTGGCGCAGTACGCGGCGGCCGGCGCGGTGCTGGGCCTGGGCCGATTCGCGGCCAATTTCCTGGCGATCCTGCTCGCAGGTGCGCCGAACGTCGCATATGCGCTCTTTGCCCCGCTGCTCGTTTCTCAGGTAGCCTTCGGGGCACTGAGCGGCTTCGTCAGCGTCCTGCTGATCAAGCCCAAGCCGGCTGGGGCGCCGGAATCAATCAAGGGGAATACGTAAATGGGTCAGCTACTGGCCGACGACGGCCGCACTCACGTCAAAAGCGGCCTGATGCGCGAAAGCCTGGTCAGCCGCAAGCTGCTGGCGCAGACCGACTCGCGCAGCGTGAAGGCCATGGTGCCCGACGTCAGCATGCTGGCGATCGGCGGGCGCAGCATCATGGACCGCGGCGCCGAAGCGATCCTGCCGATGGTCGACATGGTGGCCTCGCTCAAGCTCAAGCACCGCATGGTGCTCGGCGTCGGCGGCGGCGCCCGCGCGCGCCACACGTACGCGATCGGCCTGGACCTGGGCTTGCCGGTCGGCGGCCTCGCGCGCGTGGTCGGCGGCGTCGAGGAGAACAACCGCGACATCCTGCAGTTCCTGCTGGCGCCGCACGGCGGCATCACGCTGATCAAGGAACACTTCCAGGATCTCCAGCTGTTCCTCAACAACGGCATGATCCCGGTCTGCATCGGCCAGCCGCCGTACCATTTCTGGGAACCGCCCTCGCGCGTGAAAGGCGGCATTCCGGACAACGGCCCGGACGTCGGCCTCTACCTGATGGCAGAAGTCATCGGCGTGGCGCGCTTCATCCTGGTCAAGGACGTGGACGGCGTGTACACCGACAACCCGCGGCGCAACCCGAAGGCCACCTTCATCCCGGAGATCACCGCACGCGAGCTGCTCGACCGCAACCTGCCGGACCTGCCGGTCGAGCGCGAGCTGCTGCACACGCTCGAGAACGCCCGCAGCCTGACCGAGGTGCAGGTCATCAACGGGCTCAAGCCCGACAACATCAAGCGCGCCCTCGCGGGCGAGCACGTCGGCACCATCGTGCGGTCCAGCCGCGCGGCCGCGAAGTAAGGGCCCCTGAAATGACCAGCAAGAGAGACGGCAAGATCTGGATCGAGGGCATGGACAATGCCCTGCACGACGAGACCCTCGCGGGCCACGAAGTCCGGGCGAAGTTCGCCGACCGCCAGTCGGTCAGCGTGCTGCCGGACATCTGGGTGCTCAAGATCGGCGGCCAGAGCATCATGGACCGCGGCGGCGCGGCGGTGCATCCCATCCTGGAAGAGCTGGTGGAGGCCAAGGCCGAGGGCTTCAACTACGTGCTCGGCGCCGGCGGCGGCACCCGCGCGCGGCACGTGTACTCGCTCGGCCTCGACCTGAACCTGCCCACCGGCATGCTGGCGCGCCTGGGCTCGAGCGTGCCGGTGCAGAACGCGCGCATGCTGCAGATGCTGATGGCCAAGCACGGCGGCATCGTCTGCTACTCCGACGACCTCGAGAAGCTGCCGTTCTACATCAGCACCGGCTGCATCCCGATCACGTCGGGCATGCCGCCGTACGAGTTCTGGGAGAAGAACAGCGCGGTCGGCATGATCCCGAGCAACCGCACCGACGCGGGCGTGTACCTGCTGGCGGAGTTCCTCGGCGCGCGCGGCGTCATCTACATCAAGGACGAGGACGGCCTGTACACCGACGACCCGAAGAAGAACCCGGATGCGAAGTTCATCCCGGAGACCACCGCGCAGAAGCTGCTCGACAGCGGCCAGGACGACCTGATCGTCGAGCGCGTGGTGCTCGAGTACATGCTGCGCTCGGAGAAGATCAAGCAGGTCCGCATCGTCAACGGACTGTAGCGCGGCAACATCCTGGCGGCGGTGCGCGGGGAGAAGGTCGGGACGTTGATCCGGGCGAATTGAACGGCCTTGGATCAGGCAAGGCGGCCCCGCCCGGCGCGGGCCGTCCTGCTTCCGGGCTACTTCGCCTGTGGACGCTCGCTGGCCGCGTGCAAGGTCAGCTTGCGGATCTGCTGCGCCGCATTCCGGTAACTGCCACGCCGCACTTCGCGGACCGCCTTGAGCCCGCGCTTGCCGGTCCACACCAGGTAGTCGCGCCCCTCGAACGGCAGCCCGCTCGGCAGGTGCACGCTGCGGTTGTCGCAGTCGAGCGCGTCGACCCACGTCGCCGAGAACGCCTTCAGGACTACATCGAGGGGCACGGCATCCCTCTCGCGCTCACCGAGGTCGATGCGCACGGTTTGGAAGGTTTTCATGAAGTCCTCGACCGTGGCGTACTGGCGTTTCTGTCCGTCCGGCAGGATCACGACGAGGTCGGCACCGCAGTTCGGGTTCTGCCCGCCGGCACGCTGGCGACCGCCGCCACCGCCCTGCGCAAGGGCGTTCGTCGAGAGCAGGACCATCACGGCGAGCGCCAGCGCCCCTCTCATGGTGCAGGCTCCGGCTCCGGCTGTTCGACGGGCACGGGCAGGCCCGTCTCCGGGTCGGCCATGACCTTGCCGGCCTTGTAATCCTTCTTCATTTGCTGCCATTCCGCCTCGCTCATGCGCTTGCGCGTGCCTCGGGGCCGGGTCGGCATGGCGGGCCTTGGCGCCAATTCGCCTGTCGCTTCGGTCGCCGGAGCGGTTTTGGGCACTGACGCTGGACCGGTGCCGCCGGGGGCATGGGACTCGCCGGCCGGCAGCACCCAGACGGTCGTCGGCACCTCACGGCCGCCACAATGCCTGGCCGGGTTGCTGTCGACGACGAGGTTGCGACCCGCCATCAGGCGCTTGAGAACGTCTTCGGGAGCCCCTGACAGCTTGTGCGAGATGCGCTCGGTCAAGGCAGCTTTCACCACGAGGCGAAAGCCCATCTTGCCCGAGAGTTGCTGCAGGATGGCGCCTAGCGAGGCCTGCTCGGCATCGATGCTGATCCGGGCCGCGCAGGGTGAGGCGTCGATGACCAGCCGCTCAGCCTGCGCCGGGACTGCAACGACCGCAAAAACGACCGCCGCGGCCCGGAACATCCAGGCCGCGGCGGGTCGATCTCTATCTCTGACGATGTGGCTCAGTGGCGACGGCGGCGCAGCACCGCCGCGATGCCGGCAAGACCGAGCAGCAGCAGTGCCGGAACCGGCATGGCGCCGCTCGCGCTGCCGCCGGAGTTACCGGACGACGGGGCCAATGTCTTCAGCGCCGTGAATGTCTCCACCGGCGCCATGACCAGCGGGAAGGACACCGTGGCCAGCGGAACGTTATAGCCGCCCGCAACCCAGATCACGCGGTCCGCGACGCTCGTGACGTAGTGCTTGGACCAATGGGTCGACAGGACGCTGGTCGTCGCCAACTTCGCCCTCGCCACGCTGGCGCCCCCGCTGCTCGGGTTGAAGGAGGTGTAGATCATGTTGTGCGAGTTGCTGTCGTCCCCGCCAGCCGTCGAATACATGCGGAACGTGCCGTTGGGACTGCGGAACGCCTTGCTGTACCAGTGTCCGCCCAGGTGCGTCTCGCTTCCCTCGCGCAGCTGCGCGATGCTGCCGAAGCCGCCGTCCTGCGCGTGGCGGGCCGGGTTCAGGCGCGTGTAGTACATGTCGCCGCCGTTCTGGCACTGCCAGCAGAAGCTGTTGCGATCGACGGTCTCGCGCTTGTCGCCGTAGATGAGATGCACCTTGTCGCTGGCGTCGACCTCCAGCGAAAGATGCGAGCCGTGTTGCGGAATGCCCACCTCGTCCAGCAGGAACGCCCGGCCGATCATCACCGATCCATCATCGCCGTTGATCATCGTGTACGCGACCGGATCGAAACCGAGGCTGTCGTCGTTCGCCTGGAACAGCACGTGCACGTTGCCGTCCGAATCGACGTCGATGGCCGGCGTGATGCCGCGGCGGCCGGTTTCAGCGACCGGTGTCTCGCCCGTCACGGTCGCGCCAGTCGCGGCGGTGAACGACAGGTAATTGAGGTTGCTGTCGTCGGGCCAGACGGCATGGACCGTCGTACCATCGATGTCGATGACCGTGGCGTGGTGGCCCGTGCTGGTGCTGGAGCCGACGGTGGTCTCGCTCAGGACCGTGACGGCCACGGGATCCGCGGCATCACCATTCTGATTGTCGAGCGCCGGATTCACGAGCACCGTCATCAGTGCGGCGCCGCTGCGCTTGTAGGTCACCGAGGCCATATTGTCGCTCGTCATCACGATCTGCGGGCCGGAATAGCGCCCCGAGGCTGTCGTCAGCTTCGTGGCATCGATCAGCACCGTGCCATCGGGATCCACCATCATGTAATAGATGTCTCGCGACGAATCGCTGCTTGCGGGGTTGGGGTTCAGCGAGCCGGTCGCGACGATGTGGATGTTGCCGTTGCTGTCCACTGCCGCGTCCGGACGACCGAAGCCGACCGTAACGCCATCATTCAGCGTCGTGGCCGCCAGTTCTTCGGCCGCCGCTGGCGCGCCAACGAACAATGCACCCAGGGCCGCCAGCACTACGAAGCGGCGGCGCGCGGGCGCCAGCAGGCGCGCAAGGCCCGCCAGCAGAAGAATGCCCAAGCCGGCCGGCGCGAATGTCCCGCCGCCGCCGCCACCGCCGCCGCCCGTGAAGCGCGACAACGGCGCCATGACCAGCGGATAGAGCGGCTGGGAGAACGGCACGGAGAAATGCCCCGCAGACCAGATCACGGCGTTGCCGGCCTTGCTCACGAAATGCTTGCTCCAGCCGGGACCCAGCACGTTCGCCGAAAACACCCTCGGATTGCCGACCGTCGCGCCGGTCGCGTTTGGCGTCACGCGAACGTAAGTCATCGTGCGGCTGTCGGAATCGTCGCCACCGGTGGTGCCAAAGACATCGAGTGAACCGGAGCTGTTCATGAATGCCTTGCTGTACCAATAGCCCCAGATTTGCGTCTCGTCGCCGACCCGCAGTGTCGCCATGTCACTGGCACTGCCATCCTGGGCGGCCGCCGACGGGTCAAGGCGCGCATAGAACATGTGGCCGCCGATCTGACAGGTATTGCACCAGCTGTCGGCATCGATCGTGAAGCGCTTGTCGCCGTAGACAGCGTGCACCTGGCCATCGTCGTCAACCGCGATCGAGTAGTGCGAGGCATGCTGCAGCGTCGCCGTCGCGTCGTAGAGCGGCGTCGCGTCGATCATCACGCTGCCATCGGTGCCATCGAGCATCAGGTAGGCGACCGGACCCAGGCCATCCACGGGATCGTCCCAACGGAACAGCACATGGAGATTGCCATTGGAATCGAGCGCAACGACGGGGTCTTGCCCGCAGCAGGTCGTGGGCGCCACGTTGACCTCTGGGGTGACGATATCCGGGGCGCCGGCGCCGTCGTTCGGCAGGAATGAGAGATAGAACAAGCCCGAGCCCTTCGTCGACTTGAACACATGGGCGACGTCATTGCCGTCGACCACCAGGCTGTTGTGGCCGTTGTTGGTGTCGGTGCCGATCACGGTGTCTTCGACTTCCAGGATCACCGCGGGATCGGCCGGACCCCCATTGCGCGGATCGAGCCTCGGGTTCACATAGGCGTAATGGATGCGGCCGTCGCTGTTGCCATTCCAGGTGATCACCGCCTTGCGCTCGGAGGTCAGAGCAATATGCGGCCGGCCCCAGCGCCCGGTTGTTGCCGACACCTTCGTGGCGTCGATCAGGACGTCGCCGGACCCGTTGATCAGCATGTAGTAGACATCGCGCAGGCTCTCGTTCTGGGGATCGGAACTCGGCGTGCCAAGGACGGCAATGTGGATATAGCCGTTGCCTTCACGAACCGATTCGTTGTACCCGAACGCAATTGCCGCGCCATCATTCAGCACGGTGGTCTTGAGTTCAGCCGCACCGGCCGGCGCAGTAACCAGAAGCGCAAGACTGGTGCCGACGACGGAAAGCCAGGCGGAAAAACGGTTGTTGTTCATCGTTGCCCCCTCGAGTGAATCTGTTTTGCCGTGCCCGCCGCCCCGGCCCCAAAGCACAAGTCGGGCTAGCCTGCTCCGCACCGGGGGAGGTGTCAACCGCGCTTCGTGTCGTTCGCGTCATCAAGACATCTCGACGGAGCGTGCTTTTCTCGACTCGCCCGCCTCGCTGCCCTAAAATGCGCGCCCCTCGCGGGACCCGCGTGGTGATGTAGCTCAGACGGTTAGAGCGCGGCACTCATAATGCTGAGGTCGGCGGTTCGATCCCGCCCATCACCACCAATTTATCTTATAAAACAAGCACGTACAAGAATATCTCGGCGGGCTCTGTAGGGCTCCAGGGATCGTCCATGTCGTAAGGGCACCGTAAGAGCGGCGTCCCGACAATCCCGATGCGTCAGGTCTGCTACACGCACCCTTAAAAGATCTTTTTAGGGGAAGCACGCCAGCGGCCCACTGGAAAGCTCCAGCGCAGCGTAGAAGTATGATCACCGGCCTGCCACATGAGGGCGAACGCGATGGGCGCTACCTTCGAGATACACAACCGCAAGGAAGGTATCGCATTCAGGCTGGTGGACCGGGGTAAAACCCTTTGCACCTCTGCGCGTGCCTTCGATGTGGTCTGCGACGCAGAGAAAGCGATCTTTGCCATCAAGCGCTGTTGCCGCGCGTTGAAAATTGACCAGCAAATAGGGGTTCTGCGCGCCGAAAATTGACCAGGGTGTTCTCCCATAACCTGCGGGGTTTTTCCACCCAGCAGGAGACGAGGTGCACACC
>CBDDRR010000066.1:0-5135 GCA_965233095.1 uncultured bacterium
CGCCGGCTGACTACGAGATCGTTGCCGTCAGCGAAGCCTACCTGCGCGCCACCATGACGACCCGTGAGCAGCTTGCGGGTCAGAAACTGTTCGACGCCTTCCCGGACGACCCGGCAAGGCCGGATCCGGAAGCGGCGTCTCGTCTTCTTGCCTCACTCGAGCGCGTGACCCGTGACAAGCGGGCGGATGTGCTGGGCGTGGAGTGCTTTCCGATTCCACGTCCCGAATCCGAGGGGGGCGGATTCGAGGACCGCTTCTGGAGCATGGTGCACTCGCCGGTGCTGGGCCCCGATGGCGAGGTCGCATACATCATCCACCGGGTAGAGGACGTCACCGAGTACCTGCAGTCGTTGCCGGACAAGGAGAGCCCCCGGCAAGTGCTGGCCTCGCACGCGGAGATGATGGAGGCCGACATTGTCCTCCGCAGCAGGGAGCTCGACGAAGCCAGGCGCAAACTGGAACAAAGCCAGGCCCTTCTGCGCATGGCTTCGGAGCTGGCACAGTTCGGTGCCTGGACCGTGGAACTGCCGGCTTTCCGAGTCACCTGGTCGGAGGAGGTCTACCAGATCCACGAAGTACCGCCGGGGGCACCGGTTAAGGTTGAGCAGGGCATGGCATTTTACGCGCCCGAGTATCGCGAAACCATGCGTTGCGCCTTCAACGCCTGCGTCGAACAGGGCATTCCATTCGACCTGGAGCTGCAGATCGTCAACGCAAAGGGGCGACGCGTCTGGGTGCGCAACGTCGGGCAGGCCGTGCGGGACGCCGGCGGAACGATCGTCCGCGTCCAGGGCGCCTTCCAGGACATATCGGCGCGCAAGTTGGCGGAGGCGACCGAGGACGAGTTGCAGGAAAAGCTCACCGGCATGCTGGAGAGCATCGGCGAGGGATTCATCGCGCTGGACCGCGACTGGCACATTACCTACGTCAACGCCGAGGCCGCGCGCATCGTGAATCGCGACCGGGACAGCTTGCTCGGAGAGACCCTGTGGCGGGCTTTCCCGGAGTCGGTGGGTTCACGCTTCGAGGAACAGTACAAGCGCGCCGTCCGGGATGCCGTGCCCGTCAATTTCGAGGAATACTTCGCGCCGCTCGAGGCATGGATCGACGTCCGGGCCTACCCGTCGAAGGAAGGCCTGGCGATTTATTTCCGCGATGTCACCCGCGAGCGCAAACTGGAGCAGCATATCCAGCAGTCGCAGCGGCTGGAAGCCGTGGGCCAGCTGACCGGCGGCGTGGCCCACGATTTCAACAACCTGCTCACAGTCATACTCGGCAATGCCGAATTGCTGGGCGAGAAGCTCGGCACGGACACCTCGCTCGGGTCCCTCGCCGTCATGATCTCGATGGCTGCACAGCGTGGCGCCAAGCTGACGAACGCCCTGTTGGCCTTTGCCCGGCGCCAGGCGTTGGACCCTGTGGCGGTGGATGTCAACGAGCTGCTGCACGGGTTGCGCGACATGCTGGGTCGAGCGCTCGGTGAGGACATCGAAATCGAGTTCCAGATGGCCGAGGGCCTGGCTCCCGCGATGGTCGACCCGGCACAGTTCGAGAGTGCCATTCTCAACCTCTGCCTGAACGCGCGCGACGCGATGCCGGGCGGCGGGCGGTTGACCATCGAGACCGGGCTGCGGGAACTGGACGAGGAGTACGCCGACACTAGCTTCGGCGTCACCCCGGGGGAATACATCGTTGTCGCGGTATCCGACACTGGTTGCGGCATACCCGCCGATCATCTGGCACGCCTTTTCGAGCCTTTTTTCACCACCAAGGAACAAGGCAAGGGTACGGGCCTGGGCCTGCCGATGGTCTACGGCTTCGTGCGGCAGTCCGGCGGCCAGGTAAATGTCTATTCGGAGGTGGGCGAGGGCACGACCATCAAGATGTACTTGCCCCTGGCGGAGGATGCTGCGGTTGCGCCGCGTGCCCACTTACCGCCCGTGGGGCCGCCGTGCGGACGTGAGAAGATCCTGCTGGTCGAAGACGACGACATGGTGCGCATGTATGCCAACGACCTGCTGTCAGGCCTGGGATATGACGTCACGGTGGCGGCCAACGGGCCGGACGCCCTCGCGATTCTTTCCCAGGGCGCGGAGGTTGACCTGCTGTTCACGGACATCGTCATGCCCGGCGGCATGAATGGCCGGGAGCTGGCGGAGCAGGCCCGGGTGCGGCGGCCCGGCCTCAGGGTGCTCTACACCTCGGGCTATACGGAGAATGCCGTCGTTCACCACGGGCGCCTGGATGCCGGCGTGAACCTGTTATCCAAGCCGTATCGCCGTGCGGAACTGGCGGCGCGAGTCCGTGCGGCTCTCGACAAAGACGAGCCGTAGCGGAAAGATCAGGGATCCCGAGGCGACTCCAGGGCGTCCTGGAGCGCTGCCATGAGCGCGTCAGTCTCCTGCGCGAGCCGCTCAACCTCGTCTGCGGGGATCTCGCCCGTGTCCCGTGCGGCCGCTTGCACGCCGGAGGCCAGCTCGGCAACGCGGTTCGCGCCGAGGGTCGCGGCAGCGCCCTTCAGCCCGTGCGCCAGCGTGCCGATGCCGAGATGGTCCCCGGCTGCCAGCAGGTGTCGGAGTTTCGCTGCATCTTCGCCGTGCGAGCGGAGGAACAGGTTGAGCATCTGTGCGAGGAATTCGATGCGGTCGAGCGCCATGCCCAGTGCTTCATCGAAGTCGAATCCGTCGATGCTCTCAAGGCGCGTCGCCAGCCCCGATTCGCCAGCCTGGCCTGCTGTCGATCCCGGTTTTTCCATGTGTCTGTTTACCCTTGGCCAGTCCGGCTTGTTACCGTATACCAGTTTAGACTGTCCCTGCAGGAAAATGCCGGCCGGCCCGAGTTCAGTCCCGGCGGTATTGACCTGCCGTGGTTTTGCAGGATACTCCGCCGATCTGTTGTCTGTGCCGGGAGATTATCAGGATGTCGTACCTGAAGAGGTCTTTTTGTGCTGCGGTAATTTGTGCCTCCGCCGTGCTGGCTGGCCCGGCCGCCTTCGCTGCCGAAGAGGGCGGCTTCGACATCGTCGGCCTGAGGCTCGGGATGACCCCGGAAGAAGCCTTCAGCGCGCTCGAGGCGCATGGCATCGCTCGCGAAGCGATCCAGGAAACACGCATGTCATACTCGTACAGTGACGGCCTCAGGAACGATTACCGGACCGATGATTTCCTCGCCCATGTCACGGCGGGCAAGTTCCGGGTCGAGGGCAGCAGGCGTCACAACGATTCGTTTGTGCTCTATTTCTCGCCACCGCCGCACGGCGGTCGCCTGGTCGCCGTCGACCGGATGATCAACAACCAGCTCGATCCGGTCACCAGGGGTGAACTCAGGGAGGCCCTGGTCGCGAAGTATGGCGTGCCGACGGTCGAAGAGCTGGGCATCTTGAACTGGCAATTCGGCGAGGGCAGCAAGAACTGTGTCTCCAGCCGCCCCAACGGCACGGGTGTGGGGCTGCCCGACACATCGAGCCGCAACCGCAAGAGCATACTCGATTTCGTTTTCGCAAAGCGCGGGACCCAGGTCCACCTCGATCAGTTCAGAACTCCCTGGGTCAAGGCCCTGGAAGATTGCTCGAACGTGTTGGAGTACAAGGGCGCGAACACTGACTACACGGCAGGTAACCCCGCGACCAGGGTCAACGCCAGCATGGTGGACGTCCAGGCGTGGGTCAGGGCTGAACTCGCTGCGAGCGAATACGTGGAAGGCCTGCGCCAGGAAGCCATCAAGAAGCGGGAGGGCCAGGGCAGAAAGCCCGCGCTCTGAACCTGACTGATAACCGGTCACCGACCGGCACGGACCCTCAACATGCGCCCAGACCCCACCCTGAATGAAGCCAACCAGTTGATCGCGGCCGGTCGCAGCAATGACGCTGTCGCGTTGCTCGAGAGCAACATCGCTGATGCGGCCTGTGCCGTGCGACTGCGCGAGCTGCACCTGGGTGAGCGGCGACGAGAGCAAGCGATGGACGTCTGCCGGCAGATGGCGGCCGGCTACGACGCTGAAGCCCATGTCAGCCGATCGGTGATCGCCCTGCTGCAGGACGACCCGGACCGCGCGCTGCGCGAGTGCAGGCTGGCGCTCGAGGTCGACCCGGGGCTCGCCACCGCTCACAACCACCTCGGCCGGGCGCTGCATAACTCCAACCAGTCGCTACAGGCGGTTTCGGCATTGCGCAAGGCCGTCGACCTGCGTGACGACTATCCGGAGGCGTGGGCCAACCTTGGCCTCGTGCTACGGGCCACGGGCGCCCTGGACCAGGCCATCAAGGCCTACCGCAGGGCGGTGGAGCTGGCGCCCGGCTTCGTTGCCGCCGAGCTCAACCTGGGGATCTCGTTGCTGGTGGCGGAGCGGGTCGACGAGGGCCTGTTTTGCCTGGAGTCGGTGCTCAAGCGTGATCCGCACAACCAGGAGGCGCTGGTCAATGCCGGGCTGGCCCTGCATCTGCTCGGCCGGTTTGGCGAGGCGAGGCAGTATTTCGAACATGCCATCCGCCTTGATCAACACGATCCGCTGGCCTGGTGTTACCTGGGCATCCTGCTGCACGAGTGTCACCAGCCGGAGCAGGCCCTGGAGGCGCTGCAACGAGCTGTGGCGCTCAATCCGATGGAAGTCGAGGCATGGGTCGAGATGGCCGGCATTCATGAACACGCGGGCCGACTCGATGACGCTGCCGCGGCGCTGGAGCGTGCCCGCCAGGTCGAGCCGAATGATTCCGCCACGCTGCTCGAACTGGCCCGCCTGAAGCGGCGCCAGGGCAACCTGGACGAGGGGCTGGAGCTGCTCAGGCGACTGAGCAGCCGGCCGATGCCGGCACGCCTCGCCCACCAGTATTGCTTTGAGGCGGGCATTGCGCTGGACCGGGCCGGCCGCTACGCGGAGGCCTTTGAGGCCTACCAGCAGGGCAACCGCCTGCAGGCGTCCAGCGTCCGCCGTCGAGACATCGATCCGCATGCGTTCGAGCGCGGCTGCAAAAGGCTGGAGCAATGGTTGCAGGACGGCGCCCCGGGGGCACGCCCGCAGGAGGAGGATCCACGTGACGACGACGGCTCGGACCTGTGCTTCCTGGTCGGGTTTCAGCGTTCCGGCACGACGCTGCTCGAGACCATGCTCAATGCGCATCCGGACATCGTCTCGATCGA
>CBDDRR010000067.1:0-2789 GCA_965233095.1 uncultured bacterium
ATTCAGGATTTCCATTCCAGGACGAACTCGTCCTCGGACTCGTCCACCTCGCCGGCCAGCGAGATCAGGTTGATGTAGATCTCGCGCAGGTCGAACTCGCGTCCCGCCAGCTCCGAGATCGTCTCGCGCTTCACCACGAGGCGCCCCGGGCAGTCGATCTTCACCAGCGCCGGCATCTCGTTGAGCTTGGCGTTGGGGTTGTCCGCCATGATCGCCTCGATGATCGGGCGCGTGTCGTTGTTGTCCTGGAAGGCGATGAAGACCGGCTGCGTGCTGGTGGTGGCCATGTTCGTGGGTGTCCGATCCGTCAGAGCTTCAGGCCGAGCTTGCCGGCACGCGTGTTGAACGCCGCGGTCACCGCCTCGAGCGCGGCCGCCGCCTTGTCGCCGAGGATCTCGTCGGCGATGGGCTGCAGCGCCGCGACCCAGGCGTCGCGCCACTTCGCCGTCCAGCCCGAGATCAGCGTCGCGTTCTCCGGGCTCTCGGCGGCCGCGGTCTTCACGATGGCGTCGACCCAGCGGTTGGTCTCCTCGTACCAGCGCATCAGGTAGTCGGTCAGCGAGGACAGCGCCGAGCCGTTCTGCGCCGCGAACGCGCTGTCGAAGTGCTGGTAGAACAGCGGGTAGACCAGGCCGTCGGCGACCAGGTTCTGCGCCACGTGCAGCTCGAACCAGTCGCGCGTCACGAACAGGTTCTCGGTCTGGCGGCGCACGCCCTGCCAGGCGGCCTCGTCCGTCCACTGGCGCTTGCCCTCGGCGAGCGACTCGCCGCTGTTGCCGTCGGTGAGCAGGCCGATGCGCGAGATGTGCTGTGCCATGCCCAGGCGATCCATGCAGTTCATCATCGCGGCCTGCGTGTAGATCGTGCCGAAGCCGTACGCCGCCATGTGCGAGTTGTTCATGTTGGCGCCGAACTCGTAGTGACGCAGCGCGATCAGCGCCGTCACCAGCTGCTGGCGCGCGGCCAGCGGCAGCATGCGCAGCAGGTCGCGCTTCTCGACGAAATCCAGCTGGCGATCGAGCGCATCCTGCTGCTTGGCACGCGTGATCGTGTACGCACCGTAGTAGTACTGGCGCGGATCCTTCAGTGCGTACCAGTCCTTCATGACCACGGCCGTGCGACGCACGTCGTACAGGTCGCGGTCGGGTTCCCACAGCGGCTTGTAGTGGAAGTTGACCAGCGGCTGGATGTCGTACGCGCTCTCCTGGTAGCGCGTGGCGTTCTTGTCGCCGAAGCGCTTCTCGAGATGCGCGTAGGCGTTGCGGATGGGCTTGACGCCGGTGGTGCGGATTTCGACCGTCATTGCACTGCTCCTCGTAGCCCGGGTGAAACCCGGGGTTGCTCCTCGTCGACCGGCGGTCCTCCCGGGTTTCACCCGGGCGACGTCGATCGGGAAATTGGGTTACTCGGTGACGCCGGGGGTGCCGTACCGCCACTTGGCCTGGTCGAAGTCCATCTCGACCTCCTGCTCGCGCGTCAGGTAGGTGACCTCGTTGGCGCGGCAGAATTCGCGGTACTGCTGCAGCGGCATGATCAGCTCGGCCATCAGGTCCGGGCTGCCGATGCCGAACCCGAACTCCACGAAGCCCGCCTTGGTCAGCCGGTGGAAGCGCACGTAGCGCGCGCGTGTCTCGCCCGCGCCGGGCAGCAGCGGCTGGGCGTCGTCGTTCTTCGTCGTGGGTCTGCTCACCGAATCTCCTCCGGCATCGGCCGCTTCTGCGCGCGGCACTGGTCCAGGCATCGAGCACCGTGCGTGCCATGACGCCTCAGTTCGGTGCGGGGTCCTGGGAGATATATATAACCAACTGATAAATATAGACTCACCGTCTCGATGGGAAGCGGCTCGCGGCGCCGGCCGAAGTTCTCCTTCCAAAAAATAGAGAATTTCATCCACTCCAGTCGGGCTGTCTTACGCTGAAATAGCGAAATCTGGATGCTGCAATGCGGCAAGCTTTGGGCGATCCCCGGGCCTATGCTCCGGGCTCGACCGCCGTTTGGAAGCCTCGCCGATGTCGCCGCCCCCCTCGTCCAAGACCCCGTTGCTCACAAGCAGGAACAGGGACGCCGGCCGCCCGTCCGCCTCGGCGGCGGGGCTGTCCCTGCCGGACAACACCGACCTCGTCTCGCGCATCCACTTCTCGCCCGAGGACGGCTACATCTGGCTGGACGATCAGCGGATGCTGCTGCTGCACGCCTCCGGCTTCGGCGTGCTGCGGCGCGAGCTGATCGAAAGCCTGGGCGTGGAGCGCGCGCGCGGCCTGCTGACGCGCATCGGCTACAGCTCCGGCGCCAACGATGCCCAGCTCGCGCGCAAGCTGCGTCGCGACAGCGGCGCGGTGGACATGATCCACGTCGGTCCGCAGCTGCACATGCTGGAAGGCGTGGGCACCGTCATCCCGGTGCGCACCGACGTGGACGAGGAGACCGGCCAGTACCACGGCGAGTACATCTGGCAGGGGTCCAGCGAAGCCGAGGAACACATCCGCATCTACGGCCTGGGCGCCGAGCCCGCGTGCTGGATGCAGATCGGTTACGCGTCCGGCTTCATCAGCCGCTTCATGGGCAAGCCCATCCTGTTCCGCGAAGTGGAGTGCAAGGCCCAGGGCCACGACCACTGCCGCATCGTCGGCAGGCCGCCCGAGGAATGGCCGGACGCCGAAGGCGACCTGCGCTTCCTGCGCGCCGACCCGCTCACCGGGGGCGTCGCGGCGGCTAAATCATCCCCCGTAGCCCGGGTGAAACCCGGGGCGCAGGCACCTGCGAAGAACAAGTCCGCACCCACCGCATCA
>CBDDRR010000068.1:0-22163 GCA_965233095.1 uncultured bacterium
GGAAGCGGGTCGGGTTCGCCGTGCCTATCGGCGAGCGACGCTACGACAAGCGTCCCATCAGCGCCCAGGCGCTCGAAGATGCTCCACAGCGACCGGAGAAGCCCGTATGAATGACGTTCCCGGCCGCAAGCTGAAAGTCGCGACCACTTCTCTTGCGGGCTGCTTCGGCTGCCACATGTCCTTGCTGGACATCGATGAGCGGCTGTTTCCACTGCTGGAGAAGATCGAATTCGACCGCTCGCCGCTCACCGACATCAAGCATTGCGGACGCTGTGACATTGGCATTGTCGAGGGCGGCATCTGCAACGCGGAAAACGTCCTGGTACTGCGCGAGTTCCGCGAAAACTGCCGCATTCTCGTCGCCATCGGCGCTTGTGCTGTGACCGGCGGGCTGCCGGCGCAGCGCAACCATCTCGATCTCGGCCAGTGCCTGCAGGAGGTATACCAGACCGAGCCGAGCCTGGCGGCGGGCGTCATGCCCGACGATCCCGAATTGCCGCTCCCGCTCGACAAGGTCCACCCGCTGCACGAGGTCGTCAAGATCGATTATTTTATTCCGGGTTGCCCGCCCTCCGCGGACGCCATCTGGAGCTTCCTCAGCGACCTCATCGCCGGCCGCACGCCGCGGCTCGGCCACGGGCTGATCAGCTATGACTGAAGCCAACCCCCTCGAGACCGATCGCACCCCCGGCCTGAAGCGGGTCGTGATAGAGACCCTCACCCGCGTCGAGGGGCACGGCAAGGTCACGCTGCTGCTCGACGAGGATGGGCATGTGCGGCAGGCTCGCTTGCATATCGTCGAATTCCGCGGCTTCGAGAAATTTGTGCAGGGACGGCCCTATTGGGAGGTTCCGGTGATGGTGCAGCGACTGTGCGGCATCTGCCCGGTCAGCCATCACCTTGCCGCCAGCAAGGCAATGGACCAGGTCGTCGGAGTCACCAGGCTGACGCCGGCCGCGGAGAAGATCCGGCGGTTGATGCACTACGGCCAGATCCTGCAGTCGCACGCCCTGCACTTTTTCCACCTGTCGTCGCCCGATCTCCTGTTCGGCTTCGATTCCGATGCTGCCCGCCGCAACATCGTCGGCGTCGCTGCGGCACACCCGGAGCTCGCGCGGCAAGGCGTGTTGCTCAGGAAGTTCGGCCAGGAAGTCATTCGTGTCACTGCCGGCAAGCGCATCCACGGCACCGGATCGGTGCCTGGCGGAGTCAACCGCAACGTTTCACCTGCCGAGCGCAAGACGCTGCGCGCCGAGTCCGGGCGGATCATCAGCTGGAGCCGTGAAGCGGTGCACCTGGTGCAACGGCTGTTCGAGCAGAACCTGGAGCAGTACCGCGACTTCGGCAGTTTCGGGTCGCACGCGCTGCACCTGGTGCGGGACGACGGCGCGATGGACCTCTACCATGGCGGCTTGCGGGCGCGGCTGTCCGACGGGGCAAAGCTGTTCGACCATGTCGATTACTCGACTTACTGGGAGCAGATCCTGGAGGACGTCAAGCCCTGGTCATACATGAAGTTTCCCTTCCTGCTGGAGCTTGGGCCCGCGCAGGGCTGGTACCGCGTCGGTCCGCTGACGCGCGTGACGGGCGTCGACTTCATTCCCTCGCCGCTCGCCGAGCAGGAGCGCCGCGAGTTCCTGTCGTATGACGGCGGCAGTGCTGCCCGTGCCACGCTGGGTTTCCACTGGGCGCGCATGATCGAGATGCTGCACGCCGCAGAGGTGATCCAGGGGCTGCTCGATGATGATGACATTTCCGGCGATGAGCTCATGGCGCACGGCGAGCGGCAGTCGCGCGGCGTCGGCGTGATCGAGGCGCCGCGCGGGACCCTGATCCATCATTACAGGGTCGACGAGCGTGACCAGGTGGTGCGCGCCAACCTGGTGGTGTCGACCACGCACAACAACGAGGCCATGAACCGATCCATCCGCGCTGTGGCGCGACGCTACCTCGACGGGCGGACCCTGACGGAAGGATTGCTCAACCACATCGAAGTCGCCGTGCGCGCCTTTGATCCCTGCCTGTCCTGCGCCACCCACGCACTCGGGAAAATGCCGCTCGCGGTCGAGCTCCACGACGCCGACGGCACGCTGCTCGATTCGTTGCAGCGGAGCTGAGGGGTGACCGCGCCGGTCGTAGTGTTCGCGGTGGGCAACCCCAGCCGGGGTGACGACGCCATCGGCCCGTCGCTGGCGCAGCGCCTCGAGGCCGAAGGCCTGCCCGGGGTCGAGGTTATCGTCGACTACCAGCTGCAGATCGAGCACGCGCTTGACCTGGAGGGCCGAAGCCTGGCGGTGTTCGTCGATGCCGCGATCGATTCCGCGCCGCCGTTCGAGTTGCGCCGGGTGCGGCCGTGCCGGGACCGCAGCCACACCTCTCACGCGCTTTCACCCGCGGCCGTGCTCGAGACTTTCGAACGCTGCACCGGCAAACCGGCGCCGGCGGCATGGGTCCTTGCGGTGCACGGTGAGCATTTCGAGCTGGGCGCCGGGCTGTCTGTAGCTGCGCGTGAAAATGTCGAAGCGGCCTGGCCGGAGCTGAAGGCGCTGGGCGGCGGCTGAGCCGCCCGGCGGCCCCCTACATTCCCAGCGCGTCGGCGAAGAAAGCGTACAGCTCGGCGAACTCGTCGATCAGCAGGTGGCGCGGCTTGGAGCCGCCCGAGGCATGCCCGGCACGGGTCTCGGTGCGCAGCAGCACCGGTCGGTCGCAGCCCTGGGCATGCTGCAGGGCGGCGGCGAACTTGTAGCTGTGCCACGGCACCACGCGGTCGTCGAACTTGCCGGTGTGAATGATGGTCGCCGGGTAACAGGTCCCGGCGCGAACATTGTGGACCGGCGAGTAGGCCAGCTGCGCGCGGAAGTCAGCCTCGTTCTCCGACAGGCCGAAGTCGCCGGCCCAGGCGCGCGCGTTGGCGCTCGGCGTGTGGTAGCGCAGCATGTCGAGCACGCCGACCGCCGGCCCGGCGGCGGCGAACAGCTCCGGCCGCTGCAGCTGCACCGCACCGACCAGCAGGCCGCCGTTGCTGCGTCCGTAAATCGCCAGCTTGTCGGGCGAGGTCCATTGTTCCGAAATCAGCCACTCGGCCGCCGCGATGAAGTCGTCGAAGGTGTTCTGCTTGCGCTCGCGCGTGCCGGCCAGGTGCCAGTCCGCGCCGTACTCGCCGCCACCGCGCAGGTTGGCGATCGCCAGCACGCCGCCGAGGTCCAGCCAGCCGAGCAGCCGCAGGTCCCAGCCCGGTTGCATGGACTGGCGGAAGCCGCCGTAGCCGTACAGCATGGTCGGGTTGCGGCCGTCCAGCGCGATGCCGCTGCGGTGCACGATGAACATCGGCACGCGCGTGCTGTCCTTGCTCTCGTAGAACACCTGGCGCGTCTGCAGCTCGCTGGTGTCGAGCCCGGTAGACTTCTGGTGGAAGCGCGCCACCTCGCCGGCGGCCGGCCGGTAACGGTAGATCGTGCCCGGGTTATCGAAGCTCTCGAACTGGTAGAAGGTCTCGGCCGACTCCGGCGATCCCGAGAAGCCCGACACCTTGCCGATGCCGGGCAGCGCGAGCTCACCCTGCGGCGTGCCGTCGAGGGCAAACAGGTCGACGCGGCTCCGCGCGTCCTGCATGTAGTGCACGATGAGCTGTTCACCGACCAGCGACACACCCTGGATCGGCAGTTCGCTCTCCGCCACCACATCGCGCCAATGCGACTGCGCGGGCCGCGCCAGGTCGATGGCCACTACGCGGCCGCGCGGCGCGCCGATGCTGGTGTGGACGTAGACCGTGTCGCCTACGGTGCCCAGGTAAATCGCACGGCCATCCCAGCTGTCTACAAGGCGGACGACGCCGGCGTCCGGCGTGTTCAGCGGCAGCAGGTAAATGCCGTTCACGCGACTGTCCTGGAGGATGTAGAGCACCAGGTGACGGCCGTCCGAGGACATGAATGGGAACGGCGTGCGGGTCGGGTGATCGGTGACCGAGAACACGTGCGAGTCCGCCGACTGCGGCGTGCCGATGCGGTGCAGCCAGACCTCGGCCTGCTTGTGGTCGTCCCACTCGCCGGCGGCGTTTTTCGGGTAGCGCGCATAGAAGAAGCCGGAGGCGTCCTTGAGCCACGCCGCGCCGGTGAACTTGGTGCCCTCGAGGCCGTGCGGCAAATCCTCGCCGGTGGCGGTGCGACGGACCTTCCAGCTCGTCCAGTCGGAGCCGCCGACCGTGGCGGCCCAGGCGACGAGCTGCCCGTCCGGACTGACGTTCCAGCGCGCCAGCAGGGTGGTGCCGTCGTCCGACAGCGTCGCCGGGTCGAGCAGCATGCGCCACTCGCCCTCCAGCGAATCCGCGACCATCAGCTTCGACAGCGTTGCCCGGCCGTCGTTGTACTCGAAGAAGTAGCGGCCGTCGTGCACGCTCGGAACGGTCATGCGCTCGGTTGTCCAGAGCGTCTCGAGGCGCGCGCGGATCCGCTCGTAGTGGGGCAGCGCCGCGATGCGGGCAGCCGAGTAAGCGTTCTGTGCCTCGATCCAGGCGTCCAGCTCGGGAGAATCCAGCTGCTCCAGCCAGCGGTACGGGTCGGCGACCTTGACGCCGAAATACTCGTCCAGGTGGTCCGTGCGGCGGGTTTCCGGATAGGTCGAGTCGAGGATGGCGGGTGCAATGCTGGCAGCATCCTGCTGCCCCGTGGTTGTGCCGCAGCCGCCCAAAAGCAGGGGCACGCAAAGGAATGTCGCAGTCAAGCGCATGGTATTCCAGTCCAGGGGAGGGGGCGAAGCAATCGCTTCAAGGCTGAAATTCTAGCCGGTCTGCGCCGGGGCTGCCAGATCGGTTCCGCGGCGTGTCGCATTGGGCGCCGGTTCGTGCTATCCATCATATCGATGGGTGAGGCAGCCAAGCTGAACGAGGTCCTCGAGGCCTTCATCGACGGGAACGTCGATTTCGCGCAGTTCCGGGCGGTGCTCGAGGAACAGCTCGCGTGCTACCCCGAGCTTTCGGGGGCGGCGATGCAGCGGCTCGACGCGCTGCGGCGGGCCAAGCGCATGTCCGCCGCCCTGCATGCGCTCATGGCCGACGAAATCGAGCGTAGCTCGGGCGGGGACATCACCCCGCCTTTCCGCGAGGCGGCGGAGCCGACGGCTGATGTTGCCGGGGTCGCGGTGAATGCGGCGGACGCGGAGCCCGCCGCAACGGAGGATGCGGAGCCCGCCGCAGCGATCGTTCGCGAAGCCCGCGTGCCCGAGGAACCTGCAACGGAGGTGCCGGCGCCGCCTGAAGTCGGCACCGTCCTGGCCGACCGATATCGGCTGGAGGCGCTGCTGGGGCGCGGCGGCATGAACCTGGTCTACCGGGCCGACGACCTGCGCGCCGCGAACGACGGCTCGGGGCCCGCCAAGGTTGCGGTCAAGTTGCTGGCGCCCGAGTACACCGGGCGTGAGGCGCGGCGGGTGCTGGAGTGGGAGGCTTCGGTGCTGTCCGGATTGAGCCACCCCGGAGTGGTCCGGGCGCTGGATTTCAACCACGACCAGGAGCATCACTTCCTCGTCATGGAACTGCTCACCGGGGAGCGGCTTCGCGGCCGCCTGGTGCGCGTCCACCCCGCGCCCCTGCCGATGGACGAAGCCATGCAGGTCAGCCGGGAACTTGCGGACGTGCTGGCCTACATCCATCGGCAGGGCTTTGTGCATCGCGACCTCAAGCCGGCCAACATCTACATCACCAGCGCGGGGCATGTAACCCTGATCGATTTCGGACTGGCCGCGCCGATCGGTGGCGCCGATGAGGTCCTCGGGGTTCCCGTGAGGCCCGGCACGCCCCTTTACGCCAGCCCCGAGATGCTCAAGGGCGGTGGCCCCGATCCCCGCGACGACGTTTACAGCCTCGGCTGCGTGGTCTACGAAATGCTGACCGGGCGGCACCCCTGGGGCGGGTTGCCGGCCGATGAGGCCGCGCACCGCAAGCTCAAGCTGATGCGGCCGCCGGGCCTGTCCAAGACCCGCTGGGCCGTACTCCGTGGCGCGCTCGCCTTCACGGCCGCAGACCGCCCGGCCGACGCTGCCGCGTTCCAGTCGGCCTTTTTCCCGCCGCCGCGCCAGCGCGGGTTGCTGCCGTGGGCAGGCGCCGCGGTGCTGGCCGCGATCGCGATGGGCGCCGTCTTCATGGCGTTGGGCCCAGGGGAGCAACCCGGCCGGCCGACGGACACTCCCCCGCTGCAGACGCCGCAGGAGGAGCAAAGGGCGGAGCATTCCTCGCAGCCCGATGTCGAGGCGGCTCCAGGCGCAGGCGAGGCGCGGCCGGATATCGAGGAGCCTGTCGAAAAGCGGGCGACGAGGCCGGAGGCCGGGGAGCCCGCGGGGGAGCCGGCCGAGGAGGCGGTGGCCGAAGAGTCCGCCGACCGACCCGAGGAGCCGGAGACGTCGCCATCCCAGGTCATCGAGCCCGAGTCCGAACCGGTCGCCGCACCGGTCGCCGAGGCGCCGGCCCGGCCGGCGCCGCCCGCGCTGGCGTTCACCGCGAGTCGCTACACCGTCCCGAAAAGCGGTGTTGCGTTGCGCCTTGAGCTGCGCCGGCCAGCAAACTACGAGGGGCCGTTACGGGTCCGCTGGCGTACCGTGGACGTCTCGGCGCTGAACGATGTGGACTTTGCCGGCAGCCCGCAGTGGCGGCTGGCCGAGGCGGGGGCCGAAGACCCGTCGATCGTCATTTTCATCCCGATCATGCAGAAATGGATTCCCGGCCCCAGCCGGAGCTTCCTGGTCGAGCTGGATGAAATAAGCGGGGGGCCGCCGGTCGGCGTCCCGTCCCGTGCCGAGGTGACGATCATCGACCGCTGAGGGATTATCTCAGGCCGGTTTCCTGGCGCGCGATGACCATGCGCTGGATCTCGCTGGTGCCCTCGTAGATCTCGGTGATCTTGGCGTCGCGGAAATAGCGCTCGATGGGCATTTCCTTGCTGTAGCCCATGCCGCCGTGAATCTGCACCGCGGCATGCGTGATGAACATTGCCGCCTCCGAGGCGAATAGCTTGGCGCAGGAGGCCTCGGTGGTGTTGCGCAGCCCGGCGTCGGCCGCAACCTTCTTGTTCCAGGCCGCTTTCAGCGTCAGCAGGCGCGCCGCCTCCAGGCGCATCTTCATGTCGGCGATCTTGGCCTGGATCATCTGGAAACTGCCGATGGGAGCGCCGAAGGCATGGCGCTCGCGCACATAGGAGAGGCTTGCCTCGTAGGCGGCCCGCGCGATGCCGACGGCCTGCGCGCCGATGCCGATCCTCCCGGCGTCGAGGATGCTCATGGCGATCTTGAAGCCGTCGCCCTCGTCGGCGAGGCGGTCCTCGACCGGGCAGCGATAGTCGGTCAACTCGATTTCGCAGGTGGCCGAAGCGCGGATGCCGAGCTTGGGCTCGGTCTTGCCGCAGGCGAAGCCATCCTTCGAGGTGTCGATGATGAACGCCGAGACGCCCTTCGGGCCGGCCTGCGGGTCGGTCATGGCGAACAGCATCACGTACTTCGCCACCGGGCCGGAGGTGATCCAGGACTTTTTGCCGTTGATCACGTAGTGGTCGCCCTTGAGCACCGCGCGGGTGCGCATGTTGGCCGCGTCGGAGCCGGACTGCGGCTCAGTCAGGCCGTAGGCTGCGAACACCTCGCCCGAGGCCACCGGCGTGACGTACTTCTGCTTCTGCTCCTCGTTGCCGTACTGGAGGATGCCGTTGCAGTACAGCGAGTTGTGCACCGAGATCACCGTGGAGTGCGCGGCGTCGGCCGCGGCGATCTCTTCCATCATGAGCGCAAAGCCGATTGCGTCCAGCCCGGCGCCGCCGTACTCCTCCGGTACCTCGACGCCCATGAAGCCCAGTTCTCCGGCCTTGCGCAGCGATTCCTCGGGGAACTTGCCGCTGATATCGAACTCCGCTGCGATGGGTTGCACTTCCCGCTCCGCGAAATCACGCGCGGCTTCCTGGATCATGAGTTGCTCTTCGGTGAACGAGAAGTCCATGGCGGGTCTCCGGAAAAGGCGGTAAACAATCGTTCGATTCTAACCCGCCAAGCGGTTTCGGGCTAAGCCGGGTCGTAGCTGACCTCGAGCAGCAGCCAGGTCTTGCGGCCGGCGGCCAGTTCCAACGTGACCTCGTCGCCGGGGCTGCGCTTCAGGAGCGCGCGGGCCAACGGCGCGTCCATGCTGATGTAGCCCGGGGCATGGTCGAACTCGTCCGGGCCGACGATGCGGAAGCGCGATTCGGCACCGGTTTCGTCCTCGACGGTGATCCATGCGCCGAAGAAGACCTGCGCCGTGTTCGCCGGACGCTGGTCCACCACCTGGAGCACGCCGAGTCGGCGGCGCAGGTGGCGGACGCGCCGATCGATGCCGCCGAGCTGCTTCTTGCGGTAAATGTACTCGGCGTTCTCCGAGCGGTCGCCCTCGGCCGCTGCCTCCGCCAGCGCGCGCACCACCTCGGGGCGCTCGACGCGCCATAGCCGGTCGAGCTCCTCGCGCAGCCGCGCGGCGCCCGCCGGTGTGATGTATGGCGAGGAATGCGGCTGGGGTGGACGGTAACGGCTCATGGGACGGGAAGTCGACGGCGGTGCGAAGCGCGATGGGCTCAGTCGGAGGCGCGCATGGCGCGCAACGAGGCCAGGTCCGGCGTGCTGGCGTAGCCGCCGCACTGTGCGACCGCCTGCTCGAACGCCCGCAGCGCGAGATCCTTGCGATCATATTGTAGCCAGGCCTTCGCCACGCGCACCGCGGTACCCGGCTCGAGCTTGTGCTCCAGAGCCTCGAGCAGGTCCGCCTTGATCCGCGCCTCGATCTCAGTCGGCATGCGTTGCGGTGCGAGGTTCGCGAGCCGGCTGTAGTAATAGGCGCGCGAAGCGCGGTCGGCCGGCGAGTCGATGCCCTGGAGCACGTCGCGTTCCGATATCTCGACAGCGCGCAGGAAGGCGTCGATGGCGGCCTCGTGCCGGCCCGAACTCAGGTAGGCGTCGGCCAGGTTGCCCCACATCTCGTGAATCTCCGGCTCGCCGACCGAGGCCAGGCGCGAGATGGCCTGCTCACGCAGTTGCGCGGCCGCCTCGTAGTCGCCGAGCAGGTAATACAGCATGCCGAGAAACTCGTCGCCCACGTAGGAATGCGGCGCGATCTCCTGGGCGCGCTCGTACGCGCCGCGGGCAAGCTCGAGCTTATCGGCGCAGAAATAGAATGTGCCGAGGTTGGCAAGGACATACTCGTTCTCGTCGCGGTTCCGGGCCGTCTCGGCAGCGCTGATCGCGCCATCGAGGTCGCCCGCATAGTACGCGAGGATCGCTCGCCAGAACGGAGGCTTCCAGAATCCCGGGTCAATGGCGGTCGCATGTTCGGCCGCCGTCGTCGCGCGGTCGAGGTGCGCGGGATCGCCATCGCCGCGGTACAGCGCGAGCAGGCTCGCTACCAGCCCCACGAGTGCGGCCGCATCGTCCGGGTTTTCGACGAGCAGTGCATCGAGTTCCGCGACGGCCTCCTGCGCGCGGCCGGTGACCCGCAGGAAATGCGCGTGGGCGATTCTCGACGTTGCGGCCTGCGGGGCGAGCTGGATGGCGCGCCCGCAAGCGAGCGAGGCGTCGTTGAGGGCGCGCTGCGCATCCTCCATCCAGTATTCCTCGAGCAGTGCCTCGCACAGGCCGGCGTGGGCATCGGCGTAGTTTGCGTCGATGCGCAATGCAGCCTCGAAGCGACCCTGCGCGCGGCGGATGTTGAGTTCGCTGGCTGGACCGTCGAGGTGCAACCGGCCCTCTAGGTAATACTCCTGCACCGGCGCAAGCGGGTAGTGCGACGGGTCTCCGCCATCGCCGAGCGGCATGCCGAGGGCCCTCGCCGCCGCTTGTGCGGCATTCGCAGCGATTGCATCGAGACGCTCGCCGAGTCGCACGGTCTCGACGGTCTCCGCCCACACCTGCTGGCGGACGCCGCCGGCGAAAATGTGAACCTGGACGCCGGCAAGTCGGCCCAGCCGCACGATTTCCCCGTCGATAACCGCGTCGCTGCGCAACTGCGCGGCGATCTCGCCGGCGTCGAGATCACGCAGCAGCATGTCGGCGCTCGGCGAGGCCAGGCGGAAATGCGCTGAGAGCTGCGCGCGCAGGGCTTCGGCCAGCGCGCCATCCGTGTCACCACCGAAGGACGTGATCACCAGCGTCGGTTCACCGACCCAGGTCGGCCGCAGCGACGATTGCTGCGCTGCGTCGCCCGCGATGGTGACGGGGCCGGCATCATTGGACGTCGGCGCTGCCCCCCGCCACCACAGGCCGCCGGCAACGAACGCCAGCGCGGCCACCAGCGGTGCGAGCCAATAGGTGACCGTGATGCGTGGCGCCGCCACCGGCACCGGCCCGTCAGTCGCCTCGCCAGCGGTCTGCGAAGGGGTGTCGGATTCGTCGTTGGTGCGATAGAGCTGCCAGGCCTCGACATCCAGCGCCCGCGCGATGCGTTCCAGCGTCTGCAACTCGACGGGTTGCTCGCGGAACGCGCGGCTGACGAGATCCTTGGGTGCTTGCTCGAGACCCTCGAGGTCGGCGATGCGTTCGGCCAGTGCGGCCTGGCTGCGCAGGCCCGCCTCGGTCAGCGCGTGGTACAGCCGGGCCCGCGAGGCGCGCACACCCCGTTTTCGGCTGTTGCGGCTTCGCTTCGTCACTTCGAGCCCCCCCGACGGCCGTGCTCGCTGACCGCGGACCGCTACTTATAACACAGCAAATGTGGGTGCCGGACTGCTGCCCTGGGGCCGTATCTGCCCTTAACTCACGATAAATCGCCTTAGCTGCCGATGCATCGGCCGGTGCGGAAGTGCATAAACATGGCAAGCGCCGGCACAGGCGTGGCACGCAAGAGGAGCAGCAATGAGCCTTCGGCCATTCGAGACCGGCATGGCGGCGCCGGCACTCGTAATCGCGACCATGCGCTAGGGATGCGCAGCGGTGCGCGGCAAGCAAATCGGCGTCCTTCTGATCGCGGCCTGGCTCGGCCTCGTCGGGTGTACCCGTGATGAGCTTGTCGGCACCTACGAGGACGAGGTGGGCATGACGCGCTACGAGTTCCAGGGCAAAGGCCGGGTTCATGTCTCGGTGCTCGGCACGACCATCGTCGCGGAGTACCGGCTCGAAAATGACAAGGTGCTGGTCAGCGGGCCGCAGGGCACGCTCGTGCTGACGCAGCGGAACGATGAACTGCACGGCCCGATGGGGCTGGTGCTGGTGCGGCGGGATCCCTGAAGTCGCCGGACCATTGCAAGGCAATCACGCCGGGGCGAGGCAGTCCCTGGTCCCGGCATCGCAGCAGACGAAAAACCAACCGGGGGAGACTCATGAACACGACACTTAGCCGAGACGAAACGATCATCAAGGAAGTCACCTTCAGCCCGAACCTCTTGCTGTTCTGGCTGAAGGGCCACTATGTGCTCACGTCGAAGCGGCTGACCGGCCAGCGTCCGAACACCCTGATGGGCGTCATCCCGCTCGGGAAGGTCAACGTTTCACAGCCGTTGAAAACCATCGCCTCAGTGACCTGCGTATCCAAGTTCTGGTTCATGCGGCTGCTGATCGGCCTGGTCCTGCTGGTGTTCGGTCTGGCGGGCATCAGCCAGGGGAATTACTTCTTCGGTCTGCTCTTCGCCCTGGCTGGGGTCGGTTTCGTGCTGAATTGCTACACGGCCTACTTCGACGTCACCAACAATGCCGGCCAGAACCTCGGGGGCGAGGTCCTCATCACCGCGCAGGCCGAGATCCAGTCGTTCGCAAACGAGATGAACCAGGTCATCTCCGACCTGTAAGGGGAGCGCGGCGGGACGGCCATGGGCTACCTCGAGGAATTCCTCGTCCTGCTGGTCCTGGGCGGCCTGCTCGGGATCGTGCTCGCCTGGCTCAACGGCCGGCTGTTCCTGCGGGGGCAGGGCGCGGAATCCATGCGAATTCTGGGCTACGTGTTCTTCGTCGTGCTCGGCCTCGCGCTGGCCACGGTGGGCGGGTTCGAACGGGCCTACAAGGGCCTGTTCGACGAGCTTGCGGAGCGCATGGGACCCGCCGTACACCAGGCCATCGTCATGGCGGACCTGGACCCGGCGCGTGTTCCCGTCGGCGAGGTCGGCCGCATGCTGGAGGTGATGGACCAGGCCCTGCACCGGGAAATCGCGCGCCAGGATGCCGCGTGGTTTCTCGAGTTCCTCGAGGGCTGGAACTTCAGCGTGCTGCTCGAGGGCGGCAGGGAGCTGGCGCGTGTCATGCAGCGCGCGGACACGGTCGACATCGACCGGGTGTGGGTGATCGCCCGGGACACGAGTTTCGGTTATCTTTTCCCGTGGGCCCAGCGGGCCTTCTGGGCCTTGCTCGCGCTGTTTCCCTTTTTCGCATGGCTGCTATGGGTATCGGTCGGCGGGTCCAGGGCTTCATCAACGGGGGAGATCAATTGAGAAAATTCCTGGTTGCAGCGCTGCTTTCCGCCGTGTCCGTCGCCGCGACCGCCGCCGGCGAAGTGGACTGGTTCAGCAAGGGCCCGGACGGCGAGGATCGGCTCGTGCTGCACTACTTCTACTCGGACACCTGCCCGGTATGCACCGAGGCGAAGCCGTTCATCGAGGCCTTGCGCGAGGTCGCCTGGCTTGAGGTGCGCGCCTTCGAGGTGTCCGCCAACCGCGACAACGCCATTCGGTACCGTGACACAGCCGCGGCCATCGGCGGCCAGGCACGCAGCGTGCCGGCGTACATCGCCTGCGGGGCCATGCTAACCGGCTACAATGGGCCGGAGCCGACCTGGGAGCGGCTCTCCACCATGTTCAAGCGCTGCATGCCGGGCGCCGGGGACACACCCGCCGCCGAGGACTAGATGCATTTCCTGCTGTTCACCGCCATCCTGCTGGGCCTCGTGTTCGGTCCCGGCCTGTGGGTGAAGCACGTGCTCGCCAGGTACTCGACGCCGGACGATCGCTACCGCGGCAGCGGCGCGCAGCTGGCGCGCTTCCTGCTGGATCGTCGCGGCCTCGAGTCGGTCGCTGTCGAACAAACCGACCAGGGCGATCACTACGACCCTGTCGCCAAGGCCGTGCGCCTGTCACCGGATAACTTCCGCGGTCGCTCGCTGACAGCCATCGCAGTGGCCGCGCACGAGGTCGGCCACGCCGTTCAGGACCACACCGGCTACCCGCCGCTGAAGCTGCGCCATCGGCTGGTGACCTCGATGCGCCACGCAGAGCGGCTCGGCGCCGGCCTGCTGATGGTCTCGCCGTTCATCGGCATGCTGACGCGCGCGCCGCAGCTCGGCATCGTGATGTTCATCGGCGGCCTGCTGACGCTGGGCACCTCCACGCTGGTGCACCTGGTCACGCTGCCGACGGAGATCGACGCCAGCTTCGGGCGCGCCCTGCCGATGCTCGAGGAAGAGGACATCCTCATCGATGACGACCTGCCGCACGCCGAGCGACTGTTGCGCGCGGCTGCTTTCACCTATGTCGCCGCGTCGCTGATGAGCCTGCTCAACGTGGCGCGTTGGTGGGCTATCATCCGTCGCTGAGCCCTGCCCGATATTCGACGAAGATAAGGAATTCCGCCATGTCCACAACCAAGGCCTATGCCGCACAATCGCCGACCTCGACGGTCGAGCCGTTCGCCATCGAGCGCCGCGCGCCGCGTCCCGACGACGTTGCCATCGAGATCGATTACTGCGGCATCTGCCACTCGGACATCCACACGGCGCACAACGACTGGGGCTTTACGGTGTACCCGGTGGTGCCGGGCCACGAGATCGTCGGCCACGTCACGGCGGTCGGCAATGCAGTGAAGAATTTCAAGCCAGGTGATCGCGTCGGCGTCGGCTGCCTGGTGGACTCCTGCCGCAAGTGCGGGTCCTGCGAAAGCGGCCTGGAGCAGTATTGCGAGCGGGGCTGGGTCGGCACCTATAACGGCAAGGACCTGCACGACGGCTCGCCGACCTTCGGCGGCTACTCCGAGCGCATCGTTGTCAGCGAGCGCTTCGTGCTGCGCATCCCGGACGCCCTCGACCCGGCCGCCGCCGCGCCGCTGCTGTGTGCCGGCATCACCACCTGGTCACCGCTCAAGCACTTCGGCGTCGGCAAGGGACATCGCGTCGGCGTGGTCGGCATGGGTGGCCTCGGTCACATGGGTGTCAAGTTTGCGCGTGCGCTCGGCGCCGAGGTTACGGTGTTCACCCGCACTGTCGCCAAGGTCGAGGAGGCGAAGAAACAGGGTGCGCACCACGTCGTCGTCTCCACCAACGACAAGCAGATGACCGAAGCTGTCGCCAGCTTCGACTTCATCCTCGATACCGTGCCGGTGCCGCACGACCTCAATCCCTACGTCAACGCGCTCAAGCGCGACGGTACGCTTATCCTGGTCGGCCTGCTGGAGCCGATCGAGCCCGCGCTGCTGGCTTTCCCGATCGTGCTCGGCCGGCGCCGCATCGCCGGCTCGCTGATCGGTGGCCTGCCCGAGACCCAGGAGATGCTCGATTTCTGCGCCGAGCACGGCATCGTGTGTGACATCGAGATGCTCGACATCCGCAACGTCAACGAGGCCTGGGAGCGCACCCAGCGCAGCGATGTGCGTTATCGGTTCGTGATCGACATGGCGACGCTGAAGGGCTGAATCGCCACGGTGCGGTGACGAGGGAGGACGCATGGTCCAGTGGGCTGTCAACCCGCGATCCGGACTGCGCGCCGTCAAGCTGGCCCACACCGCGGTCTGGGCCGTGTTCGCCGGTGCCATCCTTGCGATCCCTGTATTCGCGTACCACGGTCGCCTCGGCATGGCCGCAGCCCTGATCGCACTGGTGCTGCTCGAGGTCGTGGTGCTGGCCTGCAACAGGATGCGTTGCCCGCTGACTGATGTCGCGGCGCGTTACACGGACGATCGCAGCGACAATTTCGACATCTACCTGCCCCTCTGGCTCGCCAGGCACAACAAGGCGATCTTTGGTTTGCTGTTTGTTGCCGGTATGGCTTGCACGCTGATCGCCTGGATCTGGCGCCCGGGCGCCGGTTAGCATTGCTGCACGCTGCGAAGGAGGGGCCATGCGCCACCTGGGGAGCTGTCATTGCGGCGCCGTCGTCATCGAGGTCGAGGCGCCACCGGAGCTGGTGGCGCACGAGTGCAATTGCTCGATGTGCCAGCGCACGGGCCATCTGCATCTCATTGTCCCGGCGGACAGGTTCAGGCTGGTCGCCGGTGCGGATGCTCTCACGACATACACTTTCAACACCGGGGTCGCCAGGCATTATTTCTGCAGGACCTGTGGCTGTCGGCCGTACTATGTGCCCCGTTCCAACCCGGACGGCTTCAGCGTCAATGTGCGCTGCCTCGACAGTACGGCCATCAGGAGCCTGGAGATCAGGCCGTTCGACGGCAGGAACTGGGAACAAAGCGCCGGGGCTCTGGCGCACCTGTCGGATCCCGCGGACTGAGGCACGGGGTCGCCCCCTCGGATCGCGTGCGCGCGAATCGGGCCGGTGCGGACACCAGCTGCTTGATGGCGAGGCAACCATCAGCCGGGACGACCAGGAAGATTTGACGCGCGCCGCCCTCCGGGAATCGCTTGCGGAAGCGGGGGGGGCTAGGATAATGGCCGGGCGGGGGGGCACTGACATGACTGGACACAGGTTTGAATACGGACCGCTGACGCGCGGGATCTTCATCGCCCTCGTCTGCATGAGTCCGGTGGTTGCGATGGTGTCGTGGGAATGGCTGGGCTGGCACGTGCTGCTGCTGGTTTTTCTTGCGCTGGGACTCAGGCCGCTGCTCGAGAAGACCGGCATCCATGCGCTCTACCAGACAGTCTCGGCGGCCATCGAGGAACGGCTCTACCGTGGCTTCACGGAACAGCGCCGCAAGGAAGTGGAGCGGGCCGCCCGGCGCAAGCGCTACAAGCGCTTCGGCCCGGAGGATCCGCGCCTGCCGAAGAACTGGTAGGACGTGGTCGGGGGTCAGCCGCCCGCGATGCCCGGCCGGCCGGGGCTGCCGGTCCGCCGCCGCAGCTCGGCGAGAAACGTGGCCTGGTTGTCCGGCGACACCAGGATTGACCGGCCCTCGCCATACTCGATGCGTAATCGATCGAGCGACAACGCAGGGCTCGCGAGCGCACTGCGGGTCGCTGCCACCGCGCGAATCTCGGCCAGCGGAACCGTCCATCTGAACGGGCCACACCTCACTTCCAGTTCCCGCTCGCCAAGCACGTAATAGGTCGATTTCAGCAGCCACAGCGGCAGTCCGACGCCGACCAGCAGCAGCGGCGAGACCGCCAGAGCCAGCAGCGGTTCGCCCGCCATGCCTGGCGCGAGTACCGCGACAGTGCAGGAAAGCGCCGAAAGAAACAGCGTCGCCTTTAACCAGCCGTCCACTTTCGAGCGATACACGACGTCTCCTGTCACAGCATTTTCCTCTCAGGGCCTGCTCAGGCCGTCGCCGGTTCCATCAGCGACTTCACCTCGCTGCGCTGGCGGCGCTGCGCCGGCCGAGAGACCTGGCGCGCCAGCAGGATCACCGGGATCAACCCTGCCACGACAATTGCGAGCGACGCCGTGGATGCCTCTGCGAGGCGCTCGTCCGCGGCCAGCTTGTAGGCCTGCACCGCGAGAGTGTCGAAATCGAAGGGCCTCAGGATCAGCGTCGCAGGCAATTCCTTCATTACGTCCACGAACACAATCAGCCCGGCGGTCAACAGGTTCGCCCGCAGGATCGGCAGGTGCACCCGGCGCAGAGTGCGTCCCGGCCCGTCGCCGAGCGCGCGGGCGGCATCGTCCATCGCCGGTGTAATGCGCGCCAGCCCGGCATCGACGCTCTGCAGCGACACGGCAAGGAAGCGCGCGACGTAGGCGAACAGCAACCCGAGAATCCCGCCGGTTAGGATCAAGCCGCTGTCGACGCCGAACCATGACGACAGCCAGCCGCGCAGCCCGTGATCCGCGAGCGTCAGCGGGATGAGCACGCCGACGGCGATCACCGAGCCCGGGATGGCATAGCCGAGGCCCGCCACGCGGTGCGCCAGCTTCATGGGCCTGCCGGGTTGCAGCCGCAGGCCGTAGCCCACCACGACCGCCGCCGCCACCGCAACGACGGCGCTGATGCCGGCGAGGCTGATGCTGTTCCAGAGCAGGCTCAGGTACCGCGTGCCGAACTGGGCGTCGCCACCGACCCAGCTCAGCCAGGCCAGCCGCCCGGCGGGCAGCAGGAAACCGAACGCCAGTGGCACCAGGCAGACCGCTACCGCGAGCGCGGAGCGCCCGCCCTTCAGCTCGTAGGGCTTGCGCTCCGCGGCCGGCGCGCCGAGCTGGTGGAAGCGCATACCGCCGCGGTTCCAGCGCTCCAGCGCCACCAGCGTGAACACGAAGGCGAGCAACACCGCGGACAGCTTGGCCGCGGACACGGGGTCGCCGAGCGAGAACCACGCCCGGTAGATGCCGGTGGTGAAGACCGGCACGCCGAAATAGGCGACCGTGCCGAAGTCCGCCAGTGTCTCCATCAGCGCCAGCAGCACGCCGGCGACCAGCGCCGGCCGCGCCATCGGCAGCGCGACTTTCACGAAGGCGCCCCACGGGCTGCAGCCGAGCGTGCGCGCAACCTCGAGGATGCCGCTGGACTGCTGCACGAAGGCCGCGCGCGCCAGCAGGTAGACATAGGGGTACAGCACCAGTGACAGCATCGCGACGGCACCACCGAGAGACCGGATTGGCGGGAACCAGTAGTCGCGTGCCGACCAGCCGGTAAGGTCGCGAATAAAGGTCTGCACCGGCCCGGAGACCTGCAGCAGGTCCGTGTAGGTGTAGGCGATGACGTAGGCGGGGAACGCCAGCGGCAGCACCAGCGCCCATTCGAACACGCGCCGGCCGGGGAAGCGGCACACCGACACCAGCCAGGCCGTGGACAACCCGAGCGCCAGCACGCCCACCGCCGTGCCGCCGACCAGCAGCAGCGTGTTGCCGACGTACTCCGGCAGCAGCACGCGGGCGATGTGCCGCCAGGCGCCTTCGTCGGGCAGGAAGACATGCAGCGCGACCGTGACGACCGGCAGCGCCACCAGCGCCGCGACCAGCATGGCGGCGGCAGGCAGCGACAGCAGTCTCCGGCCGCCTCTCACGTGGTCGCGGCCTACTTCCAGCCGACGCGGTCGAGCGCCCGTTGGGCCTCGGCCTGGTGGACGCCGTACAGGGTCGCGTCGATGGGGTCTGCCTCGAACGAGCCGAGTGCCTCCAGCGCCGGGTTCTCCAGCGCCGCGCCCGCCACCACCGGGTACTCGTTGTTCCCGCGGGCGAAGCGGGTCTGCGCGTCAGGCGAGGCGAGGAACTCCAGGAAGGCCAGCGCCTGCGACGGGTTCGGTGCCGTGGTCACGATGCCCGCGCCGGAGATGTTCACGTGGGTGCCGCGGTCTTGCTGGTTGGGGAATACCCAGCCAAGTTTCTCGACGACGGCGCGATCGGCGGCATCCTCCGAGGTCATCAGGCGGGCGAAGTAGTAGCTGTTGGCGACGGCGATGCCGCACTCGCCGGCCGCTACGGCGCGCAGCTGGTCGGTGTCGCCGCCCTGCGGGTTGCGGGCGAAATTGGCGACCACGCCGCGAGCCCAGTCCTCGGCGGCCTCGAGGCCGTGGTGGGCGATCATCGCAGCCATCAGCGACAGGTTGTAGATGTTGCCGCCGGAGCGGATGCACAGCTCGCCCACCCAGCGCGGGTCCGCGAGGTCCTCGTAGCGGGTGATGGCGCCGGCCGGGATGCGCCCGGCGTCGAAGAAGATCATCCGGGCGCGACTGGAGAAGCCGAACCACTTGCCTTCGGGGTGGCGCAGCTGCGCGGGGATGCGCTCCCTCAGCACCGGCGACTCGACCGGCTGGAAGATGCCGGCCTGCTCGGCGCGCCACAGGCGGCCGGCATCGACGGTGAACAGGATGTCGGCGGGGCTCGCCGCGCCCTCCTGGAGGATGCGCTCGATCAGCGCGTCGTCAGTGCCCTCGATGCGCCGCACGCGGATGCCGGTGGCATCGGTGAAAGCCTGGTACAGGGCGTCGTCACTCTGATAGTGGCGCGCCGAGTAGATGTTGATCACGCCGGCGCCGGTTTCCTCCGGGGCGCGGCCACAGCCGGCGGCGACGGTCACGAGGAGGGCGACGAGGGACAGCCGGGCGAAGACGTTGCGGGTGAGCGACATGGTGTCTCTTGGCTCTTGCAAGGGATTGCGTAATTTAATGCGAATCGTTCGCATTAGCAACTATGGTTTGTACGTAAGCGCCGCCCGAATGGACGCCCCCGCCCCCGCGGGTTTTCCGGTTTGCGAGGCGGCATGAGAGAATTCCCGCCCATGGATTCCAACTTCAAGGGCATTCCCATCGTCCAGCCGGCCGTCGTGCCGAGCGGCACGAAGTTCCGCACCGAGCACGGCGTGGCGGCGATCAAGAACGGCGTCAAGCACAACCGCCGCGCCGAGCCCGCGCCGATCGGGCGCAAGCCGCCCTGGCTGCGCGCGAAGATGCCGGCCGGCGCCGGCTACTCCCGCGTCAGGGAGAACGTGCGCGAGCATCGCCTTGCCACGGTCTGCGAGGAGTCGATGTGCCCGAACATCGGCGAGTGCTGGAACAACGGCACCGCCACCCTGATGATCATGGGCTCCGTGTGCACCCGCGCCTGCCGTTTTTGCGCCGTGGATACCGGCAACCCGCGCGGCTGGCTGGATGCCGAGGAGCCGGCCAATGCGGCGCGCTCGGTGCAGCTGATGAGCCTGCGCTACGTGGTGATCACCAGCGTCGATCGCGACGACCTGCCCGACGGCGGCGCGGCGCACTACGCGGCCTGCGTGCGCGCCATCAAGGCGCTCAACCCCGATACCGCGGTCGAAGCGCTGACGCCCGATTTCCGCGGCGAGCTGTCGGCCATCGAGACCGTGGTGGAGTCGGGACTGGAAGTCTATGCGCAGAACCTCGAGACGGTGCGGCGCCTCACCCACCCGGTACGTGACCCGCGCGCCGGCTACGAGCAGACGCTGGAAGTGCTGGAGCATGCCAAGCGTTTTCGTCCCGAAGTGCTCACCAAGACCAGCCTGATGCTGGGTCTCGGCGAGACCGACGCGGAGATCCGCGAGACGCTCGGCGAGCTGCGCGAGCGCAACGTCGATATCGTGACCTTCGGCCAGTACCTGCGGCCGACGAAGAACCACCTGCCGGTGGAACGCTTCGTCCCGCCGGAGGAGTTCGCCGAGTACCGCCGTATCGGCCTCGACATGGGATTCATGGAGGTCGTGTCCGGACCGCTGGTGCGCTCGAGCTACCGCGCCGACCGGGTGTTCGAGCAGAACAACGTCGGGCTGTGACGCGAATCAAGGGCCGCGGCGCCGCCTCGAACCGCGAGGGTCGGTTCCAGTCGGTGTGCCGCGAGGCGGTCGACGACGGCTGGTTTCCGGAGGCGCCCGAAGAGGCCGCGCGACCGGCCACCACGGTCACCGAGGAGCGCGCCCGCGGCATCGTGTCGCGCAACACTTCGCCCGACGTGCCCTTCGAGCAGTCAATCAATCCCTACCGCGGCTGCGAGCACGGCTGCATTTACTGCTACGCACGTCCCAGCCACGCCTACCTGAACCTGTCGCCGGGCCTCGACTTCGAGACACGCCTGTACGCCAAGACAAACGCCGCCGAGGCGTTGCGCGCCACCCTGGCGAAGCGCGGCTACCGGCCGAGCCCGATCACCCTCGGCGCCAACACCGACCCCTACCAGCCGATTGAAAAGCGCTGGCGGATCACCCGGCAGTTGCTGGAGGTGCTCGCCGAGGCGCGTCATCCCTGCACGATCATCACCAAGAGCGCGATGGTGGAACGCGACCGCGACCTGCTGGCCGAGCTGGCCCGGGACGGCCTCGTCGCCGTGCTCATCTCGGTCACCAGCCTCGACAACCGGCTGTCGGCGAAGCTCGAGCCACGCGCCTCCGCGCCGCACCGCCGGCTGCAGGCGATCGGCACGCTGAGCGCCGCCGGCGTGCCGACGGGCGTGCTGGTCTCGCCGGTCATCCCCATGGTCACCGATGTGGACCTGGAGGAGATCCTCGCGCAGGCGCATGCCGCCGGCGCCACGCAGGCCAGCTATGCCATCGTGCGCCTGCCCGGCGAGGTGGCGGAGCTGTTCCGCGAGTGGCTCGAGGAACACCTGCCGGAGCGCGCCGCACATGTCATGAGCCTGGTGCAGCAGATGCGCGGCGGCCGCGACAACGACCCGCGTTTCGGCGTGCGCATGAAGGGCGAGGGCGTTTTCGCGGAGCTCATTGCGCGGCGCTTCAAGGTGGCCACGCGGCGCCTGGGCTTCCTGCAGGGCGAGGCGTATGACCTCAGGTGCGACCTGTTCCGGCCGCCGACACCGCAGGGCAGCCTGTTCTGAGCTGGGCGGCGCTGCGCCTGCAACCCTTCAGCCGAACGCGGCATCTCAGTTCATACAAGGAGAATGCGCCTGCAGAGGAGAGCCGCCATGAACAGGATCCAGGAACTGAGCTGCCAGATCGTGCGCCGCGAACTCGTCGTGCCGCTCGACCCGCCATTGCCCCGCTGGCCGCGGCCGCAACGCCGGCCGGGGCAAATGACGCGCGCCCGCGGCGCCGCTCAGGCCGCGGCGAAGCCCTCGAGGAACTCGGCCACGTTGTCGCCGAGCGATTCGAGCGCGTAACCGCCTTCCATAACGATCACGGTTGGCAGGCCGAGCCCGCCGATGCGTCGTCCCATGTGCCGGTAGTCGGCGGTTTGCAGGGCGAAGCTGCAGATCGGGTCGCCCTGCCAGGTATCCACGCCCAGCGACACCACCAGCGCGCCGGGTTGCTCGTTCGCAATGCGCGCCAGCACGCCGTCCAGCGCGGTCGCATAGCGCGCCCAGTCGGTACCACGCGGCAGCGGCACGTTGAGGTGCGTGCCGCCCTCGGTCTCGTCCGCATGACCCAGAAAGAAGGGAAAGGTGTGCTTCGGGTCGGCGTGCAGCGAGGCGGTGAACACGTCCGCGCGTGCGGCGAAGATCTCTTGGGGGCCGTTGCGATGGTGGTAGTCCACGTCGAGCACGGCCACCCGCGGCACGCCCGCATCACGAAAGCCCTGCGCGGCGACTGCGGCGTTGTTGAGGAAGCAGTAGCCGCCGAAGAAGCGGCTGCCGGCATGGTGGCCGGGCGGCCGCGCCAGGGCGAAGGCCGCGCGGGCGCCTGCGCTG
>CBDDRR010000069.1:0-4624 GCA_965233095.1 uncultured bacterium
AGTGAAGGACCGCTCGCGGTGCTGGCGCATGACCGCGGCATTCTCGCCATAGCGGCGATAGAGCCGGGCGAACTTCTCCATCTGCGAGGCCGTGGAATGCTGCGCCCACATCAGCAGGGTCGCCTCGTTCTCCGGCGTCGCCACGCGGATCACGGCGCGCACCTGGGCGAAGGACAGGTGGCCGGCGCGGAACGCCTCCCGGATCTGCGGCAGCCCGGGCAAGGTGCGGGCGACCCGGAACCGTTCCCGCGCGGCGCCGAGCGAGTAGCCGCAGCGCCACTGCAGCCAGTGCGCCGGCGTCGGCCAGCCGCTCCAGCCCCTGAGCTCGTCGAACTCCCGCAGCATCTCGATGAGGCGGTAGGTGGCGGCGTTTATGTGGGCGGCCAGCGAGGCGATCTCGCCCTCGAGTTCGGCGGCGCGGGCCTGGCGGGCGAAGCCCTCGGCGTTCAGTTGGCGGTCGTCTTCGTGGTCCATGGCAGGCATCCTGCATGCTGTTTAAACATACAGTATTATGCCCTCATTAAGCCACCGATTGCAAATACTTATTCGTTATAAATCAGTCGAATGGGAGGATCAGGCCGGGGTGCGCGCGTGCTCCAGTGCACGCTGCACGCGGGCAAGGGTCTTGTCCTTGCCGAGCAGCGCCACGGTGATGTCGATGGGCGGCGACACCGGCCCGCCGCTGACCGCCACGCGCAACGGCTGCGCCACCTTGCCCATCTTCAGCTCGAGCGACTCCGCGGTCCGTTCCACGAGGGCGTGGATCGGTTCGGGGCGCCAGTCCTCCAGCGCCGCCAGCCCGTCCCGGAGACGCTGCAAGGGCTCGGTGGCGGCCTCGCCGAGATGCTGGCGTGCCGCCTTCTCGTGGTAGGCCTCGAAGTCCCGGAAGAAAAAAATCGACGCCTGGGCCATTTCATGCAGCGTCTTGGCGCGCTCCCGGTAAGCCTCGGCGACCGCGTCCAGCGGCGGACCGTCGGCCGTGTCGATGCCGAGGCGCTCGAGCTGCCACTGGAGCTCCACGGCAAGGCGGGCGGCGGGCGCTTCCTTGATGTAGTGCTGGTTCAGCCACAGCAGCTTCTCGGGGTTGAAGCTCGAGGCGGACTTGTTGACGTCGCCGATGTCGAACAGCCGGATCATCTCCTCGATGGAGAAGATCTCCTGGTCGCCGTGCGACCAGCCGAGCCGCACCAGGTAGTTGAGCAGCGCCTCGGGCAGGTAGCCTTCCTGGCGGTACTGCAGCACGCTCACCGCGCCGTGCCGTTTCGACAGCTTGGCGCCGTCCGGGCCCAGGATCATCGGCACGTGCGCGAACACCGGCGGCTCGGCGCCAAGCGCGCGATAGACGTTGATCTGGCGCGGCGTGTTGTTCAGGTGGTCGTCGCCGCGCACGACATGGGTGATGCCCATGTCCATGTCGTCCACCACCACGGAGAAGTTGTAGGTCGGCACGCCGTCCGAGCGCAGCAGCACGAGGTCGTCCAGTTCGCGGTTGTCGAACACCACGCGGCCGCGCACCTTGTCGTCCACCACGACTTCGCCCGAGTCCGGGTTGCGGAAACGCACCACCGGCGGCACGCCCTCGCGCGGCGCCTTGCGATCCCGGCAGCGTCCGTCGTAGCGCGGCTTCTCACCGCGTGCCATCTGTGCGGCGCGCATCTCGTCGAGCTCCGCCTTGCTGCAGTAGCAATGGTAGGCGTGGCCCTGCTCGAGCAATTGCTCGGCGATCGCCGTGTAGCGGTCGAAGCGGGCGGTCTGGTAGAGCGGCCCCTCGTCGGCGCGTAGCCCGAGCCACTCCATGCCGTCGAGGATGACCTGGATGGCCTCCTCGGTGGAACGGGCGCGGTCGGTATCTTCGATGCGCAGGATGAATTCGCCGCCGTGTCGGCGCGCCTGCAGCCAGGAGAACAGCGCGGTGCGCACCCCGCCGATATGCAGAAAACCCGTCGGGCTGGGCGCGAAACGGGTGCGGACAGGGCGGGTGGGGGAGTCGGACACGTGGACAGACCTCGCTTGCGGCTGGCAGCGCATTCTAACAGCCGCCAATCCGGGGTTTGATCAGGGGCGGCCGCAGAAAAAACAAAGCCCCGCACGGGGCGGGGCTTTGCATGGAAACCTGTGGTGTCGGATTCAGGCGGGCTTGCCGCGTCTCCGGGCCAGGCCGGCGCCGAGCAGGCCCATGCTCAGCAGGATCATTGAGCCAGGTTCCGGCACCGTCGTGGTCGTCGCAACACCCCAGATGGAGACGTGCGAGATTGCACCTCCGCCGGTCGCCCAGAAATTCCTTAGGTCGAGTGTCTCGGTGCCGTTCCAGCTGGACAGGTCGAAGAAGTAATAGCTCGGCGTGTTGTTGCCATCCTTGATCGCCAGGTAACAGCTGGGGCAGCCGATCGCTGGAGAATCCAGAATGAACTCGATCAGTGCGTCTGTCGGATCTTCCAGTGCCGGGCTGAAGGTCGTTGTATAAGAATCTGCAAAGATGCCGCTGTAGGTCGGCGCAAGCGGGACATCGACCTCGCTCGGGGCCTCGTTGAAGTCGGCCTTGTACAACAGGCTCAGCGAATCGTCGTTGGTGAGGCCGAAGGCCCGGTAGACGCAGGCCGGCTCGCAGTTCGAGGGCCCGGTGGCCGGCGTCAGCGTGTTACCCGGGATGATGCCGGACGTCGTCGGGGTGATGATGATGTCGGCCTGGGCTGGGGCGACCATGCCGAAAACGGCGAATACACCAGCTGCAACGAACTTCAGAAAGTTGGACTTTTTCATGTTTTTTCTCGAGCCTCTTGATACGGTGCAGGCCGGTTCGGTTTTGATTTTCTAGGAAAAAAGCAGGTTTCGTGCCATTTCCTCAAGTCGTTTTAAATCAATGAATTACAGGGAAAGCTACATTCCAAGTGTAAATTTTTCCGACATAATCATGCCCGCACGCATAGCGTAGCCAGAGGTCGAGGCTAGACAGATCAGCTGCGGCGGCGACGCGCCAGGCCGAAGCCGAGCAGACCCATGCCGAGCAGGCCCAGCGTGGCGGGCTCGGGCACCTCGAACGAGGCCATGCGGCCGTAGAAGGAGATGTGCGAGTTATCCCGAATGATGCTGCCGACCTGGAACGGGCTCGTCCAGTTGCCATCGTCGCCCTGCAACAGGTAGCCGGTCAGGAACGTCCCGGCGCCGCTCTTGAAAATGGCCATCACCTGGTTGTAAGCGCCGGCGTCCACTGACCACGTGCCGCTCTGGCCGGTGGCCGAACCGCTCTCGTCCTTGGAAATGAACGTCCAGTCGGTGAAGCCAAATGCGCCACCATCGTCGTTCACGGTCATGGGGTCGGTGTTCAGGAAGTCCTGGGTCGCCGTGGTGGAAACCGTGCAGCCGTCATTGGGCTGGATGCCATTGGCCGCCGCATAAGCGCCACAGTCCACCCACGCCGCATTCGCGCTGCCGACCATCAACAGGCCCGCTGCCGCGATCAGAAAACTGGTCAATCCCTTGCTGAACATATCGATTCCTCTTTTGCCAACCCGAATTCGGGTACAGGCTTAACACTTAACTATAAGTATGCAAGGGCCGTGCCACTTCTTGCGTTCGCGAAACATGCTAAATAAAACAATAAGATATGCGAGCCCTAGCCGCGGCGCCGGGTGGCGTCAAGCAGCGGTAAAGGTCGACTTGTAAGTATTCCCGACTTGAACCAGTGCGCACGCGCCGCCGGGACAAGCCGCTGCCCCCGTTGGAGATGGGGAATGTCCCCATTTTCGGCCCCCATTTCAGGGCCAGGCACTCAGGCCGATGACGCCGGCTGGGCTGCCTCGGACGCCCGCAGCTTCTCCAGTTTCTTGCTGACGTGCCCCGGCGACTCGGTGTTCCGCGCGATCACGGAGTACGCCGCCGGCACCACGAACAGTGTAAGAAAAGTCGTCAGCGTCATGCCGTAGACCACCACGATGCCCACCGCCTGCCGGCTCTCGGAGCCGGCGCCGGTGGCAAGCAGCAGCGGCAGGGCGCCGATGGCGGTGCAGGCGCTGGTCATTAGGACCGGCCGGAGCCGGATGGCCGCCGCCTCGATCACCGCTTCATTGAACTCCATGCCGCGATCGCGCAGCTGGTTGGCGAACTCGACGATCAGCACGCCGTTCTTCGCCGCCAGGCCGACCAGCATGATCAGGCCGATCTGGCTGTAGACATTGATGGACCCGCCGTAGGCCCATAGCCCGAGCAGTGCGCCGGTGATCGCCAGCGGCACGGTGAACATGATCACCAACGGATGGCGGAAGCTCTCGAACTGGGCCGCCAGCACCAGGAATACGACGATCAGCGCCATCACGAAGGTGGCATACAGGGACCCGCCCGAATCCTTGAACTCGCGCGACTCGCCGTCCCAGCCGATGCGGATCTCCGGCGGCAGGATGGTGCGCGCCAGCGCCTCGAACTCGTCGAGCGCCTGGCCGAGCGAGGTGCCCGGCTCGAGGCCCGCAGAGACGGTGATGGAGCGCAGCCGGTCGAAGCGCCTCAGCTCGGCCGGCCCGGCGCGCTCCGCGATCGTGACCAGGTTGCTGAGCGGCACGAGCAGGCCACTGGTTGCCGAGCGCACGTAGATATTGGACAGGTCGCTGGGCGTGGCGCGGCCTTCTGCCTG
>CBDDRR010000070.1:0-3294 GCA_965233095.1 uncultured bacterium
TGATCGACCTCAGGTCGCACACAGATTCCTTCTTCTGGATGCACTTCGCCAGGCGCTCGAGTCCGTACGTGATCTCGCCCGACACCGGCTTGCACTCCAGGCCGCCGACCTGCTGGAAGTAGGTGAACTGCGTGACTTCCATGCCGTTGAGCCAGACCTCCCAGCCCAGGCCCCAGGCGCCCAGCGTCGGCGATTCCCAGTTGTCCTCGACGAAGCGGATATCGTGGACGAGCGGGTCGAACCCGAGCACCTCGAGCGACTCGAGGTACAGGTTCTGGATCTCCGGGGGCGACGGCTTCATCAGCACCTGGAACTGGTAGTAGTGCTGCAGCCGGTTCGGGTTGTCGCCGTAGCGGCCGTCGGTCGGCCGCCGCGAAGGCTGCACGTAGGCGGTGTTCCAGGGCTCCGGGCCGATCGCGCGCAGGAACGTGGCCCAGTGGAAGGTGCCGGCGGCCATCTCCATGTCCATCGGCTGGACGATCACGCAGCCCTGCTTCGCCCAGAACGTCTGGAGCTGCAGGATCAGGTCCTGGAACGTGAGGAGCTTGGGGGCAGCCATCGGGCCGGCGAGTATACCCACGTCATGCCCGCGCAACCCACGCCATGCCCGCGAAAGCGGGCATCCAGGGTTTCCCTGGACCCGTCCGGATTCCCGCTTCCGCGGGAATGACGGCAAGCGGTGGGGTATAGAATGCGCGCCCCCTTTTGGTGCGCCCGCGGCGGCCGGATCGGGGGCTGCGACCCGCGCGCACCTTGATCCGCAAGGCTTCGCGCCGGTGGCATGTTTTCTGCTTTTACAGCGCCGCGCCGGGGCCCCCGACAGAGGCACTCGGGGGCAGGCACCGAACATTATTTGGATCAACGACTGGAGAAGAACCCATGGCGGGTCAGAGTGGTGGGGCGGCCGTACTGAAGCTGATCAAGGACAAGGGCGCGAAGTTCGTCGACTTCCGCTTCTGCGACACGCGCGGCAAGGAGCAGCACGTCACCGTGCCGGCGCACACCGTCGACGAAAGCCTGTTCACCGACGGCAAGATGTTCGACGGCTCGTCGATCGCCGGCTGGAAGGGCATCAACGAGTCCGACATGATCCTGATGCCGGACGCCGCGACGGCCGTCATCGACCCGTTCTTCGAGGAGCCGACCGTCGTCCTGCGCTGCGACGTCATCGAGCCCGCCACGATGCAGGGCTACTCGCGCGACCCGCGCTCGCTCGCCCACCGCGCCGAGGCCTACCTCAAGTCCACCGGCATTGCCGACACCGCCTACTTCGGCCCCGAGCTCGAGTTCTTCATCTTCGATTCGGTGCGCTGGAACGTGGACATGGGCAGCTGCGGCGTCACCATAGAGTCCGAGGAGGCGCCCTGGTCCACCGGCAAGGAGGAATTCGAGACCGGCCGCAACAAGGGCCACCGCGCGCCGGTCAAGGGCGGCTACTTCCCGGTGCCGCCGGTCGACAGCCAGCAGGACATCCGCAACGCGATGTGCCTGACGCTCGAGGAGATGGGCATCCCGGTCGAGGTGCACCACCACGAAGTCGCGGCGGCCGGCCAGAACGAGATCGGCACGCGCTTCAACACGCTGATCAGGAAGGCCGACGAGATGCTGGTCTACAAGTACGTGCTGCAGAACGTCGCGCAGTCGTACGGCAAGACCGTCACCTTCATGCCCAAGCCGATCGTCGGCGACAACGGCACCGGCATGCACGTGCACCAGTCGCTGTCCAAGGGCGGCAAGAACCTGTTCGCCGGCGACAAGTACGGCGGCCTGTCGCAGCTCGCGCTGTACTACATCGGCGGCATCCTGAAGCACGCCAAGACCATCAACGCGTTCACGAACTCGACCACCAACTCGTACAAGCGGCTCGTTCCGGGGTTCGAGGCGCCGGTCATGCTGGCCTACTCGGCGCGCAACCGCTCGGCGTCGGTTCGCATCCCCTGGGTGTCGAGCCCGCAGGCGCGCCGCATCGAGGTGCGCTTCCGGGACGGCATGACGAACCCGTACTTCGCGTTCGCCGCGATGATGATGGCGGGCCTCGACGGCATCCAGAACAAGATCAACCCGGGCGAGGCGATGGACAAGGACCTCTACCACCTGCCGCCGGAAGAGGACAAGAAGATCCCGCGCGTGTGCCACAGCCTCGACATGGCGCTGGAGCACCTCGACAAGAACCGCGACTTCCTCAAGAAGGGCGGCGTGTTCACGGACGACCTGATCGACGCCTACATCGAGCTGAAGATGGCCGAGGTCACGCGCTTCCGCATGACCACGCACCCGGTCGAGTTCGACATGTACTACTCGCTCTAGACCCGTTGGAGCGGCTTCAGCCGCGACGCTGTTCATCTGCAGTTCAGACGCCCCCGCTACAACGGGGGCGTCTCTTTTGCGGTCCCGCAATTGCGGCCCCTGCCCCGCAGCGCTAAGGTGAACTCCATGCGCACGCTCGCGTCGATCCTCCTCCTCGTTCCCGGCCTCGTGCTGGCCCAGCAGCCGCCGCCGGCGCCGCCCGCGCAGGCGCCGGCCCCGACGGCGCAGCCGCCCAAGAAGCCCGTTCCCCAGAACCCGGTGTACAAGTGGGTCGACGAGGAAGGCGTCGTGCACTACACCGACAAGCCGCCCAGCGAAGGGGCCCAGCCCACCAAGCTGCCGGGGCTGCAGACCTACAAGGGCGGGACCCACCCCAACCTGAACCGCTTCGACCAGCGCGGCGCCGGCACCAGCGGCGCCTCCGCCACCGTGCACCTCGACATCGTCACGCCATCGCATGACGAGACCTTCCGCGACCGCACCGTGCCGGTCGCGGTCATGGTCACGCCGCAGCTGAAAGGCGCCCAGAGGCTGGTCTACCTGCTCGACGGCGTGCCGGTCTCCGAGCCGACCACGCAGGCCTCGTATGCGATGACCGACGTGGATCGCGGCACGCACACCATCGGCGTCACCGTCATCGACGACGCCGGGAACGAGTACGGCAGCGCGCCACCGGTCACGGTGCATGTGAAGCCGCCGCAGGTGGACAACCCCGCCGGCACCAAGCCCGCGAAGCCGGCACCCAAGCCGCGCTGAACCCGTTGCGCACCAATCTGGTGCGCCCGGCCGAGCCAAGCGATGCACCAAAACGGTGCACAGACTTCGATTGTGGCGTAGTCTTCACGGTCGAGGGCTTGGCCTGAAGCTTGCTGTGGTTCCCCCCGATGTGTTGCTCCCTGAAATGAAGTTCCCGTCGCGCAGCCGGGCCGGTCCCGAAGCGCTCCTGGAGGGACTGACCACCGCCGTGATCAGCCTGGACCACGAACT
>CBDDRR010000071.1:0-13142 GCA_965233095.1 uncultured bacterium
GCATCGGGCCCGGAGGGCCGAGCCGCCGCAGGCGGCGAGCCATCCTGGTCCCCTTCGCAGGTGGAGACCGGAGGCCCGAGTCAATCCTGGTCCCCCTTTGCAGGGGACCCGCCTTACAATTCGATCCGCTTCACGCCGGCATCCGATGCCGCCAGCACCAGGTCCGCTTTCCTGCGACCGAAAATCCCCACTGTAACGACACCGGGAATCCGGTTGATGCGATCCTCCATGTCCACTGGATCGACGATGTCGAGGTGTCGCACGTCGAGGATCACGTTGCCGTTGTCGGTGACAAAGCCCTCGCGATACTCGGGCAGGCCGCCCAGCTTCACCATCTGGCGCGCGACGTAAGAGCGGGCCATTGGTATGACTTCCACCGGAAGTGGAAATTTGCCCAGCACCCGCACGAGCTTGCTGTCATCCACGATGCAGACGAAGCGCCGCGAGGCAGCGGCCACTATTTTCTCGCGGGTCAGTGCACCGCCGCCGCCCTTGATCATGTGGCCGGCCGGATCGACTTCGTCGGCGCCGTCGACATAGAGATCGAGATCACCGGTGGAATTGAGCTCGCTGACTGCGATGCCGTGCCGCTCAAGCAGCTGGCTGGTCGCCTCCGAGCTGGCCACCGCGCCGCCGAGCTTGACTCCGCGCGCCGCGAGCGCCTCGATGAACTGGTTCACTGTCGAGCCGGTACCGACTCCCAGTCGGCAGCCCTCCGGAACTTCCGCCGCGGCAGCGGCGCCGACCGCGGCCTTCTTTTCTTCCTGGTTCACTTCGTGCCTCCATCTGCTGATCCGGGCTTCGGATAGAGCGAGGGCCGAGCCGCTCATCGCGGACCCGGCCCTCAAGACTCGCTGCGGCCGGCGAAAGTCGCCGCAACCGCTTAGCGGAAACGCCTACTTCTTCTTGGAAGCGACCTTCTTCTTCGAGGCGGCCTTCTTCCTGGCAGCCGGCTTCTTCTTTGTGGCGGCCTTCTTCTTCGCAGCAGGCTTCTTCTTTCTGGCAGCCGGCTTCTTCTTTGCGGCGGCCTTCTTCTTAGCAGCAGGCCTCTTCTTCTTGGCAGCAGGCTTCTTCTTCGCTACGGCCTTCTTTCTCGCTGCGGGCTTCTTCTTCGCGACAGCCTTCTTGCGAGCAACCGGCTTCTTCTTGGCAACAGCCTTCTTCCTGGATGCCGGTTTCTTTTTGCTAGCGGCCTTCTTTTTCGATACAGCCATGATCATCTCCGTGTAGTGGGTTCGCGAGGCTGTATATACAACAACAAGTTAATTCCAGCAAACATCTCAAGTCACTAAACGTCCAATGCCGTCCGCGATACTTCGTTGAGGCGCGGGCAATCAAACACGAAAGTGCGACGGCCAGATTTCTTCAACATGATTTCGCAGGCTAATTTCCTTTTAAAAGTGAGTTGACGAATTTCCAGTGCGCCGCTGACACGGGCATGACAGACAGGCGATTGCCTCTTGCCAGCAATTGAAAGCCGGCAAGCTTGTCGCCGGCATGTTCCTTGAGTTCGCGCAGCTTCAGCGCGCGTGGAAACTTCTCCACGAGCTTGACGTCGACCATGAACCAGCGCGGTTCGGCGGGGTCGCTCTTGGGATCGAAGTGGTGATCATCGGGATCAAAAGCCGTGTGATCCGGATAGCCTTCACGCACGATTTCGACGACGCCGACGATCGCCGGCGGCTCGCAACTCGAGTGATAGAAGAAAGCGCGATCGCCACGTTTCATTTCGTCGCGCAGCATGTTGCGTGCCTGGTAGTTTCTTACGCCATCCCAGCAGGTCGTCTTGCGCGGCGCGCGCGCGAGGTCGTCGATGGAAAACGACTCTGGTTCGGATTTCATGAGCCAATACTTCACTACTCTGCTCCTGTTGCGCTTGAGAACGGGCCACGGCGGACCTGGCGCCGGCCGCGCTCCGTGATGACGACGTCCAGCGGGACGTCCCAGGGTTGCGCCGGGATGGACGGCGCCCGCTGGAAGGAAAAGCCGGCGCCGACCAGCAGCGGGCGGCGCCGCGTCATGCCGAGGGCCCGGTCATAGTATCCGCCGCCCATGCCGAGCCTGTTGCCGCGACCGTCGAACGCCACCAACGGCATGACGACCAGGTCGAGCTCGCCGACCGGCGCACGTCGCCCGGCGCCGACCGGCTCTGGAATACCGTAGCGGTTTTTCCGCAGCTTCCCGGACCGCTGCCAGCGAACGAAACGCATCGTGCCGGCCTGGCCGACCACCGGCAGGTACAAATGCTTGCCGCGCGACCACGCGTGCTCGGCGATCGCGCGCACGTCCACCTCGCCGTCCGCCGGCCAGTAGACAGCCAGGTTCCGCGCGCGACGGTAAGCCGGCAGGTTGATGAGGTGCCGGACGAGCGCGCGATCGGCAAGCTGTCGGCGGATGCCCGGCAGCGCGCGACGTCGCGAACGCATCTCGCGGCGCAACGCGCTTCGCATCACGATGGGATCGTCGGGCGAATGAATAAGGTGGCGCCTCCCGCCTGTGCCGTTACAGACCATTGCTCTCGAACCAGAGCAATAGGTGGGGCCGGTTGTCGGACCTAAGGCTTTCCGCCAGAAGCGGGCTTGCGCACCGGCGCCGACAGGTCCCAGCCCCAGGATGTTTTAATTAGGGTCGAGAGGATCCCAGCCCATATCGAACACCGCAGGAGGCGCCAAGACTATAAGACTTGTCGCGAGCAGCTATAGTTCCAGCTGCTTGCCATCCTCGAGCGCGGACTCCACGCGTTCGCGCAGCGCCTTGAGTCGCGTCCCGACGTGAGACTCGAGGGACTGATCCCGATTGCGTCCCTTGAGAAGATCATTGGCGAGATTGAGCGCGGCCATCACCGCGATCCGGTCGGTACCGACGACGTTGCCGGTATCGCGAATCTGCTTCATGCGCGCGTTGAGATACTCGGCGGACCGAATCAGGTCGTTCTTTTCTTCGGTCGGGCAGGCGAACTGGTATTCCTTTTCCAGGATCCGGACGCTCACCCGGGCGGGCTCCGCGCTCACGAGCCATGCTCCATCGTCTTGAGCCGCCCGATCATCGCCTCGACCCGCGTGCGCACTTGCTCGTTCTTCTGCATCAACGAAGCACGCTCCACCATCAGGTTGTCCTGTCGTTGCCGCAGCGAACGGTTCTCTTCCTTGAGCTGGCGGCAAACGGCCACCAGTTCCTCGAGCCGCCGCTCGAGGCGCTTAAGCTCGATATCCACCGCGTGTGCCGTACTCTCGCTCATGGCCGCAACTATAGTGAGGCCCCCGGAGGCGGTCAATCGGCCGCCACGCCCGCCTGTGAGCGGGCAGGGCGGGGTGTTAGCATCCCGCCACCGCCGAAGCCCGAAGTGGGCACGCTGCAGGACGGTCAGGCGATGACAATCCCGGATTATGGTGAACTCCAGGCGGCGCTAGGCGCCGAGGAAAGCGGCCCGGCCGCGGCCGAGGCGCATGGCACGCTTTGCGGCCTGCTTTGCGCCGGCGCGGGCGATATGCCGGACACCTGGATTCACAATACGCTCGTGGACGCCGAGGAGTACAGCTTCGGCGGGCGGGAGGACGCCCGTTCGCTGCTTGAGGCCTTGCATGCGGCCACCGATGGCGCACTCAAGGCGGGCGACATGTCGTTGCAGCTCCTGTTACCGGATGACACGGTCGGCATCGAGCAGCGGGCGGCGGCCCTGGCGGCGTGGTGCAACGGCTTCCTTTATGGCCTGGCGGTGCGCGGACTGCGACCCGTCGAGGAGTTGCCCGACGAATTGCGTGAGATCCTGACCGACTTCTCCGAGATCGGCCGGGCGGGTGTTGCCGCGGAGGAGGTCGAGGAAGCCGGCGAGACCGCACTCGCGGAACTGGTCGAGTACGTCCGGGTCGCCGCCCAGCTCGTGTACGACGAAAGCCGCCCCCCACCCGGTTATCATTGAGCCCTGACGCAGCACACCAGGGACAGTATCGCCGATGAACACCAAGGAATTTGCGCGCCGGCGCAGACAGCTGATGCGCATGATCGGCAGGGGCGGTATCGCCATCCTCCCGGCGGCGCCGACCCGCGTCCGCAATCGCGATGTCGAATACGCCTATCGCCAGGACAGCGATTTCCACTATCTCACGGGTTTTCCGGAGCCGGAAGCCGTGGCGGTGCTGATGCCCGGTCGGGAGCATGGCGAGTACGTGCTGTTCTGCCGGGATCGCGACCCGCTGCGCGAGACCTGGGATGGGCGCCGCGCCGGGCCCGAGGGCGCGGTGCGGGACTTCGGCGCGGATGATGCGTTCCCCATCGGCGACATCGACGACATCCTGCCCGGCATGCTGGAACACAGCGAGCGGGTGTACTACACCATGGGGCTGAGCGCTGAGTTCGACCAGCGCCTGCTGGGCTGGGTCAACCAGCTGCGCGCGGCCGCCAAGAGCGGCGTGACGACGCCGACCGAGTTCGTTGCGCTGGACCACCTGCTGCATGACATGCGGCTGTTCAAGAGCCGTGGCGAGGTGGCCGCGATGCGCAAGGCCGCGAAGATCGCCGCCGCCGCGCACGTGCGCGCCATGCGCGCCTGCCGGCCGGGGATGATGGAGTACGAGATCGAGGCCGAGTTCCTGCACGAATTCCGCCGCCACGACGCGACCACCTCGTATCACCCGATCGTCGGCGGCGGGGCCAACGGCTGCATCCTTCACTATGTGGAGAACCGCGACAGGCTCAAGGAAGGCGACCTGCTGCTCATCGATGCCGGCTGCGAGTACGATTATTACGCCTCGGACATCACCCGGACCTTCCCGGTGTCGGGCCGCTTCAGCCCCGAGCAGCGCGCCCTCTACGAGGTCGTGCTGGAGGCACAGCTCGCGGCCATCGACAAGGTGCGCCCCGGCAATCACTGGGATGATCCGCACGACGCCGCGGTGCGCGCGCTCACCCGCGGGCTGGTGCGTCTCGGTCTGCTCAAGGGACGCCTGCCGACCCTGATCAAGAACGGCGACTACCGCAAGTTCTACATGCATCGCACCGGACACTGGCTTGGGCTGGACGTCCATGACGTGGGCGACTACAAGGTGGGAGAGGAGTGGCGCATCCTGGAGCCGGGCATGACCATGACCGTGGAGCCGGGCCTGTACATCGCGCCCGGCACCCGCGGCGTGGCGAAGAAGTGGTGGGGCACCGGTATCCGGATCGAGGACGACGTGCTGGTCACCGCTGACGGGGCCGATGTGCTGTCGGCAGACGCCCCGAAGGACCCCGACGAGATCGAGCACCTCATGCAGTCGGCATAAGGGTCATGAGCGAGCACGACGCGAAGGACTTCGACGTCATTATCGCCGGCGGCGGGATGGTCGGCGCTTCACTCGCGGTTGCACTTGCCACGCTGCCGTTGCGCACGCTGGTCGTCGAGGCGACGCCGCCGGCGGACGACGCCCAGCCGAGCTACGACGATCGCGCCACGGCGATATCCGAGAGCAGCCGGCGGATCCTCGCGGGCATCGGCTGCTGGTCGTCGCTGGCGGGCGCGGCCGCGCCCATTCGCGAAGTTCACGTGTCGGAGCGCGGCGCGTTCGGCGCAACCCGGCTGCGGGCCGCCGAGCAGGGCTTGCCCAGCTTCGGCCATGTCGTGGAGAACCGCGCGCTGGGCGCTGCCTTGTGGGAACGGATTCACGCGGAGCGGAATCTCACCGCCTGGTCGCCGGCATGCGTCGCCGGCGCCGTGCAGGAAGAGGAGCACGTGCGCGTACACATCGAGCGCGACGACGCCGGGCCGGTCGAGGTGTCGGCGCGCCTGCTGGTGGCTGCGGACGGGGCCCGCTCCCCGGTACGTGGCATGGCGGGGATCGCCCACGAGACGCACGACTATGGCCAGGCCGCGGTGATCGCCAACATCACGCCGGCAATCGACCACGGCGGCACCGCCTTCGAGCGCTTCACGCCGAGCGGCCCGCTGGCGGTGCTGCCGCTGACCCAGGGTCGCGTCACCATCGTGTGGACCTTGCCGCCCGCCGAGGCTGCGGCGGTCCTCGCGCTGGACGAGGCCGGTTTCCTCGCGGCGCTGCAGGTGGCGTTCGGTTACCGCCTCGGCGCATTCCGCAAGACCGGCCGGCGCGCTTCCTATCCGCTGTCGAGGGTGCAGGCACAGGCCTGGCACGCCGGGCGCATCGCGCTGGTCGGCAATGCCGCGCACGGCATCCATCCGGTGGCCGGCCAGGGCTTCAACCTCGGCCTGCGCGACGCGGCAGCGCTGGCGGAACTGCTGGCACGCCAGGGGCCGGCCGGGGATCCGGGGGCCGCGCCGATGCTGGCCGAGTATTCGGAGTGGCGGGAGGCGGACCGCGCGCGCACGGTGCGCGATACCGACGGACTCGTACAGGTGTTCACCAGCGAGTTCGCGCCGTTGCGCGCGGGCCGGCGGCTGGGGCTCATCGGGCTCGACCTGTTTCCGCCGGCGCGCGCCGCCGTCGCGCGGCGCGGGATGGGCCTCGCCGGGCGCATGCCGCGCCTCGCCCTCGGCCAGCCGTTGTCCTCATGAGGACCGAATGTGACATTGTGGTGGTCGGGGCCGGCATGGTGGGCGCGGCCACCGCTGCGCTGCTGGCGAAGCAGGCGCCCGGCGCTGCGGTCACGGTGCTGGACGCCGACACGCCGCCGCGCTGGCGTCCCGACCAGGAACCGGGCCTGCGCGTCTCCGCGTTGTCCGAGGCCAGCCGGCGGGTGCTCGCCGCCAGCGGCGCCTGGGACGAGATTGCCGCGGGCCGGGTCAGTCCCTATGCGCACATGCGCGTCTGGGACGGTGCGATTCCCGCCGGTGGCCCGGGCGCAATCCGCTTCGATGCCGCCGACATCGGCGCGCCGCTGCTCGGCCACATCGTGGAGAACGAGCTGGTGCGGCTGGCGTTGCGCAACGCGCTGCTGAGGCTCGACAACGTCAGGCTGCTGGACGGCGCGCGACTCGAGTCACTGACGCTCGGGCCGGAGCGCGCCGAGCTCGGGGTCGAGGACGGGCGCAGGCTGCATGCACGACTCGTGGTCGGCGCCGACGGTGCGGGCTCACCATCGCGCGCGCTGGCCGGTCTGGAGGTGACCGGCCACGATTACGAGCAGCGGGCCGTGGTCTGCAATTTGCGCTGCCAGTTGCCGCACGGCGAAACCGCCTGGCAGCGTTTCCTGCCGACGGGCCCGATCGCACTGCTGCCGCTGGCGGACGGGCGCGTGTCGATCGTCTGGTCGACGACGCCCGCGCATGCGGAGGTGCTGCTGGCTGCGGACGAAGAGACTTTCCGCGCGGCCGTGGCGGAGGCCGCCGACGGTTGCCTGGGCGAGGTGCTGGAGGCAGGGCCGCGTGCGGCGTTCCCATTGCGCATGCGGCATGCGCCGGTTTACACGCTGGCGCGCTACGCGCTGGTGGGCGACGCTGCGCACACGGTTCATCCGCTTGCCGGCCAGGGCGTAAATCTCGGCTTCCTTGACGCCGCTGCGCTGGCGGACATCGTCAGCGGCGGGCTGGCCGCGGGACGCGATCCGGGCGACCCAGCCCTGCTGCGGCGCTACGAGCGCTGGCGCAAGCCCGACAACGTGCTCGCCATGCGGGCCTTCGACGGCATCAATCGCTTGTTCAGTAACGACAACCCGGCCCTTGGTACCATCAGGCGAGCCGGGTTCACGATGGTCGATCGACTGGCACCGCTGAAGGGTGCCTTCATCCGTCGCGCAATGGGGCTCGATGGCGACTTGCCCCCGGTCGCGCGGCCCGCGGTCCGCGCGTGACCTTGCCGCAACACGGAGATTCACGACGATGCCCAGACAGCAGATGGAAGAGCTTCTCGCGCAGCTGCGCCGCGAGGTGGCTGGTGCCCGCGAGCTGAGCGACAGCCAGCGCGCGCGCATGCAGGCTCTGCAGGCGCAGCTCGAGGCCAGCCTGGCCGCCGACGAGGTGCCGGCCGAGGACAGCCCGCGCGAAGCGGTGCGTCGCTACATCGACGAGTTTCAGCGCAGCCACCCGACGCTGACCATGGTGCTGGGCCGGATCCTGGATTCGCTCAACAAGATGGGAATCTAGCGGGAGGTTCGGATGCAGCCCTTCAACCAGCCGCCGCCGCAGCTGGGGAACCAGTACGACGACGACCGCGTGCTGCGATCGCTGCTGGCGCGACGCTTCGGGGGTCGCGTGCCGGGCGCGGTGGCAGAGGCCATGCGCGAGATGGGCGCGCTCGCCGGCGGGGAGCTCTACGAATTGCAGCTGGCCGACCGCCTCAACGAGCCGCGGCTGGTGCAATGGGACGCATGGGGCAACCGCATCGACGAGATCGAGCTGTCGCCGCTCTGGCGGCGCGCCGAGCGACTGGCGGCGGAATTCGGCCTGGTGGCGACCGGCTACGAGTCCGAGCACGGGCCGCTGGCTCGCACCGTACAGTTCGCGCTGGTGCACCTCTTTCATCCGTCCACTGACGTCTACAGCTGCCCGCTGGCGATGACCGATGGGGCCGCCCGCACGCTGCTGGATTCCGGCAACCGGGCACTGGCGGAGCGCGCCGTGCCGCATCTCACCAGCCGGGACCCGGCGCGCTTCTGGACCAGCGGCCAGTGGATGACCGAAGCCACCGGCGGCTCGGACGTCGGCGCCTCGGAGACCATCGCGCGCCGACAGGGCGACGGTTGGGGACTCTGGGGTCGCAAGTGGTTCACATCGGCCGCCACCTCGCAGATGGCGCTGACCCTGGCTCGTCCCGAGGGCAATCCGCCGGGCGGTCGCGGCCTGGCGCTGTTCTATGTCGAGACGCGCAACGACGCCGGCCGACTGGACCGAATCGAGGTGCTGCGGCTGAAGGACAAGCTCGGTACGCGCAAGGTGCCGACCGCTGAGCTGATCCTGGACGGCACGCCGGCGATCCCCGTGGCGGGCACGGACAACGGCATTCGCCAGATCGTGCCCATGCTCACCATGACCCGCACCTGGAACAGCGTGTGCGCGGCCTCGTTCATGCGGCGCGGCGTGGCGCTGGCGCGCGACTACGCGCGGCGCCGGGAGGCCTTCGGGCGTCCGCTGGCACGCCAGCCGCTGCACGTGCAGACCCTGGCGGCACTGCAGGCGGAGTACGAAGCGGCCTTTCACCTCTGTTTCGAGCTGATCCACCTGCTCGGCCGGGTCGAGCACGGCGAGGCCGACGACGACACCCGCGCGCTGTTGCGCGTGATGACCGCACTAACCAAGCTCACCACCGGCAAGCAGGCGGTCGCCGTGTCCACCGAGGCGATCGAGTGCTTCGGCGGGGCGGGTTACGTCGAGGACACCGGTTTGCCGGTGATCGTGCGCGACAGCCAGGTGTTGCCGATCTGGGAAGGCACCACCAACGTGCTGTCGCTCGAACTGCTCAAGGCCTGCGGCGACGGCGGGCCGCTCGCGGTGCTGCGCCGGCGCATCGCTTCCTGCGCGCGCGCCTGCCGGGACGACCGGCTGGTGGCGGCGGTCAGCATCGCCGGCACTGCCGCGGACCGTGCGCTCGCCTGGCATCGCTCCGCGGCCGCAACGGGGCACGCCGCGCTGGAGGCGAACGCGCGCGGCTTCGCGTTGACGCTGGGGCGGGCCATGGCCCTGGCACTCATGTGCGAGCATGCGCAATGGTCGCTGGACCACGAGCAGGACGGGCATGCGCGTGCCGCAGCCCTGGCCTTCTCGGCCTCGCACATCAACCAGCTTGAAGGCATCGAGCCGGACGACGCGGCGCTGCTGGCGGATTAACCGGGCGTCGCGACCCGGGCAGGATTCACTGCGGCAGCAACGCGTCCACCTTGGCGGCGCAGATGAAGTCGTTTTCAGACAGGCCGTTGATGGAGTGCGTCTGGAAGCGCACCAGGCAATGGCCCCAGCCAACTTCCATGTCCGGGTGATGGTTCTCGTTGTTGGCCAGCCAGGCGACGGCGTTGACGAACCCCATGGTCCGGTAGAAGCCCTTGAACTTGAAGTCGCGCCGGATCTCGGTAGCGCTGTCGTCAAGCGACCAGTCCCCGTGCAGCCGCGCCAGCATTGCGCGGGCTTCGTCGGCGCTCATCGGCTTGACGCCACCCTCGCAGGGCGCACAGGTCTTTGCGGCGAGTTCGCTCACGTGTTTCTCCTTCATGCTGTGGCCGCCTCTTTGGGCGGAAATGCAGGCGGATGCATCCCGAGCTTGCGCGCCTGCTCGATCAACGCAAGCAGGTCCATCTGGGCGACCTCGAACAGCGTGTCGAAGCTCTCGATGACAAAATAGATCGGCTGGAAGATGTCGATCCGGTAGGGAGTGCGCAGCACGTCCACCGGATCGAAGGGCTTGCGCTGCGGCTCGGCGCTGTCCAGCGCATACACGGTCTCGCCAATGGAGGAGACCACGCCCGCGCCGTAGGTGCGCAGGGCTTCCTCGGGCCGGTGGATCAGGCCGAACTCGACCGTGAACCAGTACAGGCGGGCCAGCATCGGCCGGTCTTCCTTGCGTACCGCGGCGCCGGCCTTGCCGTAGGCATGCGTGAAGGCGGCGAAGCGCGGGTCGGTGAGCAGCGGCGTGTGGCCGAAAATCTCGTGGAATATGTCGGGCTCCCGCAGGTACTCCATCTCGTCCCGGGTGCGGATGAAGCTCGCTGCCGGAAAGCGCTTGTTTGCCAGCAGGTTGAAGAAATCGGTGAAATTGATCAGCGCCGGCACGGGCGCCACTTCCCAACCGGTGTGCTTGCGCAGCACGCGGCTGACTTCCTCGCACTGCGGCACGCGGTCCTCCGGCAGGTCGAGCAGGTGCAACGCGTCGATGTATTCCGCGCAGGCCCGCCCGGGGAGCAGCTCCTTCTGGCGCGTGATGAGCTCGTGCCAGATCTGGTGCTCCTCGTCCGTGTAGTGGATGAAACCGTTCTCGTCCGGGACCTTGGCCACGTATTTCGTGCCCTTGCCCATGCAATGCTCCAAATGATTGCTCAACCCGTAATTTTACCGGCGAGCAGGGCTGCTGCGCATGACGCGCCGCCACAATAATGGGGACACGCCCTTTTTCCATTCGCGAAAAAGGGGCGTGTCCCCGTTATTGTCGCTGAAAGAGACGTGTCCCCGTTTCTACTTCAGCGGGTAGCGGCGCTCGACGTAGTCGTCGACCAGGGCCTGGAACTCGGCCGCGATGCCGTCGCCCTTCAGCGTTACGGTCTTCTCGCCGTCGACGTACACCGGTGCGACGGGCCGCTCGCCCGTGCCCGGCAGGCTGATGCCGATGTTGGCATGCTTGCTCTCGCCCGGGCCGTTCACCACGCAGCCCATGACCGCCACGGTCATCTCTTCGACGCCCTCGTGGCGCTTTTTCCACTCCGGCATGCGGTGGCGGATGTGGCCCTGGATCTGTTGTGCAAGCTCCTGGAAGAAGGTGCTGGTGGTGCGTCCGCAGCCGGGGCAGGCGATCACCATCGGCGTGAATGATCTCAGTCCCATGGTCTGCAGCATTTCCTGCGCAACGATCACCTCCTGGGTGCGGTCGCCGCCGGGCTCGGGCGTCAGTGACACGCGGATGGTGTCGCCGATGCCCTCTTGCAGCAGCACGGCCATGCCCGCGGTCGAGGCGACGATGCCCTTGGAGCCCATGCCCGCCTCGGTGAGCCCGAGGTGCAGCGGGTACTCGCAGCGCGCCGCAATATCGCGGTACACGGCGATCAGGTCCTGCACGCCGCTGACCTTGCACGACAGGATGATGTGATCGCGCGGCAGGCCGAGCTCGACGGCACGCTCCGCGCTGTCCAGCGCAGAGCGGATCATGGCCTCCTGGGTCACGGCGTGCGCGTCGCGCGGTTCCGCTAGGCTGGAGTTCTCGTCCATCAGGCGCGTGAGCAGGTCGGAGTCCAGGCTGCCCCAGTTGACGCCGATGCGCACCGGCCGGTCGTTGCGGCAGGCGACCTCGATCATGCTGGCGAACTGCGGGTCGCGCTTGCTGCCGCGTCCGACGTTGCCCGGGTTGATACGGTACTTGGACAGCGCCAGGCCGCATTCGGGCACCTCGGCGAGCAGCTTGTGGCCGTTGAAATGGAAGTCGCCGACCAGCGGCACATTCAGGCCCATGGCGTAGAGCCGCTCGCGTACGGCGGGCACGGCGGCGGCTGCCTCTCGGGTGTTGACGGTCACGCGCACCAGCTCGGATCCGGCGCGCGCCAGCTCGGCGACCTGGCGAACGGTGCCGTCGATGTCGGCGGTGTCGGTGTTGGTCATGGACTGCACGACGATCGGCGCGTCGCCGCCGATGCGCACATGGTCCACCTTGACCTGGAGCGAGCGTCGCCTGCTTGCAGGGCTCATCAAGTCAACTCCCGTGTCCCTCGGCCAGCCACTCGTCGACCAGCCGCTCAAGGCTGTCGAGCGGAATCGCACCGTTGGACAGCACCAGGTCGTGGAAGGCGCGAATGTCGAAGGCCTCGCCCTGCGCGGCCTCGGCGCGGGCGCGCAGCTCCTTGATCTTGAGTTCGCCGATCTTGTACGCCAGCGCCTGGCCCGGCCACGCGATGTAGCGGTCGATCTCGTTGACGATGTCGGCCTCGGTTTTGGCGGCATTGTCGCGGAAGTAGTCGATGGCCTGCTGCCGGCTCCAGCCGAACTCATGGATGCCGGTGTCGACCACCAGGCGCACTGCGCGCCACATCTCGTAAGTCAGCTGGCCGAACTTCGAATAGGGATCCTGGTACATCCCGAGCTCAGGTCCGAGACTTTCCGCATAAAGCGCCCAGCCCTCGACGTAGGCGGTGACTCCGCCGAAACGCCGAAAGGCGGGCAGTCCCTCGAGCTCCATGGCCAGCGCGATCTGGAAATGATGGCCCGGCACGGCTTCGTGGATGGTGAGCGCCTCGATTTCGTACTTGGGGCGCACCTCGGGGCGGTACAGGTTGACGTAGTAATATCCGGCACGGCTGCCGTCGGCCGCCGGGCGCGAGTAGTACGCCGTGGTCGTGTCCGGCGCGATTGCGTCCGGGATCGGCCGGACCCCGTAGGGCATGCGCGGCATGCGTCCGAACAGCTTGACCAGCTCCGGATCGACCCGCTTGCTGGTCGCCAGGTAAGCCTCGAACAAGGCCTCGGGCGTGTCGTAGTAGAAGCTGGGGTCGGTGCGCAGGTGCTCGAAAAAGGCAGGCAGGTCGCCCTCGAAGCCGACCTGTTCGCGAATGGCCTCCATCTCGGC
>CBDDRR010000072.1:0-10009 GCA_965233095.1 uncultured bacterium
CTTGTGTTTCCGCCGGGAATGATCGACGCGGGTGGCGAGTTCAGGCGCGAGCACATCGGGACGCGGCCCGTGTGGATCGCCGCCAGCACCCATGCGGGCGAGGAAGAAGCGGCGCTCGATGCGCACGAGCGTGTGCGGGCGCTCCACCCGGACGCGCTGCTGCTGCTGGTGCCCCGGCACCCGGACCGCTTCGATGCCGTCGCGGAGCTGCTGCAGTCGCGCGGCGGCGCTTTCGGCCGGCGCTCGCGCGCCGGGACGCCGCAGCCAGACCAGCCTGTCTTTCTGGTCGACAGCCTCGGCGAGTTGCCGATGTTCTACGCAGCCGCCGATGTGGCCTTCGTCGGCGGCAGCCTGGCGCCAATCGGCGGGCACAACCTGCTCGAACCGGCAGCGCTGGCGATGCCGGTGATCGCCGGTCCGCACAACTTCAATGCCGAGGACATTGCCGCGCTGCTACAGGAAGCCGGCGCACTGCAGGTGGTCGAGGACGCCGCGAGCCTCGGAGAAGCGATTGCGATGCTGCTCGCGGATGCCGATATGCGCCGCGAGCGAGGCGCGCTTGCCCGCCGCGTCGTCACCGCCAGCGGCGGCGCGCTCGAGCAGCTGCTCGGGTTGCTTGCCCCGCTGCTGGCAGAGCCGCGCTGAGCCGAATCCTCGCGGCTTCAGCGTGGGCCCTGGGTCGGCGGCGGCAATTCGTCGGCCGGCCGGAGCCAGCCGTCGACTTCCTCTATGTCTGCCTCGCGCAGTATGCCGGCGGCCTGCTTCAGAAGCAGCGCGTTCACCAGGTAGGCGTAACGGCTGTTGGCATAGTCCCGCTGCGCCTCAAACAGCAGCCGCCGTGACTGCAGCACGTCCACGGTGGTGCGCGTGCCGACCTCGAAGCCGGCCTCGGTGGCCCGCAACGCAGTCTGGCTCGATTGCACCGCCTGGGCGAGCGCCTGCACGCGGCTGATCTCCGAGGTCACCGACAGGTAGGAGTCGCGGGTCTGTCGCTCGGTCTGGCGTGCGGTACGCTCCAGCAGGTGCTGGCTGGCCTGGTGCAGGTAGGTCGCCTCGCGGACCCGCGAAGCCACAGCGCCGCCGGAGAAGATCGGCACGCGAACCTGGATGCCATAGGCGTCCTGCCAGTTGTCGGTGTCGGCGGGCAGGAACGGCTGCGGTGGCGGCGGCGGATCGCCGGGCGCCGCCTGCGGCCTGTCCCGCCGCAAGGCGGTGGTCCTGGCGTTGCCGCGCTGGGCGAACAGCTCCAGCGAAGGGTAATGGCCACCGCGGTTCGAATCGATCTGGTCACGGCTGATTTGCGCGCCGAGTCGCGCCGCCTCGAGACTCAGGTTGCGCTCGAGCGCAGTGGCGACCCAGTCTTCGACAGACAGCGGCTCCGGCGAGACCAGCGGAGTATCCGGACCCGCGTCGGCCAGGCCCTCGTAGTACTCGCCGGTGATTTCCCGCAGGAATTCACGCGCGACCGCCAGCGTGCGCTTGGCCTCGATCACGGCGGCTGCCGCCGAGTCGTAGCTCGCCTGCGCTTCCTGCACGTCGGTGATCGCCGAGAGGCCGACCTCGAAGCGCTTCTCGGCCTGTTCCAGCTGCCGGCCGATGGCGTCCTTGGCGGCTTCCGCGGCCTGCAGGGTGGCGCGCGCGCCGAGCACGTCGAAATAGCGCTGCGCGACGCGCGCCATCAAGTCCTGCTCGGCCGCGCGGAACTCGGCCTCGGCGCGCGCCAGCTGCTTGTCGGCCTGGCGCAGCGCCACCCACTGGTCCCAGCGGAACAGCGTCTGGGTCAGCCGCAGCTGCCAGGCGCGGCGGGGCTCGGTGTCCTGCTCGAAGGCGGACGTCACGGTCACCACTTCGCCGGTGTCGAGGCGCTGCGGGAAAGTCTGCGTGCCGGAGCTGTACTGGTACTCATAACTGCCGGTGCCCTCGATCTGCGGCAAAAGCGCCGCGCGGGCCTGGGGACGCGCCTCCAGCGTGGCCAGGCGGTTGGCCGCCGCCTCGCGCAGGGTCGGGTCGCTGCGCAGCGCATCCCGGTAGGCATCCAGCAGGCTGACCGCGTGGGCCGGCGAGGCCGCAAGCGCGGCCAGGGCGGCGAACAGCAGGGGCAATCGATTGAGCTTCATAGGTGAATCCTTAGAATCTTCGATCCAGACCGGTGATATAGTTGACTATATCACCATATCGCTGGGTTCGGGGCAAGTGGTAGCACGCGGCACGGCGTCAATACTGCGCGAGGGAGGGATCGAGCTGCTCCGACCACGCAAGTATGCCCCCGGCCAGGTTCCAGACCTTCCCGAAGCCCTGTTGCTCCAGGTAGCGCGCCACCGTGGCGCTGCGTCCGCCGCTGCGGCACATCACGACGGTCTCGCGGTCCGGGTCCAGCTCGCCCAGCCGTGACGGCACCTCTCCCATCGGGATATGCACCACGTCGTCCAGGCGCGCAATCGCCAGCTCCCAGTCCTCGCGGACATCGAGGAGCACTGGCGGCGGGTCGGTGCGCGCGCGCAGCGCGAACTCCCTCGGGCTCATCTCTTTCGGCATCAGAATACGAACTCCGGGATTTTCGGGGCTTCGGCCAGCGGTGGCAGGCATGTCTCGAATTCGGTCGCGGCGGTCCATTCCGACTCGCCGGTGCGCACAATGCGACGGGCCTGCATTATCGGCGGTCGGCCGATCACTACGAACAGGCGACCGCCCATTTTGAGCAACCGCCGCAACCGATCGAGCATCCCGGCGTCGTCGGGCAGCGAGCCGTTGATGCATACGACATCGAAGCGCCCGGGGAATTCCATGGTCAGTCCGTCACCCTCCAGCACGGCCGCGTTCCGGACGCCGAGCGCAGCAAGATTGCTGCGCGCCTTCGCCGCCAGCCCCACGTCAGATTCGACCCCGGTCACGCGGCCTGCGAGCGCGGCGAGGCAGGCCGTCAGGTACCCTGTGCCACTGCCGATCTCGAGCACCTCCTCGGACGGCTGCGGCAGCAGCGCCTGCAGCGCGCGCCCCTGCAGCTTCGGCGCGGCCAGCGTGCGATCGGGTCCGAGCGGCAGATCGGTGTCCGCATAGGCCAGCGCCCGCAACTCCTGCGGCAGGAACTGCTCGCGAGGCAGCGAGGCCATTACTTCGAGCACGCGCTCGTCGAGCACGTCCCATGCGCGGAGCTGCTGTCCGATCATCTGGTGTCGAGCGGCGTCGAGGTTCATCCGGAAGTGCGCTGCTACGCGCCGCGCGGCGGCGGAAGGGTGCTCAGGTTAGTGGCTCGAGGAAGGTGTGACAAGCGGCCGACGCTGCATTATGGTGAATGCTTGTTCGTGGGTCGTTCCCCATGGGCTAAGCTGTTGTCTTTTCGGGGGACGCAACTGTCTCCGCAAGTCCAGGGGTCCGCATGAGCGCAAATCCGCGCGACGAACTCCGCGACCCCGCACGCCTCGGCGATGCGGTGACGCAGCCGTTCGCCGGCTCGGCGAAGGTTTACCTCGCCGGCAGTCGTCCTGATATTCGCGTGGCGATGCGCGAGGTTCGCCAGTCGGCCACACCGGGCGTGCAGGGTCCCGAGCCCAATCCACCCATCGTGGTGTACGACACCTCAGGTCCTTACACCGATCCCGCCTGTCGCGTGGACCTGTTGGCGGGCTTGCCGGCGCTGCGCTCCGGCTGGATCGAAGAGCGCGGCGACTGCGCGCCACTGGACGGCCAGACCTCGAGTTTCGCGCGTGACCGCGCCGGCAATCCCGACGCCGCAGCGCTGGCCTTTCCCGCGCGGCGCGTGGCCCGCAGGGCCCTGGCGGGCCACAACGTCACGCAAATGCACTATGCGCGGCGCGGCATCGTGACGCCCGAGATGGAATACGTGGCCCTGCGCGAAAACGCCGGCCTCGCGGCGCGTCGAGAAGCCTGGGCAGCCGCCGGATTGCTCGCTCGCCATCCCGGCGAGGCCTTCGGGGCACGCCTGCCGGAGCTGGTGACTCCCGAGTTCGTGCGGGCGGAGGTCGCCGCCGGGCGGGCCATCTTGCCGAGCAACCTGAACCATCCCGAGCTCGAACCGATGATCATCGGCCGCAACTTCCGCGTGAAAGTGAACGCCAATATCGGCAATTCCGCGGTCACCTCGTCGATCGCCGAAGAGGTCGAGAAACTGGTCTGGGCGACGCGCTGGGGCGCGGATACCGTCATGGACCTGTCAACCGGGAAGCATATCCACGAGACCCGCGAGTGGATCATTCGCAATTCCCCGGTGCCCATCGGCACCGTGCCGATCTACCAGGCATTGGAAAAGGTGGACGGGCGCGCCGAGGATCTCACCTGGGAGCTGTTCCGCGACACGCTGATCGAGCAGGCCGAGCAGGGCGTCGACTATTTCACCATCCACGCCGGCGTGCGGCTGCCTTTCATCCCGCTGACCGCACGGCGTGTCACCGGCATCGTGTCGCGCGGCGGCTCGATCATGGCCAAGTGGTGCCTGGCGCATCACGAGGAAAACTTCCTCTACACGCGCTTCGCTGAAATCTGCGAAATCATGGCCGCCTACGACGTGGCGTTCTCGCTGGGCGACGGGCTGCGTCCGGGCAGCATTGCCGACGCCAACGACCGGGCCCAGTTCGCGGAGCTCGAAACCCTGGGCGAGCTGACCCGCACGGCCTGGGAGCACGACGTCCAGGTGATGATCGAGGGTCCCGGCCATGTGCCGATGCAGCTGATCCGCGAGAACATGGACAAGGAACTGGCCGCCTGCATGGAGGCGCCGTTCTACACGCTGGGACCGCTGACGACCGATATCGCGCCCGGCTACGACCACATCACTTCAGCGATCGGCGCCGCGCAGATCGGCTGGTACGGTACCGCGATGCTCTGCTACGTGACGCCCAAGGAACATCTCGGCCTGCCCGATCGCAACGATGTGCGGGAAGGCATGATCGCTTACCGGATCGCGGCGCACGCCGCCGACCTGGCGAAGGGTCATCCCGGCGCGCAGCTGCGCGACAACGCCTTGTCGAAGGCACGCTTCGAGTTCCGCTGGGACGACCAGTTCAACCTGGGGCTGGACCCGGATCGCGCCCGCGAGTACCACGACCAGACGCTGCCGAAGGAGGCCCACAAGCTGGCCCACTTCTGCTCGATGTGCGGACCGCAGTTCTGCTCGATGAAGATCACCCAGGAAGTGCGTGACTACGCCCGTGCCAATGGCCTGGACGACCCGGGCGAGGCGATCCGCAGCGGCATGGAAGAAAAGTCGCTCGAGTTCCGCGACAGCTCGGCGCGGGTCTATCGGCCGGGGTGACGCAATCGGTGAGCAAGCAGTCATGCCAGTGATCGAGACCCTCACGATCAGCCTCGCCGCCGGCGTCCTGGGGTTGATCGGGGTGTTCATCTGGCGGCGCTGGGCGGCGGCGCACGAGGAGGGCGGCAGCGTGCCGATGCGCATGGGCGAGGTGCGCGAGCGCGCGGCTCCCCGGACGGAAACGCGCGCCGCCTCGTCCGGATCTCACGGCCAGGAGCCGGCTCATCCCTTGTCGGTGCTGGCGGACCAGCCCATGTTCCTCCGGCTGGCCGAGCGCGTCGACGACGCGGTACTGCTGCACGACGACGAGATCCACTACGCGAATGCAGCCGCCGAATCCTTGTTGGCCTCCGGCGAGCCGCTCGCCGGCAGGCGCCTTGCCGATCTCGTCCAGCCCGAGCACCTCGAAGGCCTGCAGTCCTGGCTGAAGGCGCGCCGCGCCGGGCGACAATCGGCGGTGCGGCTGCGGCTGCGCGACGGCAACGACGTGCCGGTCGAGTGCGAGCTGGCAGGATTTCCGCTGCCTGCCGGTAGCAGCGTCGTGGGCACGGTGGTGCGCGCGACGCGGGACGAGCTGCTGAGCTCTGCGAGGCAGCAGGGCACGCGCGTGGCGGAAGCAACGCTGGAATCCATCAGCGAGGGCGTGATCACCACCGACGTCCGGGGCCAGATCGACTACCTGAACTCCGCGGCCGAGGCGCTGCTGGGCTGCCAGCGCGACACCGTGCACGGCCGACCGTTCGGTGAAGTGGTGACGCTGGTCGACGAGGGCGACCGGCGGCCGCTCGGCGATCCGGTGATGCGCTGCCTGGAGGAGCGCCGTCGCGTGGATCTCGGGCGGCGGGCGCTGCTTATCGCGCGCGCTTCCGGCAACGAGTTTTCTGTCGAGCTGCGCGCCTCGCCGATCCGCACCGGCGGGCACGAGGTGAGCGGGTGTGTGGTGGTGCTGCATGACGTGTCGGAGATTCGCGGCCTGGCCCGCCAGATGTCCTACCAGGCCAGCCACGATCCGCTGACCGGGCTGGCCAACCGGCGCGAGTTCGAGCGCCGCCTCGACGAAGCGCTGAAAACCGCCCGGTCCGGCAACGGCGGGCATGTGCTGTGCTACCTGGACCTGGACCGGTTCAAGGCAGTCAACGACACCAGCGGGCACATGGCGGGTGACAGCATGCTGCGCGAGATCGCCGGCGTCCTGAAGGACAAGATCCGCGACTCCGACGTCGTTGCAAGAGTCGGCGGCGACGAGTTCGGCATGTTGCTGATCGGCTGCCCCCTCGAGAAAGCACGGCAGATCGCCGACGACGTCTGCGCGGCGATCCGTGACTATCGCTTCGTGTGGCGGGACAAGATATTCAACGTGGGAGTAAGCGTAGGCCTGGTGCAGATCGGCCCCGAGAGCGGTTCGATCGAGGACACGCTGAGCGCCGCGGATTCGGCCTGCTACATCGCCAAGCAGCAGGGTCGCGGCCGGATTCATGTCTATTCCTCGCGCGACGAGGCGGCGGCGCGCCAGCGCGGCGAGATCGTCTGGCTGCAGCGCCTGCAGAGCGCGCTCAAGGAGAACCGCTTCGAGCTTCACACCCAGCCGATTGTCGCTCTCGCCGGGCGGCCCGATTCGGGCCCCGCGTTCGAGGTGCTGCTGCGCCTGCAGGACGACGCCGGGCAGAGCCAGCCGGTGGACTTCATGCAGGCCGCCGAGCGCTACCACCTCATGCCCAGCGTGGATCGCTGGGTGCTCCAGGCGGCATTTGCGGCCATCGGCGCCGGCGTGCTGCGGCTGCCGGCCGGGCGCAGCGTCGCCGTCAACATTTCCAGCCAGACGCTCGCGGACCCGCAGTTTCTCGAGTTTGTCGTGGACTGCCTCGATCGCAGCGGCGTTCGTCCACAGCAGGTGTGTTTCGAGCTGTCGGAATCGGTCGTTGCCGCCAACATGGGCCATACGGCACGCTTCGTTGCGGTGCTGCACGGACTGGGCTGCCAGTTCACGCTGGATGACTTCGGCAGCGGCCTCGGCTCATTTTCGAACCTCAAGCAGCTTGCGATGGATTACCTCAAGATCGACGGCTCCTTCATCCGCGGACTCGGCACGGACGAGGTCGACATGGCCATGGTGACGGCGATGATCGAGCTTGCGCGCACCCTCGGTATCAAGGTGATCGCGGAGCACGTCGAGACCGAGCGGGCGCTCGAGCTGGTGCGCGCTCTCAAGGTGGATTTCGTGCAGGGGTACGCGGTCGGGCGCCCGCAGCCTCTCGGGGCGCCGCGGAGCTGAATTCCCAAGCATGGCAAGCTGGCTGCGAGTCGCTATAATGCGCGGCTGGCAATTGTCTCGCTGGCCGGTTTGGTCGGCGCAATCTACGTGGGGGGGCGCCTGCTGCTGCAGTAGGCGCCGGAAAACGCAGGATCAAATGAGACTGGAGATAAGCTGTCATGCTGATTGAATACGGATTGGTTGCGGCCCTCGGCTGCGCCGTCGTGGCGATACTCTACGGCGCCTGGTCGGTGCGCTGGGTGCTGGCCCAGTCGCCCGGCACGCCGCGGATGCAGGAAATCGCGGGAGCCATTCAGGAGGGCGCGCAGGCCTATCTGAATCGCCAGTACACGACGATCGGCATCGTCGGCGTCATCCTGTTTCTGGTCGTGGGGCTGGCGCTCGACTGGCTGACGGCGGGCGGTTTCGCCATCGGTGCGATCCTGTCGGCGGCGACCGGCTACATCGGCATGTTCGTTTCGGTGCGCGCCAACGTGCGCACGGCTGAAGCCGCGCGCCGCGGCCTGTCGCCGGCACTGGACGTCGCGTTTCGCGGCGGCGCCGTCACCGGCATCCTGGTGGTCGGGCTCGGCATGCTCGGCACGGCGGGCTACTACTGGATCCTGCTGGCCACCGGACACGAAGATCACGCCGTCCACGCGCTGATCGGCCTGGCTTTCGGCTCGTCGCTGATCTCGATTTTCGCCCGCTTGGGTGGCGGTATTTTCACCAAGGGCGCCGATGTCGGCGCAGACCTGGTCGGCAAGGTCGAGGCAGGCATCCCGGAAGACGACCCCCGCAATCCCGCTGTGATCGCCGACAACGTGGGCGACAACGTGGGCGATTGCGCCGGCATGGCGGCCGACCTGTTCGAGACCTACGCAGTGACCATCATCGCGACGATGCTGTTGGCAGTGGTGATGGCTGCTGAAGTAGGCCCGAACGGCGTGCTGTATCCGCTGGTCCTTGGTGGCGCTTCCATCCTGGCCTCGGTGGTGGGCACGTTCTTCGTCAAGATCACCGCCGGCGGCAAGATCATGAATGCCCTGTACAAGGGCGTCATCGTGTCGGGCGTGCTCGCGGCGGTAGCCTTTTACCCCGTCACCACGAGCATGATGTCCGATTCGCCGCTCGGCGCGACCAACCTGTTCCTTTGCGGCGTGGTGGGCCTGGTGCTGACCGCGGCGATGGTGGTGATCACCGAGTACTACACGGCGACCGAATACCGCCCCGTCCGCTCGGTGGCGGCCGCGTCCGAAACCGGTCATGCGACCAACATCATCGCCGGCCTCGCGGTGTCGATGAAGTCCACCGCATTGCCGGTGCTCGCGGTGTGCGCATCCATCTGGACGGCGCATGCGCTGGGTGGCCTGTACGGCATCGCCATTGCGGCGACGGCCATGCTGTCCATGGCGGGCATGGTGGTCGCGCTCGACGCCTACGGCCCGATCACCGACAACGCCGGCGGCATCGCCGAGATGTCGGACCTGCCGAGTGAAGTGCGCGACATCACTGATCCGCTGGACGCGGTCGGCAACACCACCAAGGCTGTGACCAAGGGCTATGCGATCGGCTCGGCGGGCCTCGCCGCGCTGGTGCTGTTCGCTGACTACACCCACGGCCTCGAGGCGGCCGGCAAGGCGACGGAGTTCCTGCTCGACAGCCCGATGACCATCATCGGCCTGTTCATCGGTGGCCTGATTCCGTTCCTGTTCGCCGCCATGGCCATGGAGGCGGTCGGCCGTGCTGCCGGCTCGGTGGTCAACGAGGTGCGCCGCCAGTTCCGCGAGATCCCGGGCATCATGGAAGGCACCGCCCGGCCCGACTATTCGCGCGCGGTCGACATGCTGACCAAGGCGGCGATCAAGGAAATGCTCGTGCCGTCGCTGCTGCCTGTTGCGGCACCGATCGTGGTCGGTTTCCTGCTTGGCCCGGAAGCGCTCGGCGGCCTGCTGATCGGCACCATCGTTACCGGCATTTTCGTGGCCGTGTCCATGACCACCGGTGGTGGCGCCTGGGACAACGCCAAGAAGTACATCGAGGACGGCAACCACGGTGGCAAGGGCTCCGAGGCGCACAAGGCTGCGGTCACCGGTGATACCGTCGGCGATCCCTACAAGGACACTGCGGGCCCGGCGATCAACCCGCTGATCAAGATCATCAACATCGTCGCATTGCTGCTGGTGCCGCTGCTCTGAGGGCGGAATTCCTTCGCGCGGCCCCATGGGGGCGCGTGAAGGAAGCCAGGGCGAAACAAGCGGGCCAGGGGAATCCCTGGCCCGCTTGTTTTCAGCCCGCCCACTCCGGCAGCTTTTTCTTCGCCAGCTTGTTCTTCAGCTTGACGTAGACCGGCAGGCCGTCGCGGTATGGCGGGTAGTCCTCGCCCTTGATCAGCGGCTCGAGGTAGCGGCGGCAGGCCTTGGTGATGTGGAAGCCGTCGGCGGTTATGTACTTCTTCGGCAGCTTCTTCTCGACGTTGGCCACCGCGG
>CBDDRR010000073.1:0-4533 GCA_965233095.1 uncultured bacterium
CGGCGAGCGGCTGGTCTCGCTCCCAGGCCTCTTGCACCACGGTCGTGTTGCAGACGTTGACGACCTGCTCCACGACATTGAGCTCACAAAGCCGGTTGACCGCATCCTCGCCACCATCTGCCGAGATGCAATCTCGATGGCGGGCGTGCACGTCCTGCACGTGGCGCAACCAGTTGTCGCTCAGGCCGAGCCGGTCGCCGCGGAATGCCGCACCCACGCCGCTGCAGCCATAGTGGCCGCAGACGATAACATGCTCGACCTTGAGCACGTCGACCGCGAACTGGATCACCGACAGGCAGTTCAGGTCGGTGTGCACGACGAGGTTGGCCACGTTGCGGTGGACGAACAGCTCGCCCGGCATCAGGTCGACGATCTCGTTGGCAGGCACCCGGCTGTCGGCGCAGCCGATCCACAGGTAGCGCGGCGACTGCTGGGCCGACAGCTTGAGAAAGAACTCAGGGTCACGCTCCCGGATGCGCGCTGCCCAGGCGCGATTGCTCTGGAAAAGTTGCCGGATATCCTCGCCGCGCCGGTCGGTCATGCGTCGCCCTTCGCGCCTGGCGATGATTGATCCTCGGTCATCACCGCGCTCCCGGCCTCCCGGGCACCAGGGGCTGTGGCCACCGCCTGGCCGCCGGGCCCGAGCAGTACCGCGAACCAGCGGGAACGCGGGTCCGTCTCGAGAGCGATCTTGACGGCCATGGTCAGCGGGCCGGACAACAGCATTCCCACCGGGCCCAGCACCCAGCCCCAGAACACCAGCGACAGGAACACCACCAGCGTCGAGAGCCCGAGGCCCTTGCCCATCATTTTGGGCTCGACGATGTTGCCGAACACCATGTTGACGGCAGCGAAGCCCGCGATCACCAGCAACGCGCCACCCCAGTCGAGCGCCACCAGCGCGAGCAGCACGGCGGGCACGGCCGCGATGATGCTGCCGATGTTCGGCACGTAGTTGAGCAGGAAGGCGAGCACGCCCCACAGCATCGCGAAATCGAGTCCCACGATCCACAGCCACAGGGCTATGGTGCCGCCGGTCATCAGGCTGACCAGCGTCTTGATGCGCAGGTACTCCTGCAGCCGCTCGGAGAACTCGCGGAACGAGTCCAGCACGTCCCCCCGGTCGCCCAGCGCGTCGCGCACCTTGGCCGGAAAGCTGGAAGCCTCGAGCAGGATGAATACGATGGTCAGCAGGATCAGGAAGAAATTCGTCAGCGCGGTGCCGAGTCCGCTGCCGATCTGGCGCACGAAGGACAGCGCCGCCGCCGGCTTGACCAGGTCTTCGATCGCCGCGCGCCCCGCCTCGACGCCGTGTTCACCCAGCCAGACGGCGGCCGAGGCCACCATCGCCTGGATCTTCGCCTGGTAGGCGGGGTGGGCAGCGTAGAAATCGTCGAAGGCGGCGCCGACGATGGCCGCCAGCGGTATCCAGATCAGCACCAGGCCGAGCGACAGGATGAGCATCGCCAGCGGCAACGGTACGCGCCGGTTGGTGAGCCAGTTCATCGGCGGAATCAGGATGGTCGCCAGCACGGCCGCCAGCAGGAACGGCACCACCAGCGGCGCCGCCAGCTTGAGGCCGCCGATGATGATCACCACCGCGGCGGCCCCGAGCAGGGCCCCGATGGGGCCCTGGGTCGGCCGGAATGAATCCGTCATTTACGAGGCGTCACTCTGCTGCAATCCCTCCGCGGGCCCATAGAGTACGATACCCGGCGAATCGGCGGGTACCGTCCGCCGGACCAACTGCTGCGCGAGGACACCATGACGACGCTGGGCACGCCTCTGACCGACAACGCCACCCGCCTGTTGCTGCTCGGCTCCGGCGAGCTGGGCAAGGAGGTCGCCATCGAGGCGCAGCGCCTCGGCGTCGAGGTCATCGCCGCGGACCGTTACCCGAACGCGCCGGCGATGCAGGTGGCCCACCGCAGCCACGTGATCGACATGCTGGACCCAAAGGCGCTGCGCGCGCTGATCGAGGCCGAGCGGCCGAGCCTGGTGGTACCGGAGATCGAGGCTATCGCCACGCAGGAGCTGCTGGCGCTCGAGGCCGAGGGCTACCGCGTCATCCCCACCGCCGGCGCGGCGCGCCTGACCATGGACCGCGAGGGCATCCGCCGGCTCGCCGCGGAGGAGCTTGGCCTGGCGACCTCCCCGTTCCGCTTCGCCGACACGGCCGAGGACTATCGCCGGGCAGTCGCGGCGGTCGGCCTGCCCTGCGTGGTCAAGCCGGTGATGAGCTCGTCCGGCAAGGGACAGTCCACCGTGCGGACCGAGGCCGACATCGAGCCCGCCTGGCAATACTCTCAGCAAGGCGGCCGCACTGGTGCGGGACGCGTCATCGTCGAGGGCTTCGTCGAGTTCGACTACGAGATCACGCTGCTGACTGTGCGCCACGGCGGCGAAACCAGCTTCTGCGCGCCGATCGGCCATCTGCAGGTTGACGGCGACTACCGCGAGTCGTGGCAGCCGCAGCCGATGAGCGAGCTCGCGCTCGCGCGCGCCAGGTCGATTGCCGACGCCGTCACCCGGCGGCTCGGCGGCAGCGGCATCTTCGGAGTGGAGCTCTTCGTGCGCGGCGACGAAGTGCTGTTCAGCGAAGTTTCACCGCGGCCCCACGACACCGGGCTGGTCACGCTGGCTTCGCAGAGCCTGTCGCAATTCGCATTGCACGTGCGGGCCATTCTCGACCTGCCGGTTCCCGTCATACGCCAGTGGGGCCCGGCAGCCTCGTGCGCCATTCTGGGCGAGGGCGATTCGAGCCGGATCAGCTATGCCGGCGTGGACGCGGTGCTGCAGGAGCCGGATACGGAGCTGCGATTGTTCGGCAAGCCGGAGGTCCGCGGCAAGCGGCGCCTGGGCGTGGCACTGGCACGCGGCGCCAGCATCAAGGAAGCGCGCGACAAGGCGCGGCGCGCTGCCGGACGACTGCGCATCGAGCTATAAAAAAAAGGGGCGCCGCGCGCAGGCGGCACCCCCAGGGGGAATTCTTGCCGGTGAGCTAGGGCGCGCTGATGCGCACGCTACCGCTGCCGGTGGACACCTTCGCGGTGCCCTCGCCGTTACCGATGACGCCGCGGAACTTGCGCCGGCTCGACTCGACGTTGCTGATTGCCGGCACGTCCACGCGAATGCCGCCACTGCCCGTGGAAAGCTCCAGCCGCAGCGACAGCGGGCTGGTGCTCTGCAGCGCCACGCTGCCCGAGCCCGTGTCCACGTCCAGCCGCCGCACCCCACCGAGGTCGCCTGACAGCGACACGCCGCCGGAGCCCGTGTCCACCAGCAGCTCCGGACCGGCAACGATGTTCTCGCCACGCACTGAGCCCGAACCGGTGTCGATGTTCAGCGAACCGATGACGTCGTTCATGCGGACGCTGCCGGAGCCGGTGTCAGCCACGACATCGCCCTCGATGCCGCGCAGCCGGACACTGCCGGACCCGGTGTCGGCAGAGACCTTGCCCAGCACGTTCTCGATGGTGACGCCACCACTGCCGGTATCAGCCAGGACGCTGCCGCGGAAGCTGGCCACGCTGACGGCCCCCGAACCGGTGTCGGCACGCAGCCGCCCGGAACCGTCGGTCACCGCGATGCGGCCGAACCGCGCCGCGAGCACGAGGTCCGCAGCCACGCGGTCGGCAGTGATGGGGCCGACGTACTGCTTCAGGCTCAGCCTGGCGTCCGCCGGCACCGCGATCTCTAGGTCGACCCTGACGGGTTCACCGCCGGAGCTGGTGATGCGCAACTTGCGGCCCTGGTAGTCGAACGAAGCGTCGATGCGGCGAATTTCTTCGCCGTCATAGCGAATTCGCGCTATGTCGGCGGGATACTCGACCACGATATCGACGCTGTTGCGGCCTTCGTCCTTGTGCAGCCTGACGGCATCGGCGACTGCCTGCTTGTCGGCGTGCACGGTGGCGCGGATGACGAAGTCGCCGTCACCCGGCACCAGCCGCACGGTGCCGACCAGGTTCTCGACCGACACCGCCTGCGAGCCGTCCACTTGCAGCTCGATGGTTCGCTCTGCCGCAGCCGCGGGCAGTGCCGCGGCCAGCGCCAGCGCGCCGACAACTATGAGCTTGCTCAATGCCTTCATCTCAACCTGCCTCCATCTCCACGGTGAGTCGCGACACGACGCGCGACACTCCCTGCACTTCGCTGGCGATGCGCATCGCGCGCTCGAGCAGCGCGATGCTGCTCAGCCGACCGTGCAGGGTGACGACATCGCCGCTGGAGGACACCGTGATGTCCTCGCGGACCAGCTCGTCATCGACGCGGATCATGGACTCGACCTCGCGCGCCAGCGCGCCGTCGGCGATGCCGGTGTAGACGGTCTCGGCCTGGTCCTGGTTCGACGCCCATTCGACGTCCGCGCGGCGCGCCTTGCCGCTGTCGCCATCGACGATCAGCACGCAGCCGCCCGTCGCCGCCAGCGCTCCGGCCAGTACCAGCAGCGCCAACCCCAGTTGCTTGTTTCCCGTGTTCATCATTTGCTCTCTGTCGGTGATTTTGTTGATTGATTAACGCGCCGGACCG
>CBDDRR010000074.1:0-2998 GCA_965233095.1 uncultured bacterium
CCGCCGAAGTTCACGGCGTACAGGCCGCGGTCGACGCTGGCGATGATCTCGGCCGGGTCGTGCGGACCGGCCAGCATGTAGGTGTTGGTCATGCGAGGCATGGGCAGGTGGGCGAAGCTCTCGCGCCGGCCGTTGCCCGTGGAATGCGTCCCCATCAGGCGCGCATTGAGCTTGTCCTGCAGGTAGCCTTTCAGCACGCCGTTTTCGATCAGCGTGGTGCAGCTCGACGGCGTGCCCTCGTCGTCGATGGTCAGCGAACCGCGCCGGCCCGGCAGCGTGCCGTCATCGACGATCGTGCATAGCGGTGAGGCAACTCTCTGGCCGATCCGGCCCGTGAAGGCCGACGTGCCGCGCCGGTTGAAGTCGCCCTCCAGCCCGTGGCCGATGGCCTCGTGCAGCAACACCCCGGGCCAGCCAGGACCCAGCACCACGGGCATGGTGCCAGCCGGCGCCGCAATGGCCTCGAGGTTCACCAGCGCCTGCCGGGCCGCCTCGCGCGCGAACTCCTCGGCGCGATCGTTCTCCAGCAGCCAGCCGTAGCCGAAGCGCCCGCCGCCGCCGGCGAAGCCCTGCTCGCGGCGCCCGTCCTGCTCGGCGATGGCCGAGACGTTGACTCGCATCAGCGGCCGGACGTCCGTGGCCAGCGTACCGTCACTGGCCGCGACCAGGATCAGCTCGTACACGCCGATCAGGCTGACGACCACCTCGCGAATGCGTGGATCGACGGCGCGCGTCACGGCGTCGAGCCGCTCCAGCAGCGCGATCTTGTCCTCGTCGGCCAGCGACCCCAGCGGATCGAGATCCGGGTACAGCGGCGTCGGTGCGGCAGCGCGCCAGGCCTGCACGGCGCCGTCGCCGCCCTGGCGGGTGATGGCGCGCGCTGCCTCGGAAGCGGCGTCCAGCGCCGGCATGATGAGCTCATCCGAGTAGGCGAAACCGGTCTTCTCGCCGCTGATGGCGCGAATGCCCGCGCCCTGCTCGATCATGTGGCTGGCGTCCTTCACCCGTCCGTCCTCGAGCGTCCAGGCCTCCTGGCGCAGGGACTGTATGTAGATGTCCGCGGCGTCCACGGCCCGGCCCATGACGCGTCCGAGCAACCGGTCGAGATCGCGGCGCTCGAGGCCGGCGGGGCCGAGCAGGCGATCCACAGTCAGCTCCAGGGCGTTTTCACTCATGCTTTTGTCTCCGCGCGTAAGCGCAATGCGTCCGGCCCGAGCCGGTGTGCCAGGGCGGGGAAGCGGCGGCGTGCGTCACGTTGCGCTTCCGGATCGAGGTCCGCCACCACGATGCCGACACCTTCCGGGCGTCGTGCCAGCACCTCGCCCCAGTAATTGACGATCATTGAGTCGCCCCAGGTCCTGCGGCCACCCGGGTGCTCGCCCCACTGGGCGGCGGCCAGCACGAACGCCAGGTTGTCCACGGCTCGCGCGCGCACCAGCAGCTCCCAATGCGCCCGGCCCGTTGGCACGGTGAACGCCGCCGGCAGCGAAATCGCCTCGAGGCCGGCGTCCGCCATGGACCGGAACAGCTCCGGGAAGCGCACATCGTAGCAGACAGCCAGGCCGAGCCGCCCGAGCGGGGAGTCGGCCACCACTGTACCTTCGCCCCGGCAGGTGCCGGCGGATTCGCGGTAGCCCTCGTCTGCGCCGGGCAGGCTGACGTCGAACAGGTGCAGCTTGTCGTAGCGCGCCGCCGCCCGGCCGGTGTCGTCGAACAGAATGCTTGCGGCTCTTGGCCGCGCCTCGCCGGGCTCGAGCAGCGGCAGCGTGCCGCCGATGATCCACAGCCCGAGCTCGCGCGCTCGCGCCGCGAGGAAATCCTGTGCTGCGCCCTCCCCGGGTTGCTCGGCCACGCTGATCCGGTCGGCCTCGCCACGACCCAAAAACGAAAAGTTCTCCGGCAGCACGGCCAGCTTAGCGCCCGCCTCCGCCGCAGCCTCCAGCAGCGCCCCGGCGCTCGCGAGGTTGGCAGTCACGTCCGGGCCGGAACACATCTGGATCACTGCGGCACGCACCATCATTCTCCTCCGGGCGGCGCCCGGGCTGGCGGCGAAGGCTCCGGCGACGACTCGGGCTGCGTTTCCGGGCGCGCGGCGGGCGGCGGCGGCTGGGATGGGCCGAGGGTGCCGGCCGAGACCCGCTCGATGACCGGGTCCTCGATGGTGCCGGTCAGGCGATAGGTGATCTGCGCCTGGAAGGGCTTGCGGAAAATCTCGGACAGCAGGTAAAGCGCCGCGCCGACGGCCGGGCCACCGACCACCGCGCCCGCCACCGGCAGAGTCTGGCCAAGGTCCACGCCGATCACCACGGTCTGGTCGTAATCGCGGTCGACCAGGCCGGTGCGTCCTACCACGATCATGTTCGCCGACGGCCCCTCCATCACCAGGTTGTCGGTGTAGGCACTGCCGCCGATGAAATCGAAGTCGCCGGCGATGCGGTCGAAGGACGTGCCCTCGCTGAACACGTCCTTGAAATCCAGTGCCAGCCTGCGCGGCAACGCCTGGATGCTGAGCAGGCCGAACACGCGCCCGGCCCCGGGCTCGACGCCCACCAGGCGACCTTCCTGGATTGCGATGCTGGCTTCGCCGGTGATGACGGAAAACCAGTCGCTGCGCAAACCGCCCTGCCACTCCACCCGCGACTCGAAGCGACCGCCGCGCGCCTCCATGCTGCGGCGGAAACCCATGAACTCGAGCGTGGCGCCGACGTCGTCGATCTGGACCTGCAGTCCCAGGTGCGAGGCGTCCACCGTGCCGGACAGGCGCGAGCGGCCCTCGGCCTGGATGATGAAACCGTCGCCGACGCTCTCCAGCCCGATCAGTTCGAAGCCGTCGCCCTCGTGCAAAATGCGGGCAGAAAGCCGGCCGAGCCGCACGGCATCGAGCCGCATGTCCTCGACCTCGATGTCCAGCGGCGGCACGAGCGCCGGGGCGATACTGATGGCAGGCTTTGCGTTCGTCCCCGGCCGACCCTCCTGCCCGGGAGCCGGCGCCGCCTCG
>CBDDRR010000075.1:0-9145 GCA_965233095.1 uncultured bacterium
AGCGGCGCGCGATTTGCTGGGGTCCCGGGCCGACGAGTTCCGCGAGGAGGTCGAGCTGGTGCGCGGCGCCTGCGACGCCTTCGATCGCGAGGCCTATCTTGCGGGAACACAGACGCCCGTGTTCTTCGGCTCCGCCATCAGCAACTTCGGCGTGCGCGAACTGCTCGACGGTTTCGTCGACTGGGCGCCGCCGCCGGCGTCGCGCGCCACCACCACGCGCACGGTCGAGGCGGGCGAGCCGGCGCTGGCCGGTTTCGTGTTCAAGATCCAGGCGAACATGGATCCGGCACACCGTGACCGCATTGCCTTTTTTCGCATCTGCTCCGGACGCTACACCCGCGGCATGAAGCTACGCCACGTGCGGCTTGGGCGCGACGTGCGCATCGCCGATGCCCTGACCTTCATGGCGGCCGACCGGGAGCGCGCCGAGGAGGCATGGGCGGGTGACATTCTCGGCCTGCACAACCACGGCACCATCAACATCGGCGATACCTTCACCGAGGGCGAGGAGCTGACCTTTACCGGCATCCCCAATTTCGCGCCGGAGCTGTTCCGCCGCGCGGTGCTAGGCGATCCGCTGCGGGCCAAGGCGCTGCACAAGGGCCTGGACCAGCTCTGCGAAGAGGGCGCCACGCAGCTGTTCCGGCCGATGCGCAACAACGACGTGATCCTCGGCGCCGTGGGCATCCTGCAGTTCGACGTGGTGGCCTGGCGGCTGAAGGAAGAGTACGGCGTCGACTGCCGCTTCGAGCCGGTCAACGTCGCCACCGCCCGCTGGGTGTACTGCGACGACGAAAAGCGCTTCGAGGAGTTCCGCAACAAGGCGGCCGAGCACCTGGCCATCGATCATGCCGATGCGCTGGTCTACGTCGCGCCCTCGCGGGTGAACCTGGAGCTCACCCGCGAGCGCTGGCCGGAGATCCGCTTCATGCCGACGCGGGACCACCTCGCCGCGTGATCGGGTTCGCGCCGCCGGGCGCTAGGTCCGGAAGGCGCGCACTTCCTGGCGCAGCGCCGCCAGCAATGCGTCGTCGTCGCCGCGCGGTTCGTAGCGCAAGGCGGTGTACAGCCCCGTGACCCGTTCCACCGCCTGCGCCAGCGCCGGTCGTTCGGCCGCGACGCGCGCGGCGAAATCATGCGGTCCTTCCTGCGGTGCACGGCGCAGTCCCGCCGGCTCGAGGCGCCGACAGAAATCCCTGTAGAGCTGCAACGCGGCTGGCTCGGGCGGCGCGCGCAGCCGCCACGCCAGCCACAGCGCCAGCATGGCCATGGCTGCGGCGACCGACAGCGCCAGGCCGATGACCAGCGCACGCCAGTCGGCGCCCGGCAGGCCGAGCCGCGCCAGCAGCGCGAGTTGCCGCTCCGGCCCGTAGCCGAGCACCCAGTCCGTCCACAGGCTGTTGAGGGCGTCCCACCCCTGGCTGAGCTCGCGCAGCCCGGCGAAGCTGCGCAGCAGTCCGCCGGGCACGCGCTCGCCTGCCGGCAAGGCGTCCGCCAGGCTGAGTTCGACCCGCTCGGGCGCCACCGCGCCGGTGGGATCGATGCGTGTCCAGCCGCGCCCGTCCAGCCAGACCTCGGACCAGGCGTGCGCCTCGGACTGGCGCACCACCAGGCGATTGCTGATCGGATTCAACTCGCCACCCTGGTAGCCGGTAACGACGCGCGCGGGGATGCCCGCGGCCCGCGCCAGCATGGTGAACGCAGAAGCATAGTGCTCGCAGAAGCCGCGGCGGGTGCGAAACAGGAAGTCGTCCACCGGGTGGCTGCCGCCGAGCAACGGCGGGCGCAGCGTGTATACGAACGGCTCGGTACGGAAATGCGCCAGCACCGCGTCGATGTACTCCGCATCGGAGGCGGCCGTGGCGCGGAGCTCCTGGGCGAAGGCGGCGGCACGCGGGTTGCGGCCCTCCGGCAGGCGCAGCGTCCGCATGCGGATGTAGGGGCTGATGGCCGGTTCCGGACGGGCGTCCGGCCACGACTCCACTTCCAGGGCGCGCGCGCTGTCGACGGGCTTGCGCGCGACGAGCTGGAACTCGTTGGTGAGCAGCGCCTCGCGATCATCCCACCGGGCCGGGTAGTCCAGCGCCAGCAGCCAGGCGCGGCCGTGCGGCTCGATGGTGATGCGATAGCGATAGGAGCGGCCGCGCAGCTCCATGCGCTGCTGCAGCAAGGGCAGCTGGTCGAGGTCGCTCCACGTCCAGCCGTCGAAGCGCTCCAGCACCGGGCCGCGCCAGTAACGCTGCGACGGCGGCGGCAGCGGGCCGTCGAAGCTGACGCGGAAGGCCACCTCGTCGGACTGGATCAGTTGCGCGATCCGGCCCGGCGACATCTCGTCCGACAGGCCGGTGAGGCCCGCGGGGCCGCGCGAGGGCAGCGTCCAGAACGGGCCCGGCACGCGCGGGAAGAGCAGGAACAACACCAGCGCGACGGGCGCGGCGAAGGCCAGCATGCGCAGCACGAGGCCGGTCGCCACGCGCCACGGCAGCGGCTCGCCACCGCGCACGCCCTGCAGCAGCGCGAGAGTGATGGCGATCACGCTCAGCACCAGCCACGGCAGGCTCCAGATCGGCTGGTCGTACAGCAGCTGCATGAGCACCAGGAAGAAGCCGATGAAAGACAGCACCTGGATGTCGCGCCGGCTGCGCGTCTCGAGCAACTTCATGGCGCCCATGACCACCAGCAGGCCGCCGCCGGCCTCCAGGCCGTTGAAGGTCCGGTAGGTGAACAGCACGCCGAGCACGACGCCGAGCGACAGCAGCAGGCGCAGCCAGCCGGGCGGCAGGCGCCAGCCGAACTGCTGCACGGCGAGGCGCCACAACGCGGCGATCGCGAAGGTCGCCGCGATCCACGGCGGCAGGCGCGGCACCGCCGGCGCCAGCGCCACGGTGAGCGCTGCCAGCATCCACCCGAGGCGCAGCTTGGCCGGGTCAGACATGGCTGGTCTCGTCGCCGCGCTCGTACAGGGCCAGCGCGGCCAGGCAGCGATGCCGGTGGGCCGGCCCCATGCCCGGGGGAATCTCCGTGCCGGGAATGCGCAATCCGAAGGCGCCGCCGCCCGTGTGCGCGTCGAGCACCCAGCGGCACAGCACCGACAGGCGCTCCTCCACGGGCCGCGCGGGCAGGCTGTCCCAGTCCAGCCAGGCGCTGCCGCGGGCGCTGCCGGAGAACTGCTTGACCGGCAGCGCGTCGCCGCGTGCCGCAGCCTTCCAGGCGATGCGCCGCGGCGAATCGCCCTGGCGGAAGTCCCGCAGCCCCGCGAAGTCGTCTTCGCCGCGGTGCTCGTCCCAGCGCCCGTCGGGATCCTCCGGCCCGCCGGCGGGTGGCGCCGGGGCATGCTCCGCAGGTGCCGGATAGATCACCGTGGTGCAATCGGGGTGCAACCAGGCCCAGGCGCGGAACAAGCCGAAGGGGAAGGTCGTGTGCACGCCGTTGCGGTCCAGCCTCAGCGGGCCGCGGTGCTGCGCCGGCAGGTGCAGGTGCAGGTCGCCTGCCTGGCCCGGGGCAAGGTCGAGGAATGCGGAGCGGGCCGTTGCACAGCCGGCCTGCAGGTCGTGGCGCGGCGCGCGCCCGGCGTTCTCCAGCGACAGGTCCAGGCGCACCGGCTGGCCGGCGAAGGCCGGCTGCAGCCGGATGCCGCGCGCGATCACGCCGCTGAGGTTCTGGTGCGCCCAGTGCATGGTCACCAGGCCGAGTCCCGCCAGCAGGAACGTCAGGGCGAAGCCCATGTTGTTGTTGTAGTTCATGGCCGCGAGCAGCATGCCGAACAGGCTCATCCCGTAGCCGAGTCCCAGCGCCGTCGGCAGGATATAGATGCGCTTGCGGTGCAGCGTCACGGCGTCGCCGTCGGGGCCCTGGCGGCGTCGCGCCCAGCCGCGCGCGAAGGCATCGAGACGGGCGGCCAGCCGGTGCACGAGCGACGGCCGGGGCAGGCCGGCCGCGGCGAGCTCAGGGGATGGGGACCGCGGCGACAAGGCGCTCTCCGGGATCGGCGCCTGCGGCATCGCCGTCGGCGCGCAGGCGGTGGCTGACCACCGGCGGCGTGACGGCCTGCACGTCCTCGGGAATCACCGACCGGCGGCCGTCGAGCAGCGCCCACGCCCGCGCGCTGCGCAGCAAGGCGATGGCGGCGCGCGGCGACAGGCCGGCGCCGAAGCCGGGCCGCTCCCGGCTCCAGGCCACCAGCGCCTGCACGTAATCGAGCAGTGCCTCGGAGGCGTGTACGCGGTCGATTTCGCCGCGCAGCCGCAGCAGGGCGCCCGGGTCGGCGGCGGACGGCAGCCGCGCCAGCAGCTCACGGCGGTCCTCGCCGCGCAGCAGCTCGCGCTCCATGGCCCGTTCCGGATATCCCAGCCGGATACGCATCAGGAAGCGGTCGAGCTGCGACTCCGGCAGGGGAAAGGTGCCGACCTGGTCGTCCGGGTTCTGGGTGGCGACCACGAAGAACGGCTGGGGCAGGGGATGGCTGACGCCGTCCACCGTCACCTGGCGTTCCTCCATGGCTTCGAGCAGTGCGCTCTGCGCCTTCGGCGTGGCGCGATTGACCTCGTCGGCGAGCAGCAGCTGGGCGAACACCGGCCCGGGATGGAAGCGGAACGCGCCGGTGTCGCGCTCGTAGATGGATACGCCGACGATGTCCGCCGGCAGCAGGTCGCTGGTGAACTGGATGCGCTGGTAGGTGAGGCCCAGCGCCCGCGCGATGCCGTGCGCCAGCGTGGTCTTGCCGACCCCCGGCACGTCTTCGATCAACAGGTGGCCGCCGGCCAGCAGGCAGGTCAGGCACAGCCGCAACTGGCGCGACTTGCCGAGGATGACGCCGTCCAGCATCTGCAGCGCATTGCCGAGCTGCGCCAGGTCGTCCGCCGCCTGCGGATCGCGACTTGCGGCGTGCTCAGGCGAGCGCACGGACGCGTTCCAGCTGCTGTTCGAGATTGGCGATCGCGCTGCCCAGCTCCTCGGCGCGGCGGCGCTCCTTGTCCACCACCTCCGCCGGCGCGTTGTCGACGAACGAGGGCTTGTCGAGCTTGGCGCGGGTCTTGGCGAGGTCGGACTGCAGCTTGTCGCGCTGCTTCTCCAGCCGGGCGATCTCGGCAGCCGCGTCGATCAGGCCCGCCATCGGCACCAGCAGCTTCATCTCGCCGAGCAGCACCGTGGCGGCCGGCGGTGCCTTGGCGTCGGCGGCCAGCACCTCGACCGACTCGAGCCGCGCCAGCCGCAGCAGCAGGGCGCGGTTGGCCTCCAGGCACTCGAGATCGGCCGCGCCGGCATCCTGCAGCAGCACCGCCAGCGGCTTGCCGGGCGGGATGTTCATTTCGCCGCGCACCTGGCGCACGCCCAGCACGAAGGCCTGCACCCATGCCATCTCGGTCTCGGCCTGCGCATCGCGCGCCCAGGTCGCGGCCTCCGGATAAGGCTGCAGCATGATCGACTCGCCCGCAACGCCGGCGATCGGCGCGGCACGGCGCCACAGCGCCTCGGTGATGAAGGGCATCAAGGGATGCAACAGTCGCAGCAGCGCCTCGAGCGTCTCGGCGAGGGTGCGACGCGTGCCGCGCTTCTCGGCCGCGCTCGCCTCGTCCGAGTTGAGCACCGGCTTCACCAGCTCGAGATACCAGTCGCAGAACTCGTGCCAGGTGAATTCGTAAATGGCCTGCGCGGCGAGGTCCAGCCTGTAGCCGTCGAAGGATTCCAGCGCGACGCGCGTCGCCTCGCCGAGGCGCGAGCGAATCCAGCGGTCCGCCAGGCCGCGCTCCAGCGCGCCGTCGGGCCCGCAGTCCTCGCCCTCGGTGTTCATCAGCACGAAGCGCGTTGCGTTCCAGAGCTTGTTGCAGAAATTGCGGTAGCCCTCGACGCGGCCGAGGTCGAGGCGCACGTCGCGCCCGGTGGTGGCCAGCGAAGCGAAGGTGAAGCGCAGCGCGTCGGTGCCGAAGGCGGGGATGCCCTGGGGAAATTCCTTGCGGGTGGCCTTCTCGACGGCCGCGCGGAGCTGCGGCTGCATCATGCCGGTGGTGCGCTTCTCGACCAGCGTGTCGAGCTCCACGCCGTCGATCAGGTCGAGCGGGTCGAGGACATTGCCCTTGGACTTGGACATCTTCTGGCCTTCGCCGTCGCGCACCAGGCCGTGGATGTAGACCTCGCGGAAGGGCACGTCGCCCATGAACTTCAGGCCCATCATGATCATCCGGGCGACCCAGAAGAAAATGATGTCGAAGCCGGTGACCAGCACCGTGCCCGGATACCAGGTGGCCAGCGCCGGCGTCCGGTCCGGCCAGCCGAGCGTGCTGAACGGCCACAGCGCCGAGGAGAACCAGGTATCAAGCACGTCCTCGTCCTGGCGCAGCGGCACGTCGTCCGCCAGCCCGGAGCGGCGCCGCGCGTCCGCCTCGTCGAGGCCGACATGCGCGCCACCGTCTGCGTCGTACCAGGCGGGGATGCGGTGTCCCCACCAGAGCTGGCGGCTGATGCACCAGTCCTGGATGTTGCGCATCCACTCGAAGTAGGTCTTCGACCAGTTGTCCGGGACGAAGCGGACGCGGCCGTCCTCGACCGCCGCGATGGCGGGCTCGGCCAGCGGGCCGATCTTCACGTACCACTGGTCGGTGAGATAGGGCTCCAGCACCGCGCCGCTGCGGTCGCCGCGCGGCACGAACATGCGGTGCTCGCCGATGCGTTCGAGCAGCCCGAGCGACGCCATGTCCGCCACCACGCGTTCCCGCGCGACGAAGCGGTCCAGGCCGCGATAGGCCTCCGGCACGGCGTCGTTCAGCGAGCCGTCGTCGTCCAGCACGTTGATCATCTCGAGCTGGTGACGCCGGCCGATTTCGTAGTCGTTGAAATCGTGCGCCGGGGTGATCTTCACACAGCCGCTGCCGAACTCGGGGTCGACGTAGTCGTCGGCGATGACCGGGATGCGCCGGCCGGTCAGGGGCAGCTCGATCTCGCGGCCGACCAGCGCGGCATAGCGTGAATCCTCAGGATGCACCGCCACTGCCGTGTCGCCCAGCATGGTCTCCGGCCGGGTGGTCGCGACCACCAGCGCGCCATCGCCGTCGGCCAGCGGGTAGCGGAAATGCCACAGCTTCCCGGACTCCTCCCCGGAGACCACCTCGAGATCGGACAGCGCGGTGTGCAGCACGGGGTCCCAGTTGACCAGTCGCTTGCCGCGATAGATCAAGCCTTCCTCGTGCAGCGACACGAAGGCCTGGGTCACGGCGCGCGACAGCTCCGGGTCCATGGTGAACTTGTGGCGCGACCAGTCCACCGAGGCGCCGAGCCGCTTGAGCTGCCGCTCAATGGTGTCGCCGGAGGCCTGCTTCCACGCCCATACGCGGCTGACGAATTCCTCGCGGCCGAGGTCGCGCCGGTTCTCGCCGGCGGCATTGAGCTGGCGCTCGACCACCATCTGCGTGGCGATGCCGGCATGGTCGGTGCCCGGCTGCCACAAGGTATTGTGCCCGCGCATCCGGTGCAGCCGGGTGAGCGCGTCCATGATGGTGTCCTGGAAAGCGTGTCCCATGTGCAGCGTGCCGGTGACGTTCGGCGGCGGCAGCATGATGCAATAGGGCTCGCCGGCGCCGGCGGGTGCAAAGCAACCCAGGCGTTCCCAGTCGGCGTAGATGTCCGCCTCGATGTCCTCGGGGCTGTAGGTCTTCTGCATGGGTCGGGGCGGTCCTGTTCAGGTGCGCAGGTGATTTCTCAGCGCGCGTTCAACGAGATCCGGAAGCTCGTCGCGCAACCGCGACGAGACTTGTTCGAACAGCGCCGCCTCGACCTCGCGCACCGCCGAATGCAGCAGGTCGACGACGACTTCCCAGGCCACCGCGACCAGCTCCGCCTTGAGAGCGGCGAGCTCGTGGTCGGAGAGCCGGCGCGGCGCGGCGATGGCGATCGACTGCAGCACCGGCGGACCGTCGGCGTCCGGCGCATCGGCCTGCTTGACCAGCACCGGGACGACCGGCGCCGTGTGCTCGGGCTTGTCGCTCATGCCGCGCGCCTCCCGATGTGGTGAGTTTCCATTGCGTAGCCGCGGTCACGATAGAAGCGGAAGCGCTCGCGCGCCAGCGCGCGCTGTGCATCGTCGCCGCCGACGATTTCCGCGACGCGCTCGAAGCGGCTGAAAAACAGCGGCACCTCACCGCCGAGGTTCACCAGCAGCTCGGCCTCGGACGACGGCTCACCGCTGCCGACCCGCACCGGGGTGGCCGCGGCGAGCGCGGGGTCGAGGTCAGGCGCATCCAGCACGTGCGGCAGGAAGCTGCGATCGTTGAAGGTCCACAACAGGCTGTCGAGGCGCTGCGCCTCGGCCGGTGAGGCCGCGTGCAGGTAGACGCTGTGCCTGAGACGCCAGGCCTTCTCGGTCAGCCGGCAGGCGAAACGTTCCCGCGCCTGCTCGGCGGAATCCTCGAGGACATAGAAGTCAACGCGCGTCATCCGTGTCCGGGCGCGGCCCTCAGGCGACGCCGGCCCGGCTCATCAGGAACTGCGCGAGCAGTGGCACCGGCCGGCCGGTGGCGCCCTTCTTCTTGCCCGTCTTCCAGGCGGTGCCCGCGATGTCCAGGTGAGCCCACTTCAGGTCGCGTGTGAAGCGCGCCAGGAAACAGGCCGCAGTGATGGCGCCTCCCTCGCGTCCGGCGACGTTGGCGAAATCGGCGAAATTGCTCTTCAGCTCCTCGTCGTACTCCTCGCCCATGGGCATATGCCAGGCGCGGTCCTCCGCGTCGACGCCGGCGCGCAGGATCTCGCGTGCCAGGGTTTCGTCGCTGCTCATCACCGCGCTCAGGTGATGGCCGAGCGCGATCACGCAGGCGCCCGTCAGGGTCGCGACGTCGATGACGGTGGCCGGCTTGAAGCGGCGCGCATAGGTCAGCGTGTCGCACAGGATCAGGCGGCCCTCGGCGTCCGTGTTGAGAATCTCGACGGTCTGGCCGGACATCGTGGTGACGATGTCGCCCGGGCGGCTGGCGAGCCCGTCGGGCATGTTCTCGGCGGCCGGCACCAGCCCGACAACATTGATCGGCAGATCGAGCGCGATGATGGTCGCCATGGTCCCGATCACGCTGGCGGCGCCGCACATGTCGAATTTCATCTCGTCCATGGCCGGTGGCGGCTTGAGCGACACGCCGCCGGTGTCGAAGGTGATGCCCTTGCC
>CBDDRR010000076.1:0-5944 GCA_965233095.1 uncultured bacterium
GCGACCCGCGAGCTGGCGCGTGCGCCGGACACCGCCGGCATCCCGATCATCATGGTCACCACCAAGGGCCTCGAGACCGACAAGATCTGGGGCATGCGCCAGGGTGCGAAAGACTACCTGGTCAAGCCGGTCACCGAGGCGCAGCTGGTCGAGAAAGTGCGCGCCGCGCTGAGCGGCCATGACTGACGTCCAGCCGCTCGGCCAGCTGCGTGAGCGACCTTTCGCGTTGCTGCGCGAGATGGAGCGGCGCGCCTGGTCGATGGCCGGCGAGACCGGCGCGGCGCCGACCGCGCGCGAGTGGGTGGGCATCGGCTTCCGGCTCGGCGACGAGCGCTTCCTGGCGCCGCGCGACGAGGTGCGGGAGATCACCGCCTGCCAGGCGGCGCTGGCGCGCGTGCCCGGCGCCAAGGACTGGGTCGCCGGCCTGACCAGCCTGCGCGGCCAGCTGTTGACCGTCATCGACCTGAAGGCTTACCTGGGCGGTGGCGCAACCCGCCTCGGGCGCGACAGCCGCATCCTGGTCATCAATCACCGCGAGCTCGGCGCCGGCCTGCTGGTGGACGAAATCCTCGGCTTCCGGCGTTACCCGGAGGCGGCGCGCGTCGCGGCCCCGGAGGAGACGACGCTGCGCTGCAGTCGCTATCTCGCCGGTGCGTTTGGTTCGGCCGATGAAACCTGGCCGGTCTTCAACCTCGCGGCGCTCACCGAGAGTCCGTCGTTTCTGCGGGCGGCCAACGATGGCTGAGGCTCGCCCGGAAAGGCTTCCAGCATGGGATCGCATATGAGACAGAACTCGAAGGGCGTGGCCCTGCTGCCGGTACTGGGGGTCATCCTCGTGCTGGTCATACTCATCGCGGCGGGACTGTTCTGGCGCGCACTGCCGGACGGCGCCTCGCTGGCCTCGGCCGCCGGGCTGCCGGTGTGGCTGGCGCTGGTCGCGCTGCTGCTGGCCATCGTGCTGGTGGTGTCGCTGTGGCGCGGCGAGGAAGCCCGGCGCCGCTCCTACGAGCACGCCCGCCAGAACGAGCGCAACCAGGAAGCCATCCTGCGCCTGCTCGACGAGCTCGGCAGCCTCGCCGACGGCGACCTGACGGTGCAGGCCACCGTCACCGAGGACATCACCGGCGCGATCGCCGATTCCATCAACTACGCCATCGAGGCGCTGCGCGGCCTGGTCACCACCATCAACCAGTCGGCCATCAAGCTGGACGCCGCCGCCAAGCAGACCCAGGCCACCGCCACCCACATGGCCGACGCCAGCGATACCCAGCTGCGCCAGGCCGGTGACGCCACCGAGTCCACTGCGCGCATGGCCGCCTCCATCGAGGCCGTGTCCGGCGACGCCGAACGCGCCGCCGACGTGGCGCGCCACTCGGTGGACGTGGCGCACAAGGGCGGCGCCGCCGTGCGCCGCACCATCGAGGGCATGAACGCCATCCGCGAGACCATCCAGGACACCTCCAAGCGCATCAAGCGGCTCGGCGAGAGCTCGCAGGAAATCGGCAACATCGTCGAGCTGATCAACGACATCGCCGAGCAGACCAACATCCTCGCGTTGAACGCCTCCATCCAGGCCTCCATGGCCGGCGAGGCGGGCCGCGGTTTCGCGGTGGTGGCCGACGAGGTGCAGCGGCTCTCCGAGCGCGCCGCCAACGCCACGCGCCAGATCGAGGTGCTGGTGAAGACCATCCAGTCCGACACCAACGAGGCGGTGGTGTCGATGGAGCGCAGCACCACCGACGTGGTGGGCGGCGCGCTGCTGGCCGAGAACGCCGGCGCGGCGCTCGACGAGATCGAGAGCGTCTCCAACCAGATCGCCAACCTGGTGCAGAACATCTCGCGCTCGGCGCGCGACCAGGCCACCGCCGCCGGCGACATCACCCGCAACATGAACGTGCTGCGCGAGGTCAGCGAGCAGACCGCCGACGCCACCGGCGCCACGTCCCAGTCGATCGGCAAGCTCGCCGATCTCGCTGCGCAGCTGCGTAACTCGGCCGCCGGGTTCAGGCTGCCGGAGCCGCCGCGCAAGTGATTTCGCAGCCGTCGCCGCAACTGCTCTGGGTGACCGGCGAACTCGCCGGCACGCTGCGCGATGCACGCATCGCGCTGGAGGAGTTTGCCGAGCGACCGGACCAGCCGGAGGCGATCAAGCGCTGCGCCGAAATGCTGCACCAGGCGCACGGCGCGCTGCGCATCGCCGAGGTCTACGGCGCCTCGCTGCTGGCCGACGAGATGGAGCAGCTGGCGCTGCACCTGCATCGCAACGTCGCTGCCGGCCAGTCAATGGACGAAGGGCTCGATGCGCTGTCGCGTGCCATCGTGCAGCTGCCGCCCTATCTCGATCGCGTGGTGACCGGCGGGCGCGACATCCCGCTGGTGCTGCTGCCGCTGCTGAACGATTTGCGCGCGGCGCGCGGCTCGCCGCTGCTGTCGGAGAACACGCTGCTGCTGCTGAACCTGCCGTCCGATCGGCAGCTGCTGGCGCGCGGCGCGCGGCCACAGCCCTCCGGCGAGGACATCGGCGTGCTGGCGAAGAAGCTGCGGCCGCGCTACCAGGCGGCGCTGCTCAACTGGATCCGCGGCGAGCGTCCCGACAGCAGCCTCGCGGTGATCGCCGACGTGTCCGCTTCCTTCGAGCGCGCGGCCGCCGAGACCTCGGTCTACCAGCTGTGGTGGGTGCTCGGCGGAGTGGTCGAGGCGCTGCGCCAGGGCGGGCTCACCGCCAGTGCCGCCATCAAGCGGCTGCTCGGCCAGGTGGACCGGCAGATCCGTCGCCTGGTCGACGAGGGCGAGGCCGGCCTGGCCGCGGCGCCGCCGGTCGAGCTGCTCAACAGCCTGCTGTTCTACGTGGCGCGCTCGGCCACGCGCGGCACCCGCGTAAACGCCATCCGCAGCACCTTCAGCCTCGGCGACCTGTTGCCGGACCAGGAGGACCTGGCGGAGGCGCGCGACAGCCTCGGCGGCCCGAGCGTGCAGCTGATGCGCACCGTGGCCAACGCCATCCGCGAAGACCTCGGCAAGGTCAAGGACGCCTTCGACCTGTTCGCGCGCACCGGCAAGGTGCCCGCCGAGGGCCTCGAGGCGCAGCTCGAGATGCTGGCCAAGATCGGCGACACGCTTGGCGTGCTCGGCCTGGGCGACGTGCGTGACGAGGTGCAGTCCGAGGCGAACCGCCTGCACGGCCTGCTGGAGCGCGACCGCGAGGAAGCCGAGGAAGAGCTGTTGTCGGTCGCCGCCGCGCTGCTGCGCGTCGAGGACCGGCTCGACGATCGCCTCATGCGGCTGGTGCTGGAGGAGCCCGCGCGCGAGCCCGGCGACGAGGCGCAGGAAGCCGCGGACGACGAGCTGCAGAACGTCGCCGAGGCGCTGCTGCGCGAGTGCCTGTTCAACATGGCGCGCGTGCGCGACGCCATCAGCGAGCGGCTCGCCGGGCCGATCGATCCGCAGCTCGCCGACGCCGTGCCGGGCCTGCTCAAGGCGGTCACCGCGGCGCTGCTGATTCTCGAGCACCCGCGCGCCGTCCACGTGATCGAGCGCATCACCAGTTACGTGCGCCGCATGCTCGAGCCCGGCGCCGAGGACATGCGCCGCGAGGCCCTCGACCGGCTGGCCGACGCCATCGTCAGTCTCGAGTACTTCATGGAGACCATCCGCGCCGGCCGCAAGGACCCGGTCTTCATGCTGGAGAACGCCGAGGCCTGCCTCGACGCGCTGCCCTACCTCGAGGACGGCGCAATCCCCGAGTACCAGGAAGTCGGCACGCCGCCGGGCGACACCGTCACGCTGGTGCCAAAACCGGGGTCAGAGACAGGTTTGCCGGGCGCCGTCCCAGAGAAACCGGGGTCAGAGACACCTTCTGCAGGCGCCGCCCCGGCGCCGGAAAAGGTGTCTCTGACCCCGGTTTCGCCGCCGGCGAAGCCCGCGCCGCCCGCCGAGCCGGAGGTGCCGGTCTACGAGGGCGAGGAGCATCCCGACCCGGAGCTGCTCGAGCTGTTCATCGAGGAGGCGCGCGAGCTCGACGAGTCGATCTCCATGTACTTCCCGCGCTGGGTGGCCGATGGCGACACCGGCGAGCTCGGCACCGTGCGGCGCAACTTCCACACCCTCAAGGGCAGCGGCCGCATGGTCGGCGCAAAGCTGATCGGCGAGTACGCCTGGTCCATCGAGCGGCTGATGAACGCCATGCTCGAGCGGCGTGTCGAGCGCACCGAGCCGCTGGTCCAGTTCCTCGAGCGTGCCGTCGCCTTCGTGCCGATGCTGATCGAACAGCTCGAGACCGGCCGCCCGCCCGAGGTGGACGTGCAGCCGTGGATCCAGCAGGCGAACGCCTTCGCCGACAATCGCCCGGACGCCGCCGCGACCTTCCAGGCGCTGCTCGCCGCGCCGCCGCCGGCCGAGGAAGCGCCGGCCGAAGAAGTGCCGGCCGAAGAAGTGCCGGCAGAGGAAGCACCGGTCGAGGAAGCACCGGCCGAAGAACCACCGGCCGAAGAACCACCGGCCGAGGAAGCCCCGTCCGCCGAGGAAGCTGCTGCGCCGGAGGAACCGGCTGCGCCCGAGGAACCGCCCGCCGAAGAGGCCCCAGTCGAAGCGGCGCCTGCGCCTGGGGAAGCACCCGCGGAAGAGCCGGCCGTCGCCGAGATGGACCCGGTGCTGCGCGACATCTTCACGCGCGAGGCCAGCGGGCATATCGAAGTGCTGCGCGAGTACATTGCCGGCTGCGCACTGCGCACCGCGCCCTTCGCCGTGACCGAGGCCGCCCACCGCGCTTCACACACGCTCGCCGGCAGCGCCAACATGGCCGACGTCGCGCCTGCCGTCGCCGTGGCGCGGCCGCTGAACGAGCACCTGCGCCGGCTGTACGACGACCACGTCGGCCTGTCGGAGGGCGGGCTTGAGCTGGTGCGCCGCGCAGTGGACACCATCGCCGGGGTGGTCGAGGCGCTGCAGGAAGGCCGGACGCCGGAGGCCGCCGACTACGACCTGGCCGCCGAGATCCGCGCGCTGCACGAGGACTACCAGCTGCGCGCCGAGGCCGGCGCCACCGTGACGCTGCCCGAGTACCAGCCGTCCGAGGAGTTCGACCCCGAGATCCTGGCCCTGTTCAGCGAGGAGGCCACCGAGATCCTCGAGGAAGCCGAGGGCGCCATGGCGTCCTGGCGCGCGCGTCCCGGCTCCGAGGAACCGGTGCGCGCGCTGCAGCGCTACCTGCATACCATCAAGGGCAGCGCGCGCCTGGCCGGCGTGCGCACCATCGGCGACTTCAGCCATGATCTCGAGAACCTGTTCGAGGCATTGGCCGACGGCAGCCGGGTAAGTGAACCCGCGCTGGTCGAGATCGTGCAGCAGAGCCTGGACGCGATGCACGGCATGCGCGACGTGGCGGCCGAGGGCCGCATGCCGGAGATCCCCGCCGGCCTGCGCGAGCGCATCGCCGCCGCGCTGAAGGGCGAGGAGATCACGCCGTACGTCGAGCCCGAAGCCGAGGCCCCGGCCGAGGAAGCGCCCCCGGCCGAGGAAGAAGCGCCGGCCGTCGAGGAGGCGCCCGTTGCCGAGGAGCCGCCGCCGGCCGAAGAAGCCGCGCCGCCGGAGCCCGAGGAGGAAGCGCCCGCGCCGACCTGGATTCCGCCGGCCGAGTACCCGCCGCCGCTGATCACCTTCCCGCCCGAGCGCGCGCCCGAGGGCGAGCCCGAGCCGCAACCGGCGCCGGAGCCGACAATTCAGCCCGAGCCCGAGCCCGAGCCTCAGCCCGAGGCCGAACCGGAGGCGCCACCGAAGCCCGAGCCCCTGCCGCCGCTGCCGCCCGAGGTGCCGGCGCTGGGCGCCGCGCCCGCGCCCCGCCAGGAGGTGGCGCGCGTCGATGCCGAGCTGCTCGAGAACCTGCTCAACGGCGCGGGCGAGGTCGGCATCTATCGCTCGCGCCTGGCGGAACAGCTCGGCTCGGTGC
>CBDDRR010000077.1:0-2586 GCA_965233095.1 uncultured bacterium
GTAAAGATGAAACTGATTGCATTGGCGTTTTTCCTGTTGGCAGCAGCACTTCCGGCGTGGGCCCAGCCGGCGGACAAGCTGGGCGTGGGCGACGCGCTGCGCGTCACCGTGTTCCAGCAGCCCGACCTCACCACCGAGGCACGCGTCACGGAGCGCGGCACCATAAGCATGCCGCTGGTGGGCGAAGTGAAAGTGGCGGGCCTGAGCGCTACCCAGGCGGGCAAGCACATCGCCGCCGAGCTGAAGAGCGGCAAGTTCCTGAAGAACCCGCAGGTCAGCGTGGCGGTGACCACGGTGCGCAGCCGCCAGGTCAACGTGCTGGGGATGGTGGCGCGCCCGGGACGCTACCCGCTGGACGACACCAGCTCGCAGCTCGCCGACGTGATCGCGGCGGCGGGCGGGATATCGGCGGAGGGCGCCGACTATGTCACGCTGGTGCGCGACGGCAAGTCGCAGAAGCTGCCGGTGATCGCCAAGGGCATCTACCTGAAGAACGGCGACACCATCCAGGTCGACCGCGCGCCGGTGTTCTACATCTACGGCGAGGTAGCGCGCTCGGGCGCCTACCGCCTGGAGCCCAACATGACCGTGATGCAGGCGATCGCCGCCGGCGGCGGCATCACGCCGCGCGGCAGCGATCGGCGCCTGAAGCTGCGCCGTCCGGATGCCAAGGGCAAGTTCGTCGAGACCGACACCACGCTCATGGATACGGTGAAGGCCGACGACGTGATCTACGTCAGAGAATCGATTTTCTAAGGGAAGGGCAAGCTCAATGGACCTGAACCAATTCATGCTGGCGCTGCGCGCGCGGCGCAAGGCATTCGTGATGGTGCTCGCCGCGGTGATCGTGACCGCGGTGGCGGTGGCCTTCATCGTGCCCAAGAAATACGTGGCCACCTCCACGCTGCTGATCGACGCGCGCGACGAGCAGACCATGGAGCGCACGCGCATGACCGGCCGCGAGCGCGCCGGCTATCTCGCCACGCAGATCGACCTCATCAAGTCGCAGCGTGTCGCCAAGCAGGTGGCGCGCGACCTCAAGATCGCCCAGATGCCGGGCGTGCGCGAGGCTTGGGAGGAGGCCACCGGGGGTGCCGGCACGCTGGAGGACTGGATTGCGGCCGGGCTGGTGGAGAACGTCGCCGCCGAGGTGCCGGGCAGCAACGTGCTCAGCATCACCTACTCGTCGAGCAACCCGCGCGAGGCGGCGGCGGTGGCCAACGCCTTCGCCAAGGCCTATCAGGACACGGCGCTCGCGCTGCGCACCGAGCCCACGCGCGAGGCCGCCGAGTGGTTCGACAAGCAGCTCGCCGGCATGCGCCAGCAGGTGAACGAGGCGCAGGCGAAGCTCGCGACCTATCAGAAGTCCAAGGGCATCACATACGCCGACGAGCGCGTGGACGTCGACAGCTCGCGCCTGGCCGAGCTGATGGGCGCCTACGCCACGGCGCGCAACACGAGCCACGAGGCGCAGATCCGCTACAAGCAGGCGCAGGAGGTGGCGGCCAGCGGCACGCCCGACGCCATGGCCGAGATCATGGCGAGCGGCCCAATCACCGAGGCGCGCCTCACCCTGGCGCGTGCCGAAACGGCGTTCAACGCCGCGGCGGTCGACCTGGGCCCCAACCATCCCGTGTACCAGCGCCTGGATGCCGACGTGAAGGCGCAGCGCGCCCGCCTCAACGGCGAGATGAAGAAGGTGGTGTCTTCGCTGGGCGCGGCCGCGCAGCAGGCGCGCCAGCGCGAGGAGGAGCTGAAAAAGGCAGTTGCCGACGCCAACGCGCGCATCCACTCGATGAAGGACCACCGCGCGGTGATGTCGGTGATGGCGCGCGACGTGGAGAACGCGCAGCGCGCCTACGAGGCGGTACTGGCGCGCTACACGGTCAACAAGATCGACAGCCGCGCCACCACCACCAACGTGGCGATGCTCTCGCCGGCCACCGAGCCGCTCAATCCCGCGCATCCGAAGATCGGGCTGATCAGCGGCCTGGCGGTGATCATCGGCCTGCTGCTCGCCGCCGCCGTGGTGTACGTGCTCGAGGCGCTCGACCGCCGGGTGCGTTCTCGCGCCGACCTCGAGTCGCGCCTCGCCGTGCCCTCCCTCGGGCGCCTGTCGCGCTGGCAGCCTTCGGGCGGCCGGCTGCTGCCGGCACCCGCCCGCGCCATGCGCGCCCTTCCCCATCCCTGGTGAGTGAAACAACCATGCTACCGAAACCGACCGACAACGTTCTGCCCCTGGAAGGTGCGCCGCGGGCTGGCGCCGGCACCGGGCGCCATATCGGCGCCAGCCTGATGGACGAAGGCAAGCTCACCGCCTCGGACGCCGAGCAGGTGCTGGCGCGCCAGCGCGAGCTGGGCTGGCGCTTCGGCGAGGCGGCGATCGAGCTCAACCTCATCACCGACAGCGACCTGCGCCAGGCGCTCGCCAAGCAGTACGAGTTTCCGTACCTCGTGTCCGGGCCCGACGGCGTGAGCAAGGAGCTGATCGCCGCCTGGGACCCGTTCCACCCGGTGGTCGAGGAGCTGCGCGCGGTGCGCACCCAGCTGCTCATCCGCTGGTATAACCCGGAGGCCGGCCGGCGC
>CBDDRR010000078.1:0-2887 GCA_965233095.1 uncultured bacterium
CGCGGCGAGATCCCTGCGGCGCGCAAGAAACAGGCGGCGGCCGCGGCCGAGGTGCTCGGCGAGGGCGTGCACCGGCGCTTCCCCTGGGCCGGTGGGACGAGGCCCGTAGCCACGGACCCGGTGGAGTTGCTGCTCAACAACACCTGGCGGCCGACCCTGTCGGTGACTGGCGCGGACGGTCTGCCGACCACGGCCATGGCCGGCAACACGCTGCGCCCCTGGACCGCCGTGAAACTGTCCTTCCGTCTGCCGCCGACGCTGGATCCCCGGCTCGCCGCGCACACCGTCAAGAAGACCCTGGAGACCGACCCGCCGCTCGGGGCCAAGGTGGAATTCAAGGTCGAGTCTTCGATGGGCGGATGGAACGCGCCGGCCGTCGCCCCGTGGCTCGCCGACTCCATGCAGCAGGCTTCACAAGCCTTCTTCGGCAAGCCGGCGCTGTACATGGGTACCGGCGGCAGCATTCCCTTCATGGGCATGCTGGGCGAGAAGTTTCCGGGCGTACAGTTCCTGGTCACCGGTGTGCTGGGACCGAACTCCAACGCCCACGGGCCGAACGAGTTCCTGCACATCGACAAGGGCAAGCGCGTGACGGCCTGCGTGGCCCGCGTGCTGGCGGATCATTTTCACCGCGCCCGGGTGGCGGACGCCGCCTAGCCCAGGGAGATCGAGTCAACCCTCAGATCGGCCGGGAAGCCGCTTTGAGGGTTGCCCATGCCTCGCGCACCGTATCCGGCGGCGGCGTCTTGCCACGGACCGGAAACTCGGCGAGCAATTCCGCCGGCAGCAGGACGCCGGGCGGGTTGTCGCCGGAAATCTGCACCGGCCCGACCAGCAGCACCCTGCCGTCCACGGGTACCCGTGGCGCCAGCGCGTGCACGGCATGGCGCCGCGCCTGCAGGCCCGGCAAGGGATTGTCGATCACTTTGCGCCGCGCGCCGTCGAGCACGGTCCAGCGTTCCAACTGCTCGCCCCAGAACAGCGTCCCGGCAGCTCGCCGGACCTCCAGCACCAGGATGCCGCGTGTCGTCAGCAGCGCGAGGTCGAGATGAATCTCGCCGTCCACGTCGTCCGGGATCACGACGTCCTTGAGCTGGGCCCAGGCGATCCTCCCCAGCAGGGCCTCGAGGCTTTGCCTGCGGCGCAGGAAAACGACCAGGCCGACCACGAGCAGCAGCGCCGCCGCGACCGCCAGGCCGCCGCCGAGCCACGTCGTCGGCACGGCGTTCACTTTACAGCGCCTTCGCGATCGGACCGCCGCAACCGTTGATGCGTGCGGAGGCTATCGATGGTGAACACCGCAAGTCCACTCCAGATGAACACGAAAGTGACCGCCCAGGCCAAGGTAAACGGCTCGCTGTAGACGAGCGTCGCGAGCAGGAAGGTCAGCGTAGGTGCAAGGTACTGAAAGAATCCCACCGTGATCAAGGGCAGGCGCCGGGCGGCCTCGGCGAACCACAACAGCGGCAACAGGGTCACCGGACCCGCAAAGACCAGCAACAGCGTCGTGCGCAGGTCGCTGCCGAACGAGGACTCGCCTTGCGCGCCGTACCAGCCGAGCGCCAGCAGCGCGAGCGGCGCAACGAGCAGGGTTTCGACGAACAATGCCGCCATCGCGGGCAGGCCGAGGCGCTTGCGGATCAGGCCATAGAACCCGAAACTGAAGGCCAGGGTCAGCGAGATCCACGGCAGCCCGCCAAGCTCGAATGCGAGGCTCGCCGTTCCGATCGCGGCCAGCGCGACAGCCAGCATCCTGCCACGGCCGAGCCGCTCGCCCAGGAAGAGCATCCCCAGCAGCACGTTCACCAGCGGGTTGATGTAGTAGCCGAGGCTGGTCGCCATGACCTGGTCGGACACCACGGCATAGATGTAGATCAGCCAGTTGGTGCTGACCAGCGCGGCGGTCAGCGCCAGCGCTCGCAGAGTCCGCGGGCTGGCCAGGGCACTGCGCACCGCGGGCCACGCGCTCACCAGGCTGACGAACACTGCGCCGAACACCACGCTCCAGACGACGCGGTGCGCCAGCACCTCGACCGGAGGCACGTCTGGCATGAGCTTGTAATAGACCGGGGTCAGACCCCAGAACCCGAAGGCCGCGATCGCGTACAGCGACCCGGCGCGGCGCTCGGTGGGCACGGACTCAGGATTCCCTGACGATGTGCGCGCCCGGTGCGTCCGGGCTGGAGACCCAGGTCTCGCTCGCCACGCCGATGTCGCTGAAGCTCTGCGCGAAAGCCTCGGCGATCGCCGCTGCCGCCGTGGTCGGCGCCCAGGCGAACACCGACGGGCCGCTGCCCGACAGCGAGCCTCCCAGCGAGCCGGCGGCGCGCGCGGCGGCCAGCGCCTGGTGGGCGCCGGGAACGAGTCCCGCGCGTTGCGGCCAGATGATCTCGTCCTGCAGGCAGCGGGCTACCTGCGCAAGATCATTGCGCAGGCAACCGGCAATAAAGCCGCCCAGCCAGGCGGACTGGCGCACCCAGCCTTCGATGGGCACGGTGGGCGAAAGGATCCGGCGGGCATCCCTGGTGCGGACCTCGAGCGCGGGATGGCACAGCACGCAGGCGATCCCGTCGGGCACCGGCAATCGCGTGCAGCGAGGTGGCCGGCCCGGCTCGGTGAGCACGAGCCCCCCGAGCAGCGACGCCGCCGCATTGTCGGGATGCCCGGCGCCGCTGGCCGCATTTTCACCGTCCAGCGCGTATTCCAGCAGGGTCGACTCATCCAGTCCCAGCGACCACAGCTCATTCGCCGCCACCACCGCCGCAACGGCAGATGCCGCAGACCCCCCCATGCCGGAGCCCAGCGGAATGCCCTTGTGGAGCGCCAGCTCGACTCCATCGACGATGCCGTGGTCCGCGGCCATTCGCAGCAGCGGGCGCGCGGCAGA
>CBDDRR010000079.1:0-3088 GCA_965233095.1 uncultured bacterium
CGCCTTCTCGCGGTTGCCTTCTTCCTTGGCCGCGCTGCGCGCCTCGTCGACGAGCTGGGCGGCGCGCTTTTCGGCCTGCGCGAGGATCTCCGCGGCGCGGCCGCGCGCCTGGTTGATGGCCTCTTCGGACTGGCGCGTCGATTGCTCGAGCGAGCGGCGGCCCTGGTCGGCTGCGGCGAGGCCGTCGGCGATCGTCTTCTGCCGGGTCTCGATCGCGCGCAGCAGGTACGGCCAGACGAACTTCGCCGTGAAGCCGATGAAGGCCAGGAACACGGCCATCTGTGCGAACAGCGTGAGGTTGAAGCTCATTCGTTCCCCCTTGCGGGACCGGCGGCGGGCTTAGCGGAAAGGCGTCGCGAGCGGGCTGGCAAAGGCGAAGAACATCGCGATGCCCAGGCCGATGATGAACGACGCGTCGATCAGGCCGAGCAGCAGGAACACCTTGCCTTGCAGGGAGTTGGTCAGCTCGGGCTGGCGCGCCGCGGCCTCGAGGAATCGGCTGCACATGATGCCCACGCCGATGCAGGCGCCCATGGCGCCGAGGCCGACCATGAGGCCGATGCCGATCGACGAGTAGGCCTGCACCATGGCCAGCAGTTGTAGTTTTTCCATTTGGTTTTTTCCTTTCCTGAGCGGAGACGAGTTAGTGGTGTTCGTGCGCCATCGCGAGGTACACGACGGTCAGCATCATGAAGATGTAGGCCTGCAGCAGCACGATGAGGATGTGGAAGATCGCCCAGCCGAGCCCCAGCAGGAAGCCGAAGACGGTGCCGACCAGGCCGGTGGCCGCCCACAGCCACAAAAGCAGGAAGAGGATCTCGCCCGCGTACATGTTGCCGAACAGCCGCAGCGAATGCGACAGGGGCTTCGAGACGTACTCGACGAGGTTGAACAGGAAGTTGGCAGGCCACAGCAGCGGATTCGAGCCGAACGGCGCGCAGAACAGCTCGTGAATCCAGCCGCCCAGGCCCTTGGCCTTGATGGCGAAGCCGATCATCAGCAGCCACACGGACAGCGCCAGCGCGAAGGTCGTGTTGACATCCGCGGTCGGCACGATGCGCCACTCGTGGATGCCGAGCAGCGAAAACGCGCCGGAGACCCAGTCCACCGGCAGGGAGTCCATGGAGTTCATCAGCACCACCCACACGAACACCGTGAGAGCGAGGGGCGCGATGAACTTGTTGCGATCGCCGTGGGTGAAGATGCCCTTCACCTGCTCGTCGATGAAGTCGATCACCAACTCGACGAAGGCCTGGCGGCGGCCCGGCACGCCGGAGGTCGCGCCTTTCACCACCCACCAGAGGAAGCCGATGCCGATGACGCCCAGGACGATGGAGGTGACGAGCGAGTCGACGTGCACGCTCCAGAAACCGCCGTCGCCGCCGACCGGCTTCGACAGGAAGGTGAGGTGGTGCTGGATGTAATCCGATGCGTTGAATTCTTTACCGGCGGCCATCTTTGCTCAGCGTGCCTCAGTACTCGCGAACGAAAAACGCCATGGCGAAAACCAGCATCGTGGCGACGAACGACCCGATCAGGGCGGCGACGACTGCGTCGCCATAGTTCGTCAGGACCAGCCACAGCAGGATCACTGCGAGGCCGAGCTTCACTGCTTCGGCCGTGAGCGCACCCATCACTACTCCCCCTGCGGACCTTGCCCTTCCCCGTGAAGCCACGAACGCGGCAGCCAGGCCGGCAATGATGCTGATGCCGCCGCCGGCTGCCGCCGATATCGCCCCGTGTTCGCCAGCCAGCAGTGCAGCCGCCAGCGCGAGCGCGGCAGTCGCCGCGAGTTGCCATTGCAAAACGGTGCGGATCGGCTTGCTCAGGTGGCGAAGCATGGCGTTCTTGATCCCCGCACCCGGCAAAGCCTGAAAAGTATATCGCAAGATCGTTGTCAGCGGAGCTTCTTGAGGAGCTGCTCCAGGTGATCGAGGCTCGCGTAATGCACGACGATCTTGCCCGCACCCTTGCGTCCCGGCGTGATCGACACGGTCGTGCCCAGCCGCTCCGACACTTCCTCTTCCAGGCGCTGCACGTCCCGGTCTGCGCGGGGCTTGCGCCGCGCCGCCGGCCCGCGCACGAGATTCTGCACCAGCGCCTCGGTCTCGCGCACGGACAGGCCCTTCGCCGCAACGCGTGTACCCGCCTCGATCTGGCGCGCCCCATCCAACGCCAGCAAGGCGCGCGCATGGCCCATCTCGAGCGCGCCCTCCATGAGCATTTCCTGTACCGGCCTGGCGAGCTTGAGCAGGCGAAGGAGGTTGGTGGTGGCGCTTCTCGAGCGGCCCACGGCGTCGGCGGCCTGCTCGTGCGTCATCTTGAATTCGTCGAGCAGGCGCTGCAGGCCGTTCGCCTCCTCCATCGGGTTGAGGTTCTCCCGCTGGATGTTCTCGATGAGGGACATGGCGAGCGCCGCCTCGTCGGGCACTTCGCGCACCAGCGCGGGCACTTCCTCCAGCCCTGCCATCTGCGCGGCGCGCCAGCGCCGCTCGCCGGCGATGAGCTCGTAGCGGTCGCGGTCCACCGGCCGCACCAGCAGCGGCTGCATGAGGCCCTGGGAGCGGATCGAGGCCGCCAGCTCCGCCAGCGCCTGTTGGTCCATCTTGGTGCGGGGTTGGTACTTGCCCGGGCGAATGCGGTTGACGGGCAGCGTGAGCAGCGACTCGCCGCGCGGCCGTGCGTCCTCGTCGCCGCCAAGCAGCGCGTCCAGCCCGCGTCCCAGCCCTTTAGCCTTGATCATGCTGCGCTCCCTTGAGCGAGGATTTCGTCTGCGAGGCCGAGATAGGCCTGCGCGCCCTTCGAGCTTGCGTCGAGCAGCACCGCCGGCACACCGTGGCTGGGCGCCTCCGCCAGTCGCACATTGCGCGGCACCATGGTGCGATACACCTTGTCGCCAAAATGCGCCTCCAGCTGCTGCGACACCTGCTGCGAAAGCGTATTGCGCGGGTCGTACATCGTGCGCAGCAGGCCGGCGATCTCGAGCGTCGGGTTGAGGTGCGCGCGTACCCGCTTGATGGTGCCGACGAGGTCCGACAGCCCCTCGAGCGCGTAGTACTCGCACTGCATCGGGATGAGCACGCGCTGC
>CBDDRR010000080.1:0-3849 GCA_965233095.1 uncultured bacterium
GTCCTTCGTGCTGGTGATCGGCGCGACCACCGCGTTCTTCATGGGCCTGCTGGGCATCGTGCAGAACGACATCAAGCGCGTGGTGGCGTACTCGACGCTGTCGCAGCTCGGCTACATGACGGTGGCGCTGGGCGCCTCGGCTTACGCTGCCGGCATCTTCCACCTGGCGACCCACGCCTTTTTCAAGGCGCTGCTGTTCCTGGCCGCCGGCAGCGTCATCATTGCCATGCACCACGAGCAGGACATCCGCAGGATGGGCGGCCTGCGGCGCTACATGCCGGTCACCTACTGGACGGCGCTGGTCGGCTCGCTGGCGCTGATCGGCTTCCCGGGCTTCGCCGGTTTCTTCTCCAAGGACGCCATCATCGAGGCGGTCCACCATGCCGAACTGCCCGGCGCCGGCTATGCCTACGCCTGCGTGCTGGCCGGGGTGTTCGTCACCGCGCTGTACAGCTTCCGCATGTTCTTCCTGGTGTTCCACGGTCCGGAGCGCTTCGACGCGCACACCCGCAGCCACCTGCACGAGACCCCTGCGGTGGTGACCGGGCCGCTGGTGATGCTGGCCATCCCCTCGGTGATCGCCGGTTGGCTCGGCATGGAGGCGCTGCTGTTCGGCGGCTTCTTCGGCGAGGCCATCCAGGTCGCGCCCGCGCGAGACACGCTGGCCGCGCTGGCGGCGGGCGGCACCGACTCGCCGACCGCGATGCTGGCGCATGCCCTGGTAACGCCGGCCCTCTGGCTGGCGCTGGCCGGGCTGGGCACCGCCTGGTACCTGTACCTGCAGCGTCCCGAGCTGCCGGGCCGTATCGCCGCCCGGCTCGGCGGCCTCAATCGCGTGCTGGACCAGAAGTATTACTTTGACGCCTTCAACGAGCGTGTGCTGGCGCCGCTGGCGCGGGGCGCCGGCGGCCTGTTCTGGCGCGCTGGCGACGGCGCGCTGATCGACGGACTGCTGGTCAACGGCTCGGCCCGCGCGGTGGGCTGGCTGTCCGGCGTCGTGCGCCGGGTGCAGACCGGTTACCTGTACCACTACGCGTTCGCCATGTTCATCGGGCTTGCGCTGATGATCGGCTGGCTGCTGTTCGTCGTGGCGCGGGGGCAGGGATAACGCCATGCCGACCAGCCTGCCGCTGCTGAGTATCCTCATCTGGCTGCCGATTCTCGGCGGCCTGGCCGTGCTCGCGGTGGGCGACGGACGCGCGTCGCTGGCGCGCGGGCTGTCGCTCGGGGTCGCCCTGCTGACCTTCGTCGCCAGCCTGCCGCTGTGGATCCGCTTCGACCCCAACACGGTCGCCATGCAATTCACCGAGCGGGCGTCGTGGATCCCGGCTTTCGACGCCTGGTATCACCTCGGCGTGGATGGCATCTCCATGCCGCTGATCCTGCTGACGACCTTCATCACCGTGCTGGTGGTGATCGCCGGCTGGGACGTCATCAAGAGCCGGCCGGCGCAGTATTTCGCCTCCTTCCTGGTCCTTGAGGGGGTCATGATCGGCGTGTTCGCGGCGCTGGACGCGTTGCTGTTCTACGTGTTCTGGGAAGCGATGCTGATCCCGATGTTCATCATCATCGGCGTGTGGGGCGGCGCGCGGCGCGTGTACGCCACCCTGAAGTTCTTCCTCTACACCTTCCTCGGCTCGGTGTTCATGCTGGTGGCGCTCATCTACCTGCGGGTCGAGGCGGGCAGTTACGACCTGCTGGCGCTGCATCGGTTGCCGCTGGGCATGACCGAGCAGACGCTGATCTTCCTGGCCTTCCTCGCCGCCTTTGCGGTCAAGGTGCCGATGTGGCCGGTGCACACCTGGCTGCCCGACGCCCACGTCGAGGCGCCGACCGGCGGCTCGGTAATCCTGGCCGCCATCATGCTGAAAATGGGCGGCTACGGCTTTTTGCGCTTCAGCCTGCCGATCACGCCCGACGCCAGCCATTCGCTCGACTGGCTGTTGATCGGCCTGTCATTGATCGCGGTGGTCTACATCGGCTTCGTTGCGCTGGTGCAGAACGACATGAAGAAGCTGATTGCGTACTCCTCGATCGCCCATATGGGCTTCGTGACCCTGGGTTTCTTCATCGCGTGGCGCATCCTCGCAAACACCGGCGCGGCGGACGGCATCGTCATGGGCCTGCAAGGCGGCATGATCCAAATGGTGTCTCACGGGCTGATCTCCGGCGCGTTGTTCCTGTGCGTCGGCGTGCTCTACGACCGCATGCACAGCCGCGAGATCTCCGCTTACGGCGGCGTGGCCAACACGATGCCGATGTTCGCGGCCTTCCTGGTGCTGTTTGCCATGGCCAATGCCGGCCTGCCGGGCACGTCCGGCTTTGTCGGCGAATTCCTGGTGATCCTGGCCAGCTTCAAGGCCAGCTTCTGGTATGCGGCGCTGGCTGCCACCACGCTGATTCTCGGCGCCGCTTACACCCTGTGGATGGTCAAGCGCGTGCTGTACGGCGAGGTGGCCAATGAGCAGGTGGCGGCGCTGAAGGATATCGGCCGGCGCGAATTCCTGGTGCTGGGCATCCTCGCCGCGGCGGTGCTGCTGCTCGGCTTGTGGCCGGCGCCGCTCATCGACGCAATGGCGACCACCCTGCAGGGCCTCGCCGACCACGTGGTGCAATCCAAGCTATGAACGGCATGAGCGCATTCACCCCCGCGACGGCGGAAATCTTCCTGGCCTGCGCCGCATGCCTGGTGCTGCTCGTGGACCTGTTCGTGCCGGAGCGGCGCCGGGTGCTGACCTACTGGCTGGCCATGGCGACCCTGCTGGGCACCGCGCTCAGCCTGCTGGCGACGGCCCCGGACGGGCGCATCGTGACCCTGACCGGCGCGTTCGTGGCCGATCCGCTGTCGCAGCTGCTCAAGCTGTTCACCTGCGGCGTGGTGGCAGTGGCCTTCCTGTACGCGCGCAGCTACCTGCAAGTGCGGGGCCTGTTCAAGGGCGAGTACTACGTGCTCGGGCTGTTCGCCACGCTCGGCATCTTCGTGATGATCTCGGCGCACAGCATGCTGAGCCTGTACCTGGGCCTGGAGCTGATGTCCTTGTCGCTGTACGCCATGGTGGCGTTCAACCGCGAGAGCCCGGTGGCCGCCGAGGCGGCGATGAAGTACTTCGTCCTCGGCGCCATCGCCACCGGCTGTTTCCTGTATGGCACCTCGATCCTCTACGGTGTCACCGGCAGCCTTGATCTCGGCGAGATCGCGCGCCGCGCCGGCGAGCTGGACGGGCTGGACATCCACCTGCTGGTGGCGTTGTCGTTCATCATCGTGGGCGTGGCATTCAAGTTCGGCGCGGTGCCGTTCCACATGTGGCTGCCCGACGTCTACCAGGGAGCCAGCACCCCGGTCACCATGTTTATCGGCACCGCCGCCAAGATCGCATCGCTGGCAATGATTCTCCGGGTGCTGGTCGAGGGCCTCGGCGCCATGCACTCGAGCTGGTCGGACATGCTGGTAGTGCTGGCCGTGCTGTCGATGGCGATCGGCAACATTGTCGCCATCGCGCAAACCAACCTGAAGCGCATGCTGGCTTACTCGACGATCTCCCACGTCGGCTTCATCCTGCTGGGCATCCTCGCCGGCACGGCGGCCGGCTACCAGGCTGCCGTCTATTACACCCTGGCCTACGTGATCATGGCCGGCGCGGCCTTCGGCATGATCATCCTGCTCAGCCGGCAGGGCTTCGAGGCCGACGAGCTGAGCGATTTCAGCGGCCTGAACGCCCGCAGCCCCTGGTTCGCGGCCATCATGCTGATCGTGATGTTCAGCATGGCCGGCGTGCCGCCGCTGCTGGGCTTCTATGCGAAGTTCGCCGTGCTCGCGGCGGTGGTCGAGGTCGGGCGCACCTGGCTGGC
>CBDDRR010000081.1:0-4675 GCA_965233095.1 uncultured bacterium
CCCCCGAGATCGAATGGCTCAGCCCGCTGTCCGGGGTGGAATCGTTTCCGGCACCGACGGCGGAGGCGCTGCCGCGCTGGCAAGCGCTGGCCGAGCTGCTGCTGACCGCGAAGGGGGACTGGCGCAAGACGCTCAACAAGAGCCAGGGATTTCCTCCGGAGGCGAAGGCAGACAAGCAGCGCATGGGCGAGCTGCTGCAGGCGCTGGCCGAGGGGGCGGACGCCGCCGGGTTGCAGCGTGTCCGGGGGCTGCCTGCGCCAGCCTACGACGAAACCCGGTGGGCCATCCTCGTGCACCTGCTGGCCCTGTTGCCCGTGTGTGCGGCCGCGCTCGAGCTGGGGTTCGCAGCGCGCGGCGAGAGCGACTATGTAGGCATCGCCCATGCGGCGCTCGCGGCGCTCGGGGCGGAGGAGCCCACCGACCTTGCGTTGGCGCTGGATTGCAGGATCAGCCACCTGCTGGTCGACGAGTTCCAGGACACCTCGCAGGCCCAGGTAGAGCTGCTGCAGCGGCTCACCGCCGGCTGGGTTCCCGGCGACGGCCGGACGCTGTTTTGCGTCGGCGATCCCATGCAATCGATTTACCGTTTCCGCGAGGCCGACGTGGGCCGCTTCCTCCAGGCTCAGCGCAGCGGCATCGGCGAGGTCGCCTTGCGCCGGCTGCGTCTCGGCGTCAACTTCCGCAGCCAGGCGGCGCTGGTCGATTGGGTCTCCGCCACGTTCCCCGGGATCTTTCCCCCGCGCGAGGACCTTTCGCTGGGCGCGGTGCCGTTCGCGCCGTCCGTACCGTGGCACCCGGCATTACCGGGACCGGCCGTCAGCTGCAGCGCGGCGCCGGCGGGCGACGCGCGCGCCGAGGCGGACCGCGTGGCGGACATTATCCGCAGCCTGCGCCGCGCCGCGCCGGAGGCGAGCATCGCGGTGCTGGTCCGCAGTCGCAGCCACCTGGCGCACATCACGCCCGCGCTCAAGGCCGCGGAGATCCCGTTCCAGGCCGTCGATATCGAGCCGCTTGCCGAGGTGCCGGCGATACGTGATCTCGAGGCGCTGACCCGCGCGCTGTGCCACCGCGCGGACCGCACCGCCTGGCTGGCGATTCTGCGGGCGCCGTGGTGCGGGCTACTGCTGGCTGACCTGCTGGCAGTGGCGGGGCGGAGGCAGGACGAGATCTGGATGCGCCTGCAGGACCCCGACGTGCTGCGCACGCTCAGTGATGACGGCCGTCAGCGTGCCAGCCGCCTGGTCGCAGCAATTTCGCCTGCGCTCGAAGAGCGCGGCCGGCGGCCGCTGCGCCGCGTGGTCGAGGGTGCATGGCTTGCGCTCGGCGGACCGGCCACCCTGGAGCGGGAGTCAGAGCTGGCGGACGCGCGGACCTTCCTCGAGTATCTCGACGGGCGTGCGCGGCACGGCGACCTGGACGATCCGCCGGAACTCAGCGCGTTGCTCGGTGACCTCTTTGCCGCGCCCGAGACAGTGACCGGCGCAGCCGTGCAACTGCTCACCATCCACAAAGCCAAGGGGCTCGAGTTCGATCACGTCATCCTGCCCGGGCTCGATCGCACCAGCGGCCGGAACGAGAAGCGCCTGCTGCGCTGGCTGGAACAGGTGCGCGAGGATGGTACGGAGCTGATTCTCGCGCCCGTCGAGCGCCTCGGGGACGAGCAGGATCCGCTGCACACCGCGCTGCGCCAGCTGGACGATCGCCGGGAGCTGCTGGAGCTCGATCGGCTGTTGTACGTGGCGGTCACGCGAGCACGGGAGCGCCTGCACCTGGTGGCCCGGATCAGGCCGGATCACCCTGAAACCGGACAACCGCCGCAGCCGCGCAGTGGCACGCTGCTTGCCAGGCTCTGGCCGGCACTGGGCGAGGCCTTCCTCGCTGCGCGCGACCGCGATGCGGACCCGCCCGACGAGGCTGCAGCGCGCCCGCCCGCCATGCTGCGCCGCTACGCCCCGGGTTGGCGACCGCCCATGCCCGCGCCGACGGTCGACTGGACATTACGCGAGCCCGAGCCGACCCCTCCTGGCGCCGTGGTGGAATACGACTGGTCGGGTCGCGAAGCACGGGCGGTGGGTGTCGCCGTGCATCGCCTGTTGCAAGTGATCTCGGCGGATGGCCCGGCGGCGTGGCCCGCCGAGCGCTTGCGCGGCGTTGAACCGTTGTTGCGTGCCTTGCTGTGCGAGGCGGGACTTGGCGCAACGGACCTCGACACGGCGCTGGCGCGGTGCACCGCCGCACTCCAGAGCACGCTGGCGGATGAACGCGGGCGCTGGCTGCTGGACTCGCGGCATGCGCAGGGTGCCAGTGAACGCCGGATCAGCGGCCGGCTGGACGGTCGGGTCGTGCACGGCATCGTGGACCGGAGCTTCGTGGACGAGTCAGGCGTACTCTGGATCGTGGACTACAAGGCGGGGCGCCACGAGGGCGGTGAGCTGGAGGCGTTTCTCGATCGTGAGCGCGAACGCTACCTTCCCCAGCTCGAACGCTATGCCCGGCTGCTCGCCATGCGGCACTCGGGACCGATCAGGATGGGGCTTTATTTTCCGCAGCACGCCGGGTGGCGTGAATGGGGGATGGCGGAGCGGGGCGACGGCTAGGGCTGACTCGACATCACCAGCCGGCGGCGGCCGCCGCCAATGTCCTCGCCCACAAACGCCAGCCCGTCGACCAGCTCTTTCGGCGGGTTCTCGCCCGGTGCCAGTTCCGCGCTGAAATTCCACTGGCCGCGCGCCGGCAACTCGATCCGGCCATCCACCGCCAGCGGCCCGCCGGTGGAAGTGATCTCGCCGAGCGGCGCGCCCGACTGGTCGGGAAAATGAAAACTGAACGGTCCCAGCGGCATGATGACGCCTGGCAGCTTGAGCTCGGCCACCGCCGCCCGGCCCGCAACGCTGGCCGGCCAGCCGCCACTCAGCTCGAGGTGCTGCACCGACGCCCTGAGCTGCCCCGACACGCCGTTCGGCACGATGGCCGGCGGCAGGTTTTCGAGGGCCAGCGACGCCTCCAGGTCCCTGACAATCTGTCGGTCGCCCAACAGGGCGAAGCCGACCCGCCCACGCAGGTAGCCGTCCGGGCGCTTCAAATCGAGCTCCCAGGTCGGCTGCAGTGCCAGCAAGCGGGCCGGGCGCGCCTGCCAGGCCAACGCGCCGAGCGAGTGCTGCTGCAGCACCAGTTCGCTGATGCGGCCCTGCCAGACCGTGCCCTCGATTCCCCAGGCGCGCACGTCGGGCGGCGCGAACCAGGCCAGCGCCAGGCGCGCCGGAAAACTCGCCGCAAGCCCGGCAACCAGGGCAAGCAGGCCCGCCGTGACGAGCACCCAGCGTCGCGCGGCAAAACTCATTGCATCCCTTGGCGCAGCGTCAGGCTCGCATTCACCCGGCCGGCCTCGGGCGCGCGGTCGAAGCTGGCAGACTCGATGGCGAGGCCCGAGCCCTGGTCGATGGCTGCAAGCCAGCGCGCCACGGCCTCGAACGACGCGCTCTCCAGCCGCACGCGAATGCCATCCTCGCCGATGGGCTGGTTGTTGGTCAGCGCGGCGCCGAGACCGGCCTGGCGCGCGCTACGGTCGATCACAACCACCAGCGACTGGCCGGCAAGATCCGACCGACCCGCCGGCAAATTTGTCGCGCCCGCAAGTTCGGCTGCGGCGGAGCGCAGGAAGGCCAGCGTGTCGCGCTTGGTTTCGACGCGGCGCTCGGCCGCGGCGGCGGCGCTGTACACCGGGTTGATCAGCAGGCCCCACAGCAGCACGACCAGCACTACGGCGCCGCCGATGGCGACCATCGTGCGCTCGCGCGGCTCGAGCCCGAGGAACCAGTCCTTCATGCGCCGTCTCCGCTGAGCTGGATACGTCCCTCGACGCCGTCCGGCCGCTGGTTCGCCTGCTGGATCGTGGCGGTGAAGCGCCCGTCGCGACCCACCGACTGGCGGATCTGCTCGAGCGCATCGACGCTCGGCGCCTGCAGCCGCAGGTCAAGCACACCGGCACGATAGCTGACCGACTGGAGCGTGATGCCGGGGGTCTCACCCAGCGCGCTGCCCACCGCCTCGAGCGCAGTCAGGAAACTCTCGTTGCCGGCGCCGCCGGTGCCACGCAGTGCCGCAAGCCGTCGTTCCACCTGGAAGCGCGGGTCTTCCATGCGTGCGCCGGGCAGGGCCTGCTGGAAGGTCTCGGCGATGGCGGCGTCGAGGCGTCCTTCCTCCTGCTTGAGCTGTGCCAGGCGCAATGCCTGCTGTCCGACCAGCACCACCGCCAGCACGCCCAGCAGCGCCGCCGCGGTGCGCCAGGGCTTCCACATGCGATCGAGCTGCGTGCGGGGGGCATATTGACCCTGCAACAGGTTGATGGGTTCGCGGCTGACGACGCCCGCGGCGAGATGCGGCAGAATGCCGTCGGGGAGCAGGCGCAGTTCCAGGCTGGCGAGATCCGCGCGCAATGCCTCGAGCGCCTCGCCGTGCCGCTCGCGGCCCTGCGGCGTGACATAGACGGACAGGTGCCTGGCGTCGCCGGGCTCGCCCGGGAAGCCGGGGCCGAAACGAAGCGCTTCCTCCACGCTGCCGATCTCCAGCAACACCGGCAGCCCGTCGCCGCTGCGCGCCAGGCATTGATCGGCATCCAGCACCCAGTTCAGGTGATTGGGCGCCGCCGGGCAGCCCTCGGCCTCCGAGCAGATGA
>CBDDRR010000082.1:0-16412 GCA_965233095.1 uncultured bacterium
GGCGCCGACGATTACCTCACCAAGCCGTTCGCACTCGAGGAACTGCTGATGCGTTGCAATGCGCTCGGCCGTCGTTTTCGCCGGGAAGACACCGGCCTGCTCACCATCGGCGAGCTATCCATCGATCGGGGCCAGCGGACCGCGACAAGGGCAGGCCGTGTGCTGGAGCTCCATCACACGCCCTTCGACATCCTGGTGGCGCTCGCCGAAGCCTACCCGGCGGTCATCACACGCTCTGAGCTTGCCGACCGGATCTGGGGGGACGAACCACCGGCGAGCGATGCATTGGCGACGCACATCTACAGCCTGCGACAGGCCCTGGATCGTCCCTTCGACAATCCGATGCTGAAGACGCTGCACGGCGTGGGCCTGCGCCTGGAGGTGCCCGCGTGAAGCGTCACAGCCTGCGGCGGCGCATCGCATTCGCTTTCCTTGCCATGGCGGTGTTCGCGGGTGTCTGTGGCGGCCTGCTGGCCATCCTGTTCGCCTACACCACCGAGGACCACATCTTTGACCGGCTGCTCGCGCTCGAGGAAGCGCGGCTGCAGCAGTCCCTCGCGCAGGGCGAGTCCCGGCCGGAAACGGAGCTGCCCTTCGCGAGCTACTACCGGGAAGACGAACTCCCGGCGTCCCTGCGATCGGAGGTCGAGGCGGAGCCTGGTCGCCGCGAGGTGTTCGGCCCGGACGGCCGGCACTACCACCTGCTGCGGACCCAGCCTGACGGCAGCACCGAGGCGTACTGGATCGTGCTGCAGGTCGAGGATTACCTCGTGGTCCGGCCCGTGCTGACGGAGATCACCATGGTGCTGGGGCTGGCGATTCTCGCCATCACCCTGATCGCGGCGGTCGCCGGCCTTTACCTGGCGCACCGCGTGACCGGTCCGCTGCGCGCACTCGCTGCCGAGGTCACGGCACTCCAGCCGGACAAGCTGCCGGCGAACTGGCAGGGTCGTTATCCGTCGGACGAGGTCGGGCGCCTGGCCGACACTCTGCGTGACGCGTTCCGCCGCATCAACCAGTTCATTGACCGTGAGCAGCGCTTCACCCAGGACGCGAGCCACGAACTGCGCACCCCGCTTGCAGTCATAGAAAGCTCTGCAGCAATGCTCGCCAGGTCTCCCGACCCAGCGCAGGCCGAGGTGCTGGTCGCGCGCATCCGGTCCGCCGCCATGGCGATGCACCTGTCCGTCGACGCGCTGCTGGCGCTGGCTCGGGAGGGCGTCCCGGGCGACACCTCGGCGTCCACGGCAGTGTTGCCCATCGTGGAGCGCACCGTCGTCAATCACGCCTCGCTGCTCGACGGCAAGCCCGTGAAGCTGTCGGTCTCGATAGACCCCGAATGGCGCGTCGCGGGAGACCAGGCGGCCCTGCAGGTGCTGATCGCCAACCTGGTGTCGAACGCCTTCCGCTACACGGAGCAGGGCGAAATCCGCATAATTCGTGACGGCGGCAAGCTGCTGGTGATCGACAGTGGCGCGGGCATCGACGAGGCGTTGCGCGCGAACGTCACCAGGCGCGCGGTCAAGAGCGCCGGCAGCCCGGGCCTTGGGCTCGGGCTTTCGATCGTCGAGCGCTTGTGCCAGCGGTACGGGTGGCAGTTCGAACTGAGCTCGTCGCCGCAAGGCACCACGGCCGGCTTGCGGCTCGCCTGACTGAATTTGCCATGTCGTCGGAACCGAGCCTTGCCGTGGAAGTCCATAAGCGTATTACTTTAGAAGCGTCTTCCAGGAGGAGAAGCCTGATGCTACGCAAGTTGATGGTTCTGGTTCTGCTTGGCCAGGCATGGTGCGGCGCCGGCGCCGTGGAGCGCGTCGAGCGCGGCAACCTCGTGCTCGAGAACCTGCCGGAGATCCCGGCCGAGATCACCGAGCGGCTGGAGCAGTACCAGAACACCCGCTCGGCCGGTTTCGGCAGCTGGCTGCACGACGGCAGCATGCTGGTTTCGACGCGCTTTGGTGACACCAACCAGGTCCACCGCGTGCGGCAGCCGCTGGGCGCCCGCCAGCAGCTGACCTTCTTCAAGGAGCCGATCAACAGCGCTTCTGTTTCTCCCGACCCGGCGCTGCGGGGTTTCATCTACAGCCGGGACATCGGCGGTAACGAGTTCTTCCAGCTTTTCTGGTTCGATTTCGACAGCAGCGAGAGCCGACTGCTGACCGACGGCCGCTCCCGCAACACCGGACCGGTCTGGTCGAACCGCGGCGACCGTTTCGCCTACGCCAGCACGCGCCGCGACGGCCGCAGCTACGATATTTATGTCGGTACGCCGCACGGCGATCACGAAACGCACAAGCTGACGCTGGAGGGCAGCGGCCTGTGGGTGCCGATGGACTGGTCGCCCGACGATTCGCGCCTTATCGTCATCAACTACCGTTCCATCACCGACGCCGAAGTGCACATCGTCGACCTGGAAAGCGGGGCGGTGGAGCAGGTCAATCCGCAGGACGGGCCGGTTGGCTACGCGGGCGGCGCATTTGACCGCAAGGGCACTGGCGTGTACCTGGTCCACGACCACGGCGCGGAGTTCAAGCAGCTGCACCATCTTGACCTTGCCACCGGCAGCAGCAGGCCGCTGACGGCACATATTCCGTGGGACGTCACCAGCTTCTCCATGCCACGCGACCGGAAGACCCTGGCCTTTGTGGTCAATGCGGGCGGCATGGCCGAGCTGCACCTGCTGGACCTGGAGCGCAACCGCACGCTGCCCGCGCCTGACTTGCCGGTCGGGCTGATCGGCGGCCTGGGATTCAGCCCCGACGGCCGTGCGCTTGCGCTGGTGCTCAACACGCCGCAATCGCCCAGCGACGTGTACGTTTACGGGTTGCGCAAGCGCGATCTGGTGCGTTGGACCGAGAGCGAGGTGGGCGGCCTCGACACTGCGCGCTTCCCGGTGCCGGAACTGGTCGGCTTCGAGAGCTTCGATGGCCTCGAGGTACCCGCCTGGGTTTACCGGCCGGCCGGGAGCGGACCGCATCCGGTGGTGGTGCAGATCCATGGTGGGCCCGAATCCCAGTCCCGCCCGGCGTTCAGCTCACTGAACGCCTACTGGGTGAACGAGCTCGGCGCGGCGGTGATCAGCCCCAACGTGCGTGGCTCAGCCGGCTACGGCAAGAGCTACCTGCAGCTGGACAACGGCATGCTGCGCGAGGACTCGGTGCGGGACATCGGCGCGTTGCTCGACTGGATCGCCACGCAGCCTGACCTGGATGAAAACCGCGTCATCGTGTACGGCGGTTCCTATGGCGGTTACATGGTGCTGGCCTCCCTGGTGCACTATGACGCGCGCCTGCTGGGTGGCGTGAGCATCGTCGGTATCAGCAGCTTCGTAACCTTCCTTGAGAACACCGAGGCCTACCGCCGCGACCTGCGTCGGGTCGAGTACGGTGACGAACGGGATCCGGAGATGCGCGAGTTCCTCGAGAAGATCTCGCCGCTCAACAATGCTGACAAGATCAGCTCGCCGCTGTTCGTCGCGCAGGGCTTCAACGATCCGCGGGTGCCGTACACCGAATCCGAGCAGATCGTGCGCGAGGTGCGCGGCAACGGCGGCGAGGTCTGGTACCTGCTGGCCATGGACGAGGGACATGGCTTTGCCAAGAAACCCAACCGCGACTATTTCCAGGCGGCCACGGTGATGTTCTTCCGCGAACTTTTTGCTGCACCGCGTTGATACTGCTGGAATTCTGAAATCCTGCCTATACTTGCCAGAGGTCGACGGTCGATATTGGCGTGTCGCCTCGCCGGCGGGAGGAAGGATGTTCGGGGGGCTGTCCGGGCTGAATCGGATCCTGGGAGAGCTTCGCCGCAGAAAAGTCCTGCGGCTGGTCGGCGTCTATGCGTTCGGCGTCTGGCTGATCCTGCAGGTTTCCGATGTCGTACTCGACATCATCGGTGCGCCCGAGGGTGCGCTCCGGATGATCGCCGTTGTTCTGGCAGTAGGCTTCCCGCTCGCCATCGTCATTGCCTGGATCTATGACCTGACCCCGGCCGGCGTGGTACGTACGCGCGCCGCTGGTGCCGGCGCCGGCGCCGCTGCTGATGGCAATGTCGACCGGAATCCGCTCTGGTGGCCATGGATCGGGTTCCTTGCGTTGCTCGCCAGCCTGGCTGTCATCGTCTACAGCGTTGCGCAACAGCGCGATGGCCGTATGGCGCCGGCGGAGGTGTCGATCGCCGTGCTGCCCTTCGCCGATCTAAGCCCGGATGGCGATCACCGTTACTTCAGCGATGGGCTCTCGGAGGCACTGATGGACAGCCTTTCGCGAATTCAGGGGCTCCAGGTCTCCGCGCGCACTGCGTCGTTTGCGTTTCGTGACCCGGACCGCGACATTCGCGAAGTGGCCGGGGCGCTCGAGGTTGCCCACCTGGTGGAGGGCAGCGTGCGCAAGGCGGGCAACGACCTCAGGATCAATGCGCGACTGGTGGATGGCCGGACCGGGCGCAATCTCTGGAATGCCTCCTTTGACGCTTCCCTCGAGGACGTGTTCCTTGTCCAGGACAATATTTCGCGCGGTATTGCCGAGGCCCTGCAGATCCGCCTGCTGGGTAGCGAGACGCTCGTCCCCGCGTTCACCGTCGACCCCGACGCCTACGAGGAGTACCTGCGCGGTCGGGCGGAACTGCGGCGCGAAGGGACCGCGCAGAGCGCTGAGCGTGCGGCCGCTCATTTTCGCCGCGCGCTCGAGCTTGAGCGGTCGTTTACGCCTGCCCTGGCCGGCCTGTGCACGGCTTACTGGGAGCAGTACTCGATTACGCGCGATGCCGAGCTGGCTGACCGGGCGATCCACTTCTGCATTGAGGCGGAGCACGATCCCGATCCCCCGGCCGAACTGTTGGTGGCGCTTGGGGGGCTTTACCGGGGCACCGGCCAGCTGGAGCGCTCGCGTGAGCTGTTGGACCGCGCCGTGGCGGCGCACCCGAACGATGCGGAGGTGCACGCAGCGCTGGGCGAGACAGCCCGAGCCAGCGGGGATCTGGAGGCGGCCCGGACGCGCCACCTCCGGGCGATCGAGCTGGACCCGGCGTACTGGCGTTACCACTGGAACCTGGGTCGGGCACTCGTGGACCTGGGGCGCCTCGATGAGGCTGCGGCGCGCATCAACCGCGCCATCCGCCTGCAGCCCGACAGCCCGGCACCGTACTACAGCCTGGGCGGGATTTATTTCTACCAGGGCGAGTACCTGAAATCGGCTGACGCCTTTCGCCAGTCCATTGTGCGGCACCCGAACCCCGTGGCCTACTCGAATGCCGGCACGCAATACTTCTACGCCGGTGATTACGTGCAGGCCGAGGAAATGTTTCGCCAGGCGGTTGCGCTGAGCCCGGCCGATTTTCGCTATCACGCCTTTCTTGCGGAAACGATCGAATTGCAGGCCGGGGATTCAAGCAATGAGGCCAGACAACATTACGAGGAGGCCATCCGGCTCGGATACCAGCAGCTGTCGGTGAACCCGGAGGATCACCTATGCCGGGCCGCGGTGGCCGGCTATCTCGCGCAGGTCGGGCGGGGAGCGGAGGCGCGGGCCGAGCTCAAGGCGCTGGATGCGCTGGAGCGGTCCGACATGCTGATCCACCGGGCGCTGGCGATGGCGCACCTTAACCTCGGTGAGCATGAGGATGCCGTCAGGCACTTTGCCCTGGCTGCAGCCGAGGGCTACCCGCCCGCGCTATTCGAGCGCGACCCGCGTCTTGCCGTGCTCCAACGCTATCCCGAATTCCAGAAGCTGCTGACCGCAGACACCGGCTCATGACGAGCCGCCACCAGGGAGAGATAAGCGATGACTACCACCACAAGCACAATCGGCCTGAAGGTCGCGATTCTGTTGCTGCCGATGTTACTCGCCGGTTGTGCGGCCAATCGGCCGATGACGCCGCCGCTGGATTGTCCCTCGAGCTGTGAGGTCAACATCGGGTTCCCGGGCAGTCCGGGAGGTAAGCCGACCGTGCCGCAAGACCAGCAGACAGTCCGTGCGCGAGTTGGCGCGGAGATCAATTTTCGAGTGCCGGGTGGAGGCAATCACAAAAGGATGCTGCTGGTTTTCAGCGAACCGGCGCTGGTTGATGCACGGAACGACGCACTATGGACCGTGCCCCTCAAGCCCGGGCGCAACCGGTTCAAGGTTCTCGACACGGAGAAGTGCGGAACGCCGGGCTGCAAGTACGTTGTGATCGACCTGGACAACCCGCGGAGCGAACCGCTCGATCCCTGGATCATCATCGACCGCTGATCCGGCCATCTGGCGCGCCGTGGGTTCGGTATACGCAACAGGCCTGCTGGCCCTGGTTGCGCTGTCATTGCAGGTTGCAGGCGGTCCGGAAGCCTGGCGACTGGAGCGCGCGCTCGTGTTCGTGGAACCGTGGCGACTGGTGACCGCGCACCTGGTCCACCTGGCCTGGTCGCATCTGCTCATGAACCTCGCCGGTGCCGCACTGGTGTGGTTCCTGGTGGGCCGCGCGTTCACGGCCGGGCAGTGGGCCTGGGTCATGCTCGGCTGCGTCGCCGGCATCGACCTGGGCCTGCTTGCATTCTCGCCCGGGATTGCCTGGTACGCGGGATTTTCCGGCGTGCTGCACGGGGTGGTGGCGGCTGGTGCCGTCGCCAGTCTTTCGAGCGCGCCGCGCATGGCGTTGGCTTTGCTGGTCGGCCTCGTGGTCAAGCTAGGCCTCGAGCAGCTGGGGCTCGGCACGACGGGCACGGCGCAACTTATCGGTGCGCCGGTCGTGGTCGATGCGCACCTTTACGGCGCCCTGGTTGGCCTCGCCGGCGCGCTGCTGCTCAGGACCTGGCGTAACCGATCGACTTCAGCGCCTCGGTGACCTCGTCAAGGATGGCGGGATCGTCGATGGTCGGCGGCACGCGGTACTCCTGGCCGTCGGCGATCTTGCGCATGGTGGCACGCAGCACCTTGCCCGAGCGGGTTTTCGGCAGGCGGTCAACGATGGCCACTTTCTTGAACGCCGCCACCGGGCCGATTCTTTCGCGCACCATCCGCACCAGGTCTGCCTTGATCTCGTCGTGGGTATGCTGCACGCCCGACTTGAGCACCACCAGCCCGACCGGCAGCTCACCCTTGAGCTCGTCCGCTGCGCCGATCACGGCGGCCTCGGCGACGTCCGGGTGCGCCGCCAGCACCTCTTCCATGGCGCCCGTCGAGAGGCGGTGGCCGGCCGTGTTGATGATGTCGTCGATGCGACTCATGATCCAGAGATACCCGTCCTCGTCGCGATAGCCGGCATCGCCCGTCAAGTACCAGCCTTTATGCGCGCTGAGATACGAGTCGATGTAGCGCTGGTCGTTGCCCCACAGCGTCGGCAACGTGCCCGGGGGCAGCGGCAGGCGGATCATGATGCTGCCGATCTCGCCGTCGGGCACTTCCTTGCCGTCGTCACCCAGCACCCGTACGTCATAGCCCGGCACGGCCCGCGTCGGCGAACCCGGCTTGACCGGCAGCTGCTCGATGCCGAGGCAATTGGCGGCGATCGGCCAGCCGGTTTCGGTCTGCCACCAGTGATCGATGACCGGGATACCCAGTTTTTCCGTCGCCCAATGCAAAGTGTCGGGGTCGCAGCGTTCGCCCGCGAGGAACAGGGCGCGCAGCTTGCTGAGATCGTAGCGGCCGATGAACTCGCCCTTCGGGTCGTCGCGCTTGATGGCGCGAAAGGCGGTCGGCGCGGTGAACATCACGCTGACGCCGTACTCGGCGATCACCCGCCAGAAGGCGCCCGCGTCCGGCGTGCCGACCGGCTTGCCCTCGTAAAGTACCGTGGTACAGCCGTGGAACAAGGGGGCATAGACGATGTAGCTGTGGCCGACGACCCAGCCCACATCGGAGGCAGCCCAGAACACTTCGCCCGGTTTGACGCCGTAGACGTGGCCCATGCTCCAGGCCAGCGCAACCGCGTGGCCGCCGTTGTCGCGCACCACGCCTTTCGGCAGCCCCGTGGTGCCCGAGGTGTACAGGATGTAGAGGGGATCGGTCGCCGCGACGGACACGCAATCGACCGGCTCGCTCTCGGCCTCCAGCTCTGCCCAGTCGAGATCCCGTTCCTGCTTCAGGTCGGACGGCGCCTCGGGGCGCGCGAGGATGACGCAGTGGTCGGGCTGGTGCGACGCGCTGCGAATGGCCTCGTCGAGCAGCGGCTTGTAGGGAATCACCCGGTTGACCTCGATGCCGCAGGATGCCGACAGGATGACCTTCGGTTTGGCGTCGTCGATGCGGGTCGCCAGCTCGCGCGACGCGAAGCCGCCGAACACCACCGAGTGGACGGCACCGATGCGCGCGCAGGCGAGCATGCCGATGAGGGCCTCGGGGACCATCGGCATGTAAAGGATCACCCGGTCGCCCTTCTGCACGCCCAGTTTCGCCAGTCCGCCCGCCAGCCGCGCGACGCGATCGCGCAGCTCGCGGTAACTGAACTTGGCCTTGGTGCCGGTCACCGGGCTGTCGTAGATCAGCGCAACCTGGTCGCCGCGGCCGTCCTCGACATGCCGGTCCAGCGCGTTGTAGCAGGTGTTCAGCGAACCGCCGGCAAACCAGCGATAGAGCGGGGGATTGCTGTCGTCGAGGACCTTGCTCCAGGGCTTGTCCCACGCGATAGCGCGCGCGGCCTCTGCCCAGAAAGCTTCGGGTTCGCGGATGGATTGCTGGTAGATCGCGTCGTATCCCATGGTCGTCCCCCTGCTTCTGCTACCGGTGATCGCCCCGGAAGGGCCGCTTGCGGACCTCCCTGATGCGTCGTGCCTTTTGGGGGAGTGTATACTGCGCGGCGCCCGGAGGCCGACTCCGGGGGGCCGTGGGTTTCCGGAACGTCGTCGTCCCGGCCCGTCAATCCTAGTCGAGCACGGAGAGCTGCATTGCCAGCAAGAGCGATCCAGGCAGACCGCCGCGGCGGGCCGCGCCCATCATGAGCACGGTCCAGGCCAACGGTCCGGTCCTGCTCGAGGGCAAGGACCTCGAGCTATGGCGGGGTGAGGCGCGCCTGTTCAGCGGCGTGTCCTTTGAGCTGCGCGCGGGCGAATTGCTGCACATCGTGGGCCCGAACGGCTGCGGCAAGACCAGCCTGCTGCGGGTGCTGTGCGGCCTGACGCTGCCCGAGACCGGCGACGTCTACTGGCGCAGCAAGAAAGTCTCCCGCAACCGCGCCGATTTCCACGCCAGCACCTGCTATCTCGGCCATCGGGAGAGCCTCAAGGCCGACCTGACAGCCGAGGAAAACCTCGTGTTCCAGCTCGGCCTGCGGGCCTGGCTCAGTCCGGCCGACATCCACGCCGCGCTCGAAAAGGTCGGGCTGTCAAAACGACGCACCGTGCCGGCGCGCAGCCTGTCCGCCGGCCAGAAGCGCCGCGTCTCGCTGGCCCGGGCGCTGGCCAGCGGCGCCAAGCTGTGGATTCTGGATGAGCCCTACACGAACCTCGACGTGGCCGGCCGTGAACTGGTGGACCAGATGATGAGCGAGCACCTCGAGCGCGACGGCCTCGTGCTGCTGGTGGCGCACCAGGCGCACGGCGTGGGCGCCGGCGTGACGCGCCGGCTGGAGCTGGGCTGATGGAGTGGCCCGGCCTCGGTACCGCGTTCTGGCTGCAGCTCACGCGCGATCTCCGGCTCGCGTTCCGGCATATCGGCCAGGCGGCCAACCCGCTCATGTTCTTCGTCATGGTGACGACGCTGTTTCCACTTGCGCTGAGCCCGGCGCCGGAGCTGCTGCAGGCGATTGCCCCGGGCGTCATCTGGGTGTCCGCATTGCTGGCCTCGCTGCTCGCCGCCGAGAGCCTGTTCCGGCAGGACATCGAGGACGGCACCATGGAGCAGCTGGCGATGTCGCCGCAGCCCTTGTCGCTGCTGCTGCTCGCCAAGACGACTTCCCACTGGCTGATGACGGGCTTGCCGCTGGTGCTGATGGCGCCGGTGGTCGGGCATGCGCTGTTCCTGCCCGCCGAGGCAGTCCCGGTCACCATGCTGGCGCTGTTGCTGGCTACGCCGGTGCTGAGCCTGGCGGGCGCGGTGATGGCGGCATTGACGGTTGGCTTGCGCCGCGGCGGCGGGCTGCTGTCGCTGCTCATCCTGCCCATCGTCATGCCGGTGCTGATCTTCGGCGCCCGCGCCACGGACATGGCCATGCAGGGTCTCGACGTGGGCGGGGTGCTGTACCTGCTGGCGGCCGTGCTGCTGCTCGCAGTGAGCCTCGCGCCCGCCGGCATGGCCGCGGCGATGCGCATCAGTCTCGATTAGCGCTCGCACCCGGCGGGAAATCAGCGGATAATTTCGTATTTCGGGCTCTGCAAAAGCGCATGGAAAGCATTTCACGGCGCGGCGCATGAGTATTCGTCGCAATTGAGACTCGTTCTACTTGGTTGTTAAATAGCCGCCTATGTGGGAATTCATACATAAGTTTGGTTCGCCGCCCCATTTCTGGCGGCTTTCGGAAACCATGATTCCATGGTTCGGCTGGATCGCCCTGGTGCTGATCGGGGTCGGCACGGTGGGGGGGCTGTGGATCGCACCGCCCGACTACCAGCAGCTGGACGCATTCCGGATCATCTATTTCCATGTGCCCAGCGCCTGGCTGTCGCAGTTCGGCTACGTGCTGATGGCGGTGGCGGCGGCGGTGGGCCTGGTGTGGCGCATCAAGCTGGCCCACGCGGTGGCTGCGGCCTGCGCGCCGATCGGGGCCTCATTCACGGCGGTGGCGCTGGCCACCGGCTCGATCTGGGGCAAGCCGATGTGGGGCACCTGGTGGGTGTGGGACGCGCGGCTGACCTCCACGCTGGTGCTGCTGTTCCTGTACTTCGGCTACATGGCCCTGCGCGCGGCCATCGACGACGAGAACCGGGCGGACCGCGCCAGCGCGCTGCTGGCGATCATCGGCGTCATCAACATCCCGATCATCAAGTACTCGGTTGAGTGGTGGAACACCCTGCACCAGCCGGCGACGATCTCGAAGCTGGGCAAGCCGGCGATGGAACCCTCCATGCTCATACCACTGCTGGTCATGTGGCTCGGCTTCACGTTTTTCTTCTTCGCAGTGTTGATGATACGTACACGCGGCGAAATAGTGGCTCGGGAGCGGAACAAAAAGTGGCTCCGCGAGGTCATCGGGAGAGACTGAAGCAAAATGGAATTCCTGACCTTCGGTAAATACACATGGTACGTCTGGTCCAGCGCGGCCCTCACGTTCCTGGTGTTGATCGCAAACATCGTCATGGCGCGCCGACGCGTGCGCGCCCGCATCGCACAGGCCCGCCGCCGGCTGGCCGTAGAGGAGATCTCTGAATGAAAGCTCGTCACCAGCGACTGTTCGCCATCGGCCTGGTTCTCGCCGGCGTCGGCCTGGGCGCCACCTTCCTGCTCAAGGCCATGAATCAGAACATCCTCTACTACTACAGCCCGACCCAGATGGAAGCCGGCGAGGCGCCCGAGGACCGTCGTTTCCGGGTCGGCGGCCTGGTGGTCGATGAGTCGGTGCAGCGCACCGAAGGCAGCATGGAGGTGCGCTTCGCCCTGACCGACGAGGCGCATGTCGTGCCGGTGGTCTACAACGGTATCCTGCCGGACCTGTTCCGCGAGGGGCAGGGCATCATCGCGCACGGCCGCATGGAAGGCGGCCAGTTCGTTGCCGACGAGATCCTTGCCAAGCATGACGAGAACTACATGCCGCCGGAAGTCGCGGCATCGCTCGATCATACCCGTAGCCAGCAGGGCGCCCAGGGCGGCTACGGAGAGGGCAAGTGATACCTGAGCTCGGCCATGTCGCACTGGTACTCGCCCTGTGCCTGGCGCTGGCGCAGGCCTTCTTCGGGCTCGCGGGGCCGATCTTCAACAAGCCCGGCTGGAGCGCGGCTGCCAAGCCCGTCGGTATCGGCCATTTCGTGTTCGTCTCGATCGCCTACGCCGGCCTGACGTACGCTTTCATCAACAACGATTTCTCGGTCGCCTACGTGGCCGGTCACTCGAACTCGCAGCTGCCGCTGATGTACCGGATTTCCGGCGTGTGGGGCGGCCACGAGGGATCCATGCTGCTGTGGATCCTGATGCTGGCCTCCTGGGGCGCGCTGCTGGGCGTGTTCACGAAGCGGATCCCGCTGCAGACCGCCGCCAAGGTGCTTGGCGTCATGGGCGTGATCAGTGTCGCCTTCATGTGGTTCACGCTCGCCACCTCCAATCCCTTCGACCGGCTGATCCCCGCGCCGATGGATGGCCGTGACCTGAACCCGCTGCTGCAGGATCCGGGCCTCGTCATCCATCCGCCGATGCTTTACATGGGCTATGTCGGCTTCGCGGTGGCGTTTGCATTTGCCATCGCCGCGATGATCGAGGGCAAGCTCGACAACCAGTGGGCGCGCTGGATCCGGCCGTGGACGGCTGCCGCATGGGCCTTCCTCACCATCGGCATCGCGCTCGGCAGCTGGTGGGCCTACTACGAGCTGGGCTGGGGCGGCTGGTGGTTCTGGGACCCGGTGGAGAACGCTTCCTTCATGCCATGGCTCATCGGCACCGCGTTGCTGCACTCGCTGGCGGTGACCGAGCGGCGCGGCTTGTTCAAGGGCTGGACCCTGCTGCTGGCGGTGTCGGCGTTCTCGCTCAGCCTGCTGGGCACTTTCCTGGTGCGCTCCGGCGTGCTGGTGTCGGTGCATGCCTTCGCCACCGATCCGGATCGCGGCCTGTTCATCCTTGCCATGCTGATCTTCTTTATCGGCGGGGCGCTGGCGCTGTACGCCTGGCGCGCGCCGCAGCTGGCGCAGAAGGGCGGTTTCGCGCCGCTGTCGCGCGAGACCTTCCTGCTGGCCAACAACATGCTGTTCGTGGTGGCTACGCTGCTGATCCTTTTCGGCACGCTCTACCCGCTGTTCCTCGACGCCATGGGCCTGGGCAAGATCTCGGTGGGGCCGCCGTACTTCAACACGGTGTTCATCATCCCGACCCTGCCCCTGGTGTTGCTGATGGGGCTCGGCATGCACAGCGCCTGGAAGAAGACCGACTGGAAGCAGCTCAAGGGCAAACTCTGGCCCTACGCACTCGGCAGCTTCCTGTTCGTGCTGATCGTGCCGCTGGTGGTCTACCGCCAGTTCGGCATCATGAAGTTCATCGGCCTGCTGCTGGGCGTGTGGGTCATGGCCGTGTCGTTCATCGACCCGGTGAAGTACTTGCTCCGCAAGCGCTCACTGCGTGGCTACTCGCGCACCATGATCGCCATGTGCTTTGCCCATTTCGGCATTGGTCTGTTCGTCATCGGCGTCACCATGGTCTCGACCTACGGTATCGCACGCGACATCGGCATGAAGCCGGGCGATACCGCCACCGTGGAGGACTATTCGTTCACGCTGGTGGGTACACGCAACGTGCAGGGGCCGAACTACACGGCCGTGCAGGGCGAGGTCATCGTTGAAAAGGGCGGTGAGCGGGTCACTACCCTCTACCCGGAAAAACGCACCTACCTGGTGCAGCAGAACCCGATGACCGAGGCGGCCATCCACCCGCGGATTCAGCGTGACCTTTTCGTCGCGCTGGGTGAGCCGCTGGGGCAGGGCGCCTGGAGCATGCGTATCCAGTACAAGCCGTACATCCGCCTGATCTGGCTCGGCGCGCTGATCATGGCTCTCGCCGCCTTCTTCGGGATCACCGACAAGCGCTATCGCGTGAAGAGCGAGGCGGAGGCGCCTGCCAAGGCCCCGGCGCGGCCGTCCGGCAAGCTGCAGGAGGGGCTGGCCTGATGAAGTCTCTGAAGTACCTGTTGCCGGGCATTGCGTTCATCGTGCTGGCGGTGTTTTTCTATCGCGGCCTGTTCCTCGATCCGCGCACCGTGCCGTCGCCGTTGATCGGCAAGCCGGCGCCGGCCTTCGACCTCGAAGATCTGCGCCAGCCGGCCGAGCGCTTCGTAACCGCGGAAATGTTCGGCAAGCCGGCGATCCTCAACGTGTGGGCGACCTGGTGCGCCGGCTGCCGGCAGGAGCATTCCTTCCTGATGCAGTTGGCGCGCTCCGGCCAGGTGCCGCTGTACGGGATGAACTATCGCGACGAGCGCCCCAAGGCGCTGGAATGGTTGCGCAACCTGGGCGATCCCTACGTGAAGGTCGCCTATGATCCGCAAGGCAACGGCAGCCTGGACTGGGGCGTCTATGGGTCGCCGGAGACCTTCCTGATCGATCCGCAGGGCACGGTGGTCTACAAGCACCTGGGACCGATGGGGCCGAAGGTTTGGGAAACGGAGTTCAAGCCGCGCATTGCCGCGATGCAGGGGAGCGCGCAATGACACGCCTTGCTGCCCTGTTGCTGGCGGTTGCGCTGGGCGTGACCGTTGCGGCTGCGGGTGCCGACGATATTCTCGCTATGGATCCGGAGGCAACCTTCCAGACGGAAGAGCAGCTCGTCCGCTACGAGAAGCTGACCCACGAGTTCCGCTGCGTGGTCTGCCAGAACCAGAGTGTCGCTGAGTCGAATGTCGACCTGGCTCGGGACCTGCGCCGCATCACTCGCGACATGATCCTGGCGGGCAAGACTGATGCTGAGATCAAGCAGTTCATGACCGATCGCTACGGCGATTTCGTACTTTACAACCCGCCACTGAAGCCGGAGACCTACCTCCTGTGGGGCGCCCCGGTGGTGCTGCTGCTGCTCGGCGCTATCGTGATGGTGAACGTGGTGGGACGGCGCTCCGGCGAGCCTGAAGCGGACGCCGAAGGGAAGGGAGAAACTTCATGACGCAATTCTGGATCGCGGCGCTGGCCCTCGGGCTGGCGGCCGCGGCGCTCGTGCTCGTGCCCGTCATCCGGGCCTGGGCGAAGCAGGACGGTGAGCGCTCGTCGAGCGCGCTGGGCGTCGGCATCGTTATCGCCCTGGCTATTCCGGTTGTATCGATGATGCTGTATGCGCGCTGGACCACCTGGGACTGGAGCACTGGTGGCAGCGTCGTGGGCGCCGAATCCGAAGGCATGCACGAGATGGACGAGGCGATCGCCACGCTGCAACAGCGACTGGCGCAGCAGCCCGACGACCTGGAAAGCTGGATGTTGCTTGGCCGCTCCTACATGTCCATGCGCCGCTTCGGCGACGCGGCGCAAGCCTACCGGCAAGCGGTCGCCGTCGACGGGCAGAACAATCCCCAGGTCCTCGCCGATTATGGTGAGGCGCTCGCGCTGTCAGATCCGGAGGGCTTGGCGGGCGAGGCCGGCGCAATTTTCGAGCGCGTGCTGAGCACTAATCCCTCGCATCCGAAAGCCCTTTGGTACGGTGGGCTGAACGCTTACGAGAATGCCAACTTTGCGCTGGCCGACGAGCGCCTGAGTCAGCTGCTTGCGATGAACCCGCCGGAGACTCTGGTGCCGCTGATCGAGGAGCGCATCGCGGCCGCACGCGCACACAGCGGCGAGGCGGAGATGCCTGCACCGCAAGTGCCGGCGACGGCTGCAGTGCAGCCGGCGGAACCCGCTGCGACGGTCGCGCCCCCGCCTGCGCCGGAGCCCGAACCCGAGGTTGTGGCCTCCGCGGACACCGCCGGTGACGGCATCAATCTCGAGGTCAGCCTGGACCCGGCGCTTGCTGCCCGTATCCCGGGCCCGACACCGCTGTTCATCATCGCCCGCAATCCTGGTGGCGGCGCACCGCTGGCGGTCATCCGCACTACGTCGGCCGAGCTGCCCATGTCGGTGACGCTCAGCGACGCCAACGCGATGATGGCGGGAGTCACCATTTCCGACCAGGCGGAGCTGGAGTTGATTGCGCGCGTGGCGCTCTCCGGCAGCCCGGCACAGCGTCCCGGCGACCTGTTCGGTGCGGTAAACTACGTCCGCGGCGGCGACAGCGGGCCAACCCGCATCAGGATCGACAGCGTCGCGGAATAGCAGCTGAAGGAGCACGGCATGGCGGACGATCTCAAGGCCCGTTTCGAGCAGGCGTCGGTGGACGTGAAGTCGCTTTCGCAGCGTCCCAGCGACAACGACATGCTGTCCTTGTACGCGCTTTACAAGCAGGCGACCGAGGGCGACGTCTCCGGCGACAAGCCGGGCTTCTTCGATTTCGTTGCGCGCGCCAAGTACGAGGCCTGGGAGGGGTTGCAGGGCACCGGCGCAGAAGACGCGATGCAGAAGTACATCGACAAGGTCCGCTCGCTCGGCGCCTGACCCGCTTGGCCGCCCGCCTGAGTTTCCCGGCGCAGCCGTCGCTTGCGGCCATTTACCTGCGTGCCCTGTTCGACCGCCGGCCGCGGCGCATGCCGGCCGGCTCCGGGGTGATTCGGGTCGAGGCCGAGGCCGGCGGCATGCTGGCGGATCCTGCGCGGCTGGCTGCTTACAGGGAGGTCTGCGAGCTGCCCGACGACGGGATGCTGCCGTTGACCTATCCGCATATCCTGGCGGGTGGTGTGCACATGGCGATGCTGCTGCACCAGGATTTCCCCGTAAAGATGGTCGGCCTGGTTCA
>CBDDRR010000083.1:0-31030 GCA_965233095.1 uncultured bacterium
CGGCATTCATGGCGGTGTTCGGTCTCGGCACCGCGCCGGCGATGATCGGCCTGACCTGGGCGTCCGGGCGCGGCGGCGGCTTGCTCACCGCGAAGCGCAAGCGCGCGCTCGGCTGGCTGCTGGTGATTTTCGGCGTGTGGACCGCCACCACGCCGCTGATGCGCCTGGCGGGCCTGCATGACCATGGCGCACACCCGCCCGCACAGGAGCAGGACGCGCCGTTGCACCGCCACCATGACGCCCGGACGCCGGTCACGCCACCGGCAACTGCTTTCGTAGGCTAGAATCTCGCGCTGTTTACGCAGGAGCAATCATTCATGTCGCAGCAACCCGCCCGAGTATCTTCCGTCGCCCGCCCGGGCGTCGTCACCGGTGACGCCGTGATGCAGGTCTTCCGGCTCGCGCAGACGGGCGACTACGCGCTGCCCGCCGTGAACGTCGTCAACTCCAATTCGGTGAATGCCGTGCTGGAAGCGGCCCGCGCCGTGAACTCGCCGGTGATCATCCAGTTCTCCAACGGCGGCGGCACGTTTTTCTCCGGCAAGTCCCTGCCCAACGACAGGCAACAGGCAGCGATCCTCGGCTCGATCGCCGGTGCGCGCTACGTGCACGCGGTCGCCGAAGCCTACGGTGTGCCGGTGATCCTCCACACCGACCATGCGGCTCGCAAGCTGCTGCCATGGATCGACGGGCTGCTGGAGGCCAGCCGCAGGCACTTCGAAGAGACCGGCAAGCCGCTGTACTCCTCCCACATGCTCGACCTGTCCGAGGAACCGCTGGAGGAAAACATCGGCACCTGCGCGGAATACCTGGAGCGGATGGCGCCGCTCGGCATGACGCTGGAGATCGAGCTCGGCGTTACCGGCGGCGAGGAAGACGGCGTGGACAACACCGGCATCGACAATTCCGCGCTGTACACCCAGCCGGAGGACGTGGAATACGCCTACCGCACCCTGTCGGCCATCAGCCCGAACTTCACGGTGGCCGCCTCTTTCGGCAACGTGCACGGCGTCTACAAGCCGGGCAACGTCCTGCTCACGCCGGAGATCCTGAAGAACTCTCAGGACCACGTTCGCGCCACGCACAAGACGCCGGAGAAGCCGGTCTGCTTCGTGTTCCACGGTGGCTCCGGCTCGGAGAAAGACAAGATTGCGGAGGCGATCTCCTACGGCGTCGTGAAAATGAACATCGACACCGACACGCAGTGGGCCACCTGGAAGGGCGTGAAGGACTACTACGAAGCGAAGCGCGGCTACCTGCAGGGCCAGATCGGCAATCCGGACGGCGACGACAAGCCCAACAAGAAGTACTACGACCCACGCGTCTGGCTGCGCGAGGGAGAGAAGTCGATGGTTGAGCGGCTGAAGGAAGCGTTCGCGGACCTGAACTGCATCGACCGGAACTGAGCGCGCCCTCATCCCGCCCGGGATACGGGCAATTTCTCCCGTCGCGACTCAGCGGCCGTTGTCGGGTGTTGGCGCCGCGGGCTCTTCGGTAGTGCCGACGGTGTCCTGCGGCGCCTCGGTGCCGTCGACTCCTTGCTCGGGGTCAACTGCTTCGGTGCCCTCGCCCGCTTCCGGTTCCGGTTCCGGGTTGAGCAAGGCCTTCAGCCGGGCCTCCTCGGCCTCAGCCTCCGCCTTGAGGCGCAATTCGCGCTCGCGGTCGAGCTGTGCGCGGTATTCCTCTCTCGCATTGGCAAAGGCCTCCTCGCGCGCCTTGCGCATGGCACGCTCCTCGATCACCGAGATACGCTCGGCCGCCTGGCGCGCGTTGCGGCACTCCGGATCCGTGCCGGCGGAGGGATTTTCCTGGCAGCGCGTCAGCGTGCCGTACAGCGCCGCCTCATTGCCCATGAAATCGGCCACCGTCATGGGCTGTTTTTCCTGGCAGCCGACGAGGCACACCATGGCGATCAGCAGGACCGGCAAGTACCTCATGAGAAATCCCCCCGACATTCAAAATTTGAATTCTAGTCGCTCCGCGCCCTGCCGGAGCTTGCGCCGCGTCACAATCGCTCCCCTGCCGCGTCCGTCGCAGCCTCCTGGTCCGCCGCTGGCCCATCATCCCCCGCGACGGCCTCGCCGTCACCCGCGGCGGGCGCCGGCGGAATGCCGGCCTGCAGCTCGCCGTCCGCCGTGAAATACAGCTTCAGCTTCTGCTGCCAGCCGTCGAGATCGGGCTGCCAGTCCTCCGGGGGCAAGGGCGCCCGCTCGAAATCGAGCACGGCCATGGTCTCGCTGTGTGCGCCGCCAACCAGCACGAGCCGCGCACCGTCGGCGGACGCTGTGCGCCATGCGCCGGGCGGCACTGCGGCCGGCGGCAGCCGGCTCGCGGCCACTCGCAGGCGGTCATCCGCCACGTCGAGGCGATGCATCCAGGACGCGGTCTGCGCAATCAGCGCCTTGCCGTCCGCGGAAAATCTCAGGCCGATCACCGGCGCGGGCAACGCTATGCTCAACGGTCGCCCCGCTGTGCCCATCCCCCAGGCCTGCACCAGCCCCGCGTCGCTTGCCGCGGCGACCCGGGAGCCGTCCGAGCTCACGGCAAGCCGTGACACCGGCGCGTCGATCTCGCCGAACCAGAGTCGCTCGCCGCTCGCTACGTCCCAGCTTTCCACCTCGCCGGCCGCCGTGCCGGTAAAGGCGCGCAGTCCCGCCGGATCGAGCGCAACGGCCGTCGCCGACCGCCCGGGACCCAGGTCAGGCCCCGGAGCACCGGTCTCGGCATCCCAGGACCGCGCGCCGAGTTCGCCCGCGGTGACCAGCCGCCTGCCGTCCGGCCCGAGGTCGACCGCCATGACCCGGCCGCTGCCATGCTGGAACAGCCCGCCAAGCGGCTGACCGCTCGCGGCATCCCACAGCAGCACACTGCCGTCCGCCCCTACGCTCACCAGGCGGGCGCTGTCCGGCGAGAAATCCAGTGCTGTCACGGCGCCGCCGTGACGAGCCTCGCCCGTCGTAACCAGCGCCTGCTGCAGGTTGAGCGAATCAGGATCACGCCTGCGCAGAATGACGCGACCGTCCGAGAACCCGGCTGCCATCCGCAGGCCCGATGGCGCCAGCGCGACCACCGGCGCGATGCGCGGCAACTCGGTGGACGGACCTGCCCGGTCGGTGTCCCAGCTGCGGACGCTGCGCGTCCCCTGCCCTGCAATCAGGCGGCCGTCGCCGGCCAGCGCCAGGCGCCCCGCTGCCGTCCGCCCGGCCGGACCCGGTGCCGCAGTCCGTTCCGCGGGATGCGGCAGGATGGGCGCCGCCGGCATGCCCTCCTGCAGCGACCACAGCTCGTAGCCGCCGGCGGGACCCAGCATTGCAAAACGGCGTCCGGAGCGATCGAAGCCGAATTGCCGCAGCTCGCCGCCCTGCCGCGCCAGCGCCGGCGCCGGGCCGGGCGACGCGAGATCCCAGACACGCACCCGTCGAGCCGCGTCGACCGTCGCCAGCCATCGCCCGGAGGGATCGAAGGCCAGCTCAACCACGGCAGCATCTTGCGGAAACTCGGCCAGCAGGGCGCCGTCGGCCGTGTGCCAGGTCCGCACGACGTTGCCGCGATCAGCCAGCGCAAGCATCAGTCCACCCGGACCGACTGCCACCGCCGTGGTTTCGCCCGCCGCAGGCAGGCGAAACACCTCCCGCCCGGAATCCAGCGCCCGGATCCAGGCCGCCTGCGGTGCGGCCTCGGCCACGGCGACAAACTGCCCGTCCGGAGAGACCGCCGGGCCCGCCACGAAGCGCGCCTCCCCGCGATGCACAAAACGCGCTTCGCCGCTGGCTGCGTCCAGCACGCGCAGTTGCTCTCCGGCCCCGGCGCTGGCCACGAGCAGCAGCGTGGTCTCGTCGGCGAACCCGATCCAGCGTTCGCCAGCGCCGACCGCCGTGCTCGCCAGCGGACGCGCGCTCGCCACTTCCCATGTCTGCAAACGCCCCCGCGCCTCGGGGTTGCGCGGCAAGGCCGCGACGACCTGGCCACCCGGCGAGAGCGCAGTGCGCACCGATGAGGTCCGCGAGGGGGCCGGGAGCAGCAGGGCGTTTTCCGGCTGGTCCTCCGCCCGATGGCCGGCCGCGGGCGAGGCCTGCAACACCCAGCCACGGAAAAACCCCAGCGCACCACCGACGCGATCCTCGATCTCCAGCAGCCAGGTGCCCAGCGTCGGCTCGCCGCGCAGCTCGCGCAGCGCGGGCGCGCGGCGCTCGTCGAACACGACTCGACCGTCGTTGGCGCCGGCCGGCGTCACCGGCAACTCCACGGTGCGGCCGGAGGGCGCGGTCAGCAGGATGTGAAGATCACCAGGGCGCGGGTGATCCAGCGCCAGCTCCACCCGCGGCTGGGCGACGCGGCCACCGGTGTCGAGACTCAGCCGGCGGCGCACCGTCACGAACTCCTCCGCCAGCAGTTCCAGCCGGGCATCGGACACCGGCAGCCCGGTGGCGGCATCCCAGCGCTCGACGACGTTGCCCGCGCTCATGGTCACGACGGGCCGGCCGGCGTCGCTTGCCGCGAGTCCCTCGACCAGCCCGGCAGGCCGGATGACGGTGCGCAGTTGCCGATACCCACCGCCGGCCAGTTCGGCCGCCAGCCCGGCATCCGCGGTCGGACCCGCCTGGTAGGCGCGCAGCCTGAACAGCAGGGCGTCGTCGCGCCGCCCGGCAGCCGCCGCGGCCGCCGCGCGGCGTTCCCAGTACTCCACCAGCAGCGCATCCGCGCGCGCCTCGTAGCCCGACAGGGCGCGCAGCCGCGCATCGATGGCCTCCGCCTCGGGCCAGCGCGTCGCCAGCCGGCTGCCGCGAATGAGCACGCGCGACAGCAGGCGGTCGGCGCGACCGCTGAAGCCCGGGATGCGGCGCATCGTCGACCAGGCCTCAACCGCCTCGTCGAGCTCGACGGAACTCACCCGCAGGGTCTCCTCGTAGGGACGCGGCAGGACCTCGGCATAGCCCCACAGGATCGCCACTACCAATGCCGTGACCGCGGCGGCGCGGCCGATGCGACCCCACTCGGGCGGCAGGGCCTCGCGCGACCAGCGGTGCGTGAACACCTCCGCGTAGATCCGGTTGCGCACCACCAGGCGGCGCTCGCCGTTGAGCTTGGCCAGTCCGCAGACCCTCAGCAACTCGTGCTCCGGGTTGCCTGCCTCGTAGCGCGGCCGCCGGCCACGCCGAATACGCCGGTAAAGGCGCATCGCGGGCCGCGCGAGCTGGCCGGCGCGATCGAGGCCGTCGAGCACACGGCTCATGCTGGTCTCGCTGACCACGGCGTTGCGGGCAAAAAAGCGCGCCGCCACCAGCCGGTCCACCGCCGCGTCCGAATCGATGCGCGCGGCGTTGCGCGCCACCGCCTGGCAGAGCTTCTGGGTGAGGTAAGGATGACCCCCCGTCCAGTACAGGATGCGGTACAGCGCCCGCTCGGCCTCGCCTGGCGGCATTGCGAGGCCCTCCGCCAAGGGGCGCGCCTCGTCGAAGCGGAAATCGGGCAGCTCGAGGCGCACGCCGATCTCCGCTGCCGCGATGCCGGCACGCCTGGCCTTCCCGGCCGGCAGCGCCGCGCCAAGCAGGACGAAGGTCAGCCGCTGGTACTCGGGCTCGCCGGCGCGCGCGTCGTGGCACGCGCGCACGATACTGAACAGCTCGGTGGCGTACTCGAGCTGCTCCACGCTGTCTATCTCGTCGAGAAAGACGGTCACCGGCGCGCGCGTGGCGCCAATGACGACTTCCCAGAAAAACTCGCCGAGGCGCTGGGCCGGCGGCAGCGGCATCCGGTCCTGCCACCAGGATTGCAGGTCGAGCTTGATGCGCAAGTCGCGCATTACCCGGTAAGCGAGCCCGTAGTACCAGCGGCCCACCTCGGTGGAGCCGTCGCGGCTACCCAGCTGCGACAGGTCGACCACGGCCGCGAGTGCGCCGCCGGCACGCAGCTGGGCCACCGCGCGTGCCACCAGGCTGCTCTTGCCCGAGAAGCGCGGCGCAATCACGTGGCAGTAATCGCCGGCGACCACCCGTTCCAGCAGTTCCAGGTCGGTCGCACGCGCGATGTAGCAGCGGCGGTCCGGGGCGACGGGTCCGCCGGCCACGTAGAAATCCTCGCCACGGCGCCCGCCGCGTGGGAGCGCGGCGATGCCGGTCTGCGTTTCTGCGGGATCCCCGGAGCGTGGCATGCGGCCATTCTCCGTGACCGGGGCCGCCACGCCAAATCCCCGGGGCTGGCATCGCCGCCGGCCTGCGCCAATAATGACCGCATCGCAACAACACCGGCCCCCTGACATGAGCAAAGGTTGCCACGAGCACAATCGCAGCCGCCCGCTGCCTGCCGACCCCAAGGCCTGGGGCATCCGGCTGAGCCTGCCGGCCGACGACCCCATGCGGCCGCTGCTGGGCGACGACTGGCACGAATACCAGTGGTTCGCCAGCGAGGAGGCGCGCGACGCCAAGCTCGAACAGCTGCGCCGCCAGTTCGTCTACTACCGCAAGGGCGACCGGCCGACCTTCGTTCTGGAACGCGTCAACCGCGAGCGCCCGGATGCGGCCTGATCCGCTTGCCGCATTCCCGGTCCAGGTGGAGATCCCGGTGGCCTGGGGCGAGATGGACGCGTTCGGACACGTCAACAACGTGGTCTACTTCCGCTATTTCGAATCCGCGCGCATCGCCTGCTTCGCCGCGCTCGAATACATCGAGCTGATGCGCGAGACGGGCATCGGGCCGATCCTGGCGGAGACGAGCTGCCGCTTTCGTCTGCCGCTCGAGTATCCGGACACCGTCACGGTTGGCGCGCGCGTCAGCGAAATCGGCGCCGACGGCTTCCTGATGAGTCACATCGTCGTGAGCCGGCGGCACAAGCGCGTGGCCGCCGAAGGCACCGGCCGGATCGTTTCCTTCGACTACGAGAACAAGTGCAAGGCACCACTCCAATCAGAACTGCGCGAACGGCTCGCAAGACTCGAATCCGGCGCCTGATCGCCGGGCTCGCGCTGCTGACGTCGTGCATGGCGGCCAGCGGCATCGAGCTGGAACCTGTCACGGTGACGGCAACGCGCTCGGCCGCGCCGCTGGCGGCGACACCCGGCAATGTCGGGCTGATCGGTGAGGACGGCGTCGCCACTGTGGCGCCGACCCACGCCGCGGAGATCTTCTGGCGCGTGCCGGGTGCATGGGTGACGCGCAACAGCGGCCAGGAGAGCCTGGTGGGCATTCGCTCGCCGGTGCTTTCCGGCGCCGGTGCCTGCGGCGCCTTCCTGTTTCTCGAGGACGGCTTGCCGGCGCGGCCGGCCGGCTTCTGCAACGTCAACCAGCTGTTCGAGCTGAACTTCGAGCAGGCCCGCATGATCGAGGTGGTGCGCGGCCCCGGCAGCGCACTGTACGGCTCCAATGCATTGCACGGCATCGTCAACGTGCTGATGCCCTCGCCTGTCGACGGGCGCGACCAGGCGCTGGTCGACGCAGGCCCCGCAGATTATTTTCGCGGCCGCCTGAGCGGCGGGTCGTGGGATGGCGAGCGCGGCTTTCGCGTCACCGGCCAGGCCGTCCATGACGGCGGCTGGCGCGATGACGCCGGCTACGAACAGGCCAAGATCAACGCCGGCTGGCTGGCGCAATCCGGCGACATCGAAAAGGAGGCTGCGCTGGCAGCCACCACGCTGCGCCAGGAGACCGCAGGCTACATCACCGGCTTCGAGGCCTATCGGGATGACGCGCTGCGCAGCAGCAACCCGAACCCGGAGGCCTTCCGGGACGCCGACAGCGTACGCGCCTCGCTCGCCTGGCGGCGTGACGACGGCGCGCGCCGCCTTGAGCTTCGGCCGTACGCTCGCGCCAGCAAGATGCGCTTCCTGCAGCACTTCCTGCCGGGCAAGCCGCTCGAGGAGAACGGCCAGGTGAGCGCCGGCATGCAGGTGACTGCGCGGGTCCCGGCCTGGGAAGGCACGCTGCATTACGGTGCCGACCTGGAGTTCGCGACCGGGTATCTCGAGCAGTCCCAGCAGGGCGAGGCCGAAGGCCTGCCGCCGGCCCTCGCCGCCACGCGCCCGCCAGGCCGTCACTACGACTACGAGGTGCGCGCCACGAGCCTCGCGCCATGGCTGCACTGGGAGCGGCCGCTCGCGGAGCGCTGGAGCCTCGGGCTGGGTTTGCGCGCAGAGCGGCTGCGCTACGACTACGACAACCGCATGCCGGACGGCAATACCCGGGACGACGGCAGCGAATGCCCGGGCGGCTGCCTCTACACCCGGCCGGCTGACCGCAGCGATCACTTCGACAACCTGGCGCCCAAGTTGAGCCTGGGCTGGCGGCCCGCCGAGCGGCAGCTCGCCTGGGTGGCGGCGCGGCGTGGCTTTCGCGCGCCGCAGGCCACCGAGCTGTACCGCCTGCAGAGCGGCCAGGTCGTGGCCGATCTCGACAGTGAGCGCATCGACAGCCTGGAGATCGGGTGGCGGGGCTATGCCGGTCCCGTCGGCTGGGAACTGGCCGCCTTTCACATGGACAAGCGCAACTACATCTTCCGCGACGGCGACGGATTCAACGTCGATGACGGCCGCACGCGCCACGTCGGCCTCGAGCTGGCCCTGCAATGGCAGCTGACCGACCGGCTGCGACTGGCCTCGGACCAGTCCTTTGCGCGACACACCTGGCGCTTCGACCGCGACGTCGGCCGCGGCGAGATCATTGTCGCGGGCAATAACGCCGATTCTGCGCCGCGGCGTTTCGGCAGCACCCGGCTCGCCTGGGAATCTCCGGCAGGGCTATCGGCGGAGCTGGAATGGATCTCGATGGGCGGCTACTGGCTGAATGCCGCCAACACGGCGCGCTACGACGGCCACGAGCTGTTGCACCTGCGCTTGACGCGTCCGCTCACGAACGCCCTGCACCTGACGCTGCGCGTACACAATCTCGCCGACGCGGATTACGCCGAGCGCGCCGACTTCGCATTCGGCGAATACCGCTACTTTCCCGGCCGGGACCGCAGCCTGTTCGTCGAACTCGGCTGGCGGGGACGGTAGCGCTAACCTTTCGGGCCGAGGAACAGCCAGAGCAACAGGCCCAACACCGGCAGCAGCAGGATCACGATGATCCACGCCACCTTGACGCCCGTGCCGGCGTTGCTCTGCACGACCTTGACGATCGCGTAAACGTCGAGAATCAGGATGATCAGGCCGAAGAGGCCGCCGACTTCTACCATGTCGTTATCTCCACCGGTCGCGAGGACCGGTAATATTGCAAATCCGCCGTGATGTCAGCCCGTCACGTACCGCTCGAGCTGCTGGATCACTTCTTGCTGGTCGGCGATCACCGCCTTGACGAGGTCGCCGATGGACACCAGCCCTATGACGCGATCGCCGTCCATTACCGGCAGGTGGCGGAAAAACCCGTGGGTCATCTTGCCGAGGCATTGTTGCGCGGTCATGTCCTCAGTGGCAGTGGCGACCTCCCGCGTCATGATCTCGGCTACGCGCGTTTCGGCCGACCGTCGGCCCTGCAGGATGATCTTGCGGGCGTAGTCGCGCTCCGAGACGATGCCGACCAGCCGGTCGCCCTCCATGACGAGCAGCGCCCCGATCCCCAGGCTGGCCATCCTGGTGATGGCCTCGAGCACCGTTTCCTCGGGGGAAACCGACCAGACCTCGCCGCTTTTCTTGTTCTTGAGAATCGTCCGGATGGTGTGCATGGCGCGCCCTCCAGCAAGCTTTCCGCATGACGGTACCGCAAGGCGCGGGACGGAGCAAAGGGCCGCGGCGCGCCGGGACCTGCTGCCGCAGCCCGAGTGCTGATATCGTGCCGCCATGTCTGGATCGATCGTCGGGCGACTGGTACCCCGCACACGGGCTCCCAAGCGGGAGATCTTCGGCTGGGCTATGTTCGATTTCGCCAACCAGGCCTACACCCTGCTGATCATTACGGTGGTGTTCGGCGACCTGTTCACGCGGGTCATCGTCGGCAACGACGGCGCCGACTACCGGCTCGGTAATTTCCTCTGGAGTGTCGCGCTCTCGACCAGCTACCTGATGGTGGTGGTGTGCTCACCGATCGCCGGCGCGATCATGGATTACACCGCTTCGAAGAAGCGTTTCCTGTTCGCAAGCTACCTGCTCACCGTGGTGGCCACGGCAGCGCTGTATTTCGTGGCGCCCGGCTACGCACTGCTCGGCGTGCTGCTGCTGATCGTCTCGAACTTTGCCTATTCCCTCGGCGAGGCCTTCATCGCCAGCTTCCTCCCGGACCTCGGGCCGCCGGAGGACCTCGGCAAGATCTCCGGCTTCGGCTGGGCCTTGGGCTACGTCGGCGGGATGGCCTCGGCTGTATTCGTGCTGCTGGTGCTCGGCGAGGTCAGCGCTGAGAATTTCGAGCGGATCCGCTGGGTCGGGCCCTGGGCGGCGGCATTCTTCCTGGTGACTGCAATCCCCACTTTCATCTGGGTGCGCGAGCGCGGCACGCCGCGCCGGCTGCCGCCCGGCAAGGGCTACACGGCAATTGGCATCTCGCGGGTGCGTGAAACGCTGCGTGAACTGGAACGCCACCAGGACCTCGCGGTATTGCTGGTGTCCACTTTCTTTGCCATGAGCGGCATCTACATCATCATCACCTACGCCTTCATTTATGGCGCGCAAGTGATTGGCTGGGAGGAGCACATCCGCACCCTGATGTTCGTCATCGTGCAGATCACCGCTGCCGTCGGCGCACTGGGCTTCGGCTTTATCCAGGACCGCCTCGGCGCCCGGCGGACTTACCGCATCACCCTGGTGATGTGGATGGCCGCCATCGCGTTGATCTACCTGACGCCGCAGCTTGCCGCATGGCTGTCCGCATTGCTCGGCCGCCCGGTCCAGGCGCAGCACCTGTTTCTCGCCGTCGGCAGCGTCGCCGGGCTGAGCCTCGGTTCCTGCCAGTCCGCCACCCGCACGCTGGTGGGCCTGTTCTCGCCGCTGTCGCGCGCCGCCGAGTACTTCGGTTTCTGGGGGCTGTCAATGAAGCTCGCCGGCGTCGTGGGGCTGCTGGGCATCGGCCTGCTGCAGGCGGCCTTCGGTCTCCACCGGGCGATGCTGTTCTGCATCCTGCTGTTCGCCGCCGCGTTCGTGGTCAGCCGGCGCATCGACGAGGCCCGCGGCCGCCGCATCGCCGACAGCCACGAGGGGGCCTGATCGGGTATCATCATCGGCCAACGAGTCGGCCCGCAGAAGGCCGCGCCCAGCGAAGGAGTCTTCCACATGTCAGCAGCGAAAATCGTCGTCCCCGAGGGCGGCGCCCGGATCACCATCAAAGACGGCGTCCTGCAGGTCCCCGACAACCCGATCATCCCGTTCATCGAGGGCGACGGCACCGGCCCGGACATTTGGCGCGCCACCGTCCGCGTGCTGGACGCCGCGGTGAAAAAGGCCTACGGCGGCAAGAAACAGATCCACTGGATGGAAATCTATGCCGGCCAGAAGTCCAACGACCTGTTCAACTCCTGGCTGCCGGACGAAACCGTCCAGGCCTGCCGTGAGTACCTGGTGTCCATCAAGGGCCCGCTGACGACGCCGATCGGCGGTGGCATCCGCAGTCTCAACGTGGCGTTGCGCCAGCTGCTCGACCTGTACGTCTGCCTGCGCCCGGTACGCTGGTTCAAGGGCGTGCCTTCGCCGGTGAAGAAGCCGGAAGACGTGGACATGGTCATCTTCCGCGAGAACACCGAGGACATTTACGCGGGCATCGAGTTCGAGCAGGGCTCGGCCTCGGCCAAGCGGTTCCTCGACCTGTTCCGTGAGCACTTCCCGGACGAGTTCCGCAAGATCCGTTTCCCGGACACCAGCGGCATCGGCATCAAGCCGGTGTCCCGCGAGGGCACGGAGCGGCTGGTGCGCGCCGCGATACAGTACGCGATCGACAACGACCGCAAGAGCGTGACCTTCGTCCACAAGGGCAACATCATGAAGTTCACCGAGGGCGCCTTCCGCAAGTGGGGCTATGCCCTTGCGGAGCGCGAGTTCGGCGACCAGACGTACACCTGGGACCAGTGGGAACGGACCCGCGACGAGGAAGGTGAAGCCGCCGCCAACGCGGAGCAGAAGAAGGCGCTCGCCGGTGGCAAGGTCCTCATCAAGGACGCCATCGCCGACATCACGCTGCAGCAGGTGCTGACGCGCCCGTCAGAGTTCGACGTCATCGCCACGCTCAACCTGAACGGCGACTACCTGTCGGATGCGCTGGCCGCGCAGGTCGGCGGCATCGGCATCGCCCCGGGAGGCAACATCAACTCGGTCACGGGCCACGCCGTGTTCGAGGCCACCCACGGCACGGCGCCGAAGTATGCCAACCTCGACAAGGTCAACCCGGGCAGCCTGATCCTGTCCGGCGAGATGATGCTGCGCCACCTCGGCTGGCTCGAGGCGGCCGACGCCATCATCACGGCAATGGACAAGACCATCGGCAGCAAGACGGTGACCTATGATTTTGCCCGCCTGATGGACGGTGCCAAGGAAGCGAAGTGCAGCGAATTCGCCGACGCGCTGATCGGCAACCTCGGCTGACGCCCGGTCGCGATGCCTGACCGGGCGCCCGACGCGGCCCTGGCGCGCGGCTGCGCCAGGGCCATTTTCGACGCCTTCGGGGACTACAACGCGGAATTTCGCGAGGTCACCCGGCGCGCCAGGCTGCGCTTCGAGACGCGCGACTGGGCGGCCGGCCGCCGTGACGCTGCCAAGCGCATCGACCTGTACGACCGCTATGTGGCCGATACGACTGAGATGCTTCGCGGGCGCCTCGGCGAGCGGGCCACCGACCGCGACCTGTGGGTGCGCATCCGGACCTGCTTTGAGGACGAGATCCGGGACTACATCGACCTCGAGTTCGAGAAGACGTTTTTCAGTTCCATCTCGCGGCGCCTGTTCGCCACCATCGGCGTCGATCCCGAGGTCGAGTTCGTCGCGCTGGATCTCGATCCGCTTGCCAAGCTCCGGCCACCGCAGGCGCTGAACACCTACGAGTTCGGCGGCGACCCGGCCGCCATGGTCGAGGAGATTCTCGAGGACCACAGCTTCGAGTCGCCCTGGGAGAATTTCAAGGCGAGCTCGGACTTCGTCGCGGCGGAGCTGATCCGCGCGTGGGAACCGCTCGGCGGCATCGAGCGGCTCGCCCGCATCGAATTCATGCGGCCGATTTTTTACCAGAACACCCGTGCCTACGTGGTCGGCCGCGCGCTCGGCGCGGCCCAGCCGCAGCCGCTGGTCATTGCCCTTAAGAACTCGCCAGACGGAGTTTCAGTGGACGCGGTGCTGACCTCGGTGCGCGACACCAGCATCCTGTTCGGCTTCACGCGCAGTTACTTCCACGCCGACCTGGAGACTGTGCACGACGCTGTCATGTTCCTGCGCACCATCCTGCCGCGCAAGCCGCTCGCTGAGCTGTTCACCGTGCTCGGCCGCGCCCGCCAGGGAAAGACCGAGACCTACCGCACTTTCTTCCGGCACCTGCAGAACTCGCGAGACCTTTTTGTCGAGGCGCCGGGTGACCGCGGCATGGTGATGGCCGTGTTCACGTTGCCGTCGTTCGACGTCGTCTTCAAGGTGATTCGCGACCGTTTCGCCTACCCGAAGACCGTGGTGCGCAAGGACGTGCTCGACAAGTACTACCTGGTGTTCCGGCATGATCGCGCCGGCCGGCTGGTGGACGCGCAGGAATTCAAGATGCTGCGCTTTCCGCGGACGCGCTTCGATCCGGCACTGCTGGAACACCTGCTGGAGACTGCCGCGCAGACGGTATTCGTGGACGGCGAAGATCTGGTCATCACCCACTGCTATGTCGAGCGCCGCCTGCGGCCGCTGAACCTGTACCTGGCGGAGGCCTCGCCGCTGGCGGCGCGCCACGCCGTGCTCGACTACGGGCAGTCGATCCGCGACCTCGCCGCGACCAACATCTTCCCCGGCGACCTGCTGCTGAAAAATTTCGGTGTGACGCGCAACGGCCGCGTCATTTTCTACGACTATGACGAGCTGTGCCTGGTCACCGAGTGCAATTTCCGCAAGCTGCCGCGGGCGCGCACCATCGAGGAGGAAATGCAGTCCGAGGCGTGGTTCTTCGTCGACGAGGACGACGTCTTCCCTGAGCAGTTCATCAGCTTTCTCGGACTAGAGCCGCAACAGCTGGAGGTGTTCCTCGAGAACCACTCGGAGTTGTTGACCCCCGATTTCTGGCGCGAGATGAAGCGCCGTCACGAGGCCGGCGAGGTGCTGGAAATCCTGCCTTACCGGCCCAGCCTGTCCGCGAGCGCCGGGGGTGCCTGACGGCCACGCCCGTGGCGGCCGCAGGCATCTGTGGCTGCTGCTGCCCGCGGCGGGGCTGGCCGCCTTGTGGATCGCCTGGCGGATGCTCGCCGCGGTCGATTTCCTCTACCCGGTGTTTTACGACGCCATCGATATAGCCGGCCACATCGAGACCTTCGCACCGCAGAACCGCTACAAGGCCGACTTCGGCACCACCACGCGGGAGGAGCGGCTGCGGCTGTTCAGCGAGATTGTGGACGCCATCCATGCCTCCGGCGCAGGGCTGGCCGACCTCAGGTACCACCGGCCCGAAGGCGAGGTGATCGACACGCTGCTTCGCGAACCCGAGGTCGGCCATCTGCAGGACGTCGCGAACCTCGTCGACCGCATTGCGCCTGTCGGCTGGCTTGCGGTCGCCTGGACGACGATTCACCTGCTGCTGATCCGGCTGTTCGGCTGGCGCGTGCCGTCGCTCATGAGGTTGCTTGGCGCCAGCCTGCTGGCGGTCCTGGCCGGCGTGGCCGTGGTGCTGCTGATCGGGCCCCGCCGGGTGTTCTACTGGTTCCACGAGTGGGTGTTCCCACCGGACCATCCCTGGTTTTTTTACTACCAGGACTCGCTGATGTCCACGATGATGAAAGCACCGGACCTGTTCGGCGCCATCGCGGCAGCGCTCCTCGCCCTCGGACTGGCTGTCTATGCACTGCTGCTGTGGTTCGCCTGGCGGGCGCACGGCTAACGCTCTGAAGCACTCGGTCCAGCGGCAGTTCCTGGATCCGGCCGGGTGAGCATGGAGCAGTAGAAAATTATCGCCCCCAGGATCGGAATCGCTGCAGGGACAGCCGCCTCCGGCAGGAAAAGGACGCCCAGTGCACCGATCACCAGGAGGGCCGCGCCGATCCGCTCCATCGGCTTGTGCAGCTGCCTGAATCGTTGCACGCCCCCTGCATCCGAGGCAGCGATGCGCGCGCGAAGCGGGCGATAAGCCGCCACGATGAGGATCATCGAGCCGACAAATATTCCCCATTCCATTCTTCTTCCTCCAGTCCGGATGAGCCCCGGCTACTTCTCGTCGTGGTAGTCCCGATAACAATTCGCACAGCTGTTCATGCACATCACGCAGGCTGCAGCGCACCCCGCACAGGCGACCGCGCCGCCGCAGCCCGCAGCCGCGCAGGCAAGACAGACTCCGCAACTCGTTACGCAGGTCGCGCAACTGCTGGCCAGGAAGACCGCCCCGTCCCGCCCGGCCGTGAAGCCACGCAGCTCTTCGGGGAGATACCCGCGGAGATTGGGATCGGTCAGCGCCGCGCCGACCGCGGTCAGCTCTGCGGCCGGCCTGGGCGCACGCGCGCTGCGTGGGTCCGGGTCGCTGCAGGCCAGAGGTTCTGGAACCATCGTGATCCGACCGTCCGGGTCGACGGCGAGCATCTCGGCCGCAGCGGCATCGTAGTGAAAGACGCTGGTCTCAGCCTGGCCGGTGGCTGAGCGGGATTGCAGGCGCACCAGGAAGCGGTCGTCCGACAGCTTCCTGAAGCTCCAGTCGCGCACGGCCCTGGTGGCGTCCTCGACGCGCAGCCCGAACTCCTCGGGACGGTCGGTGACCACGATCCTGCCGAGCCGCTTGCCGCCCGGACCGACGGGCGTGATCGTGGTGCGATGTGACTGTGACTGGACCATGTAGTGATCAATCCCGTGATCACGGACGTGCGCGAGATCCGGCACGACCCGCTTGGAACCGGCCTTGCTGAGACTGCCGACCGACGCTTGTGCTTCGGACGGCGCCGGCAACAGCAGCAGGCCGAAAACCACGGCCGAGGCCAGAACGAAGAACTGACTTTTTTCCCTCATGACGATCTCCCTGATCTGAGTGGTGCAAGAAATGGAAGCACCACTCTCTCAGGAAGATCGCTCTTACCGTATATGTGATTTTTACGCCAAATATAGAGTAATACCGGCGCAGTTCACAATCGCCGGTGGGGAAGCGGCGTGACCGCCCCACTGGCGAGGCGGTGGGCGGAGCTGCAGCCGGCGCGCGCCTGCTAGGTCGAGTAGCGCTGCGCGAGCAGCCTGAACGCCGCCCTTATACCCTGCGCCGCGCCGCCTTCCGGCCTCCCGGCGCGGCTGCGCGGGTTCCACGCGAAGGTGTCCACGTGCGCCCAGGACTTCGCCTGGGTGACGAAGCGCTGCAGGAACAGGCCGCCGTAGATCGCGCCGGCGAAGCCGTCGGTGGTGACGTTGTTCAGGTCCGCGATCCCGCCGGAAAGATTCGCCGCGTACGGTGCCCACAGCGGCATCGGCCAGAGCGGATCACCCTGGTCCAGGCCTGCCGCCGCCCAGTCGCGTGCCAGCCCCTCATCGGTAGCGAACAGCGCCGGCAGGTCCGGGCCGAGCGCAACGCGCGCTGCACCGGTCAGCGTCGCGAAATCCAGCAGCAGCTCCGGCGCTTCCTCGTCGGCCAGCGCCAGCGCGTCGGCCAGCACGACGCGTCCCTCGGCGTCGGTGTTGCCGATCTCGACGGTCAGGCCCGCCCGCGTCGCGATCACGTCGCCCGGCCGGTAGGCATTGCCGGCGACGCTGTTCTCCACCGCTGGAATCAGCACGCGCAGGCTCACCGGCAGTCCGGCGTCCATGACCATCTTGGCCAGCCCGAGCACGTGTGCGGCGCCGCCCATGTCCTTCTTCATGTTGCGCATGCCCGGCGGCTGCTTCAGGTTCAGCCCGCCGGTGTCGAAGCACACGCCCTTGCCGACCAGGGTGACGCGTGGCCGGCCCGGATCGCCCCAGCGGAGCTCCAGCAGCCGCGGCGCGCGCACGCTGGCGCGCCCGACCGCGTGGATCGCCGGGAAGTTCTCCGCCAGCAGGACGTCGCCGACGATTTCCCTGAATTCCGCACCAGCCGAAGCCGCGAGCGCCGCGGCCGCCTGTGACAGCTCGGCCGGCCCCATGTCGCCCGCCGGCGTGTTCACCAGGTCTCGCACCAGCGCATCCGCGTCGACTGCGGAAAGTATCGCCGCCGAATCCACGCCCTCCGCCCACGCCAGCTTGCGCGGCTCGGCCCGCTTGAAGTTTGCCTGTCGGCCGAACGCGTACTGGCCGATGCCCCAGGCCAGGGCGCGCCACCCCGACGTCTCGTTGGCGGCCCCGTCGGCGAAGGCATAGCTGCCGGCCGGCAGTTGCCCCGGCAGCGCGGCCATCGACCAGAACGGCTCCGCACCGCCGGTGCCAGCGAGTACCGCCGCGACGCTGCCGTCGCTACCCGGCAGCGCCAGCGCCGTACCCGGCTTCGCCAGCCAGCCCGTGCTCCGCACCCAGCCGCGATGCGCATCAGTGAGCTTGCCCAGCAGCCCGGCCAGGCCGTCAGCATCGACGGCATGGATCGGGCACGCGCCGGCGGAACGGTCAGTGTAGAAATCGCTGGCGGGCATCGCGGAATCCTTCTTCGACTGGGGCGAAACGGCGATTATGCCAGCTGGGGCAAAATGACACGGCGCCGGAGTCGAGCATGCGGCGTCCTTGTGGCATATTCGGGCGCACCATGCCGGTAACTATTCGCCGTCTCACCCCAACCGACCTGCCACTCATGGAGGCCCTGCTCAGCACCTTCGGGGAGGCATTCGACGATGTGGCGACCTACTCGGGGAACCGGCCGAGCGCCGACTACCTCCGTCGGCTGCTCGGCAACAAGACGTTCATTGCCCTGGTTGCGCTCAAGGGCGGTGCGGTGGTCGGCGGAATTGCGGCATACGAGCTCATGAAGTTTGAGCAGGAGCGCAGCGAGATCTACATATACGACCTGGCTGTCGCTGCCGGGCACCGGCGCGAGGGAATCGCGACCACCCTGATATCATCGCTGCGGTCGCTTGCAGCCGAGATCGGGGCCCATGTGATTCTCGTCCAGGCAGATACCGGCGCCGAGGACCAGCCGGCGATCGCCCTCTACACGAAGCTTGGGACCCGCGAGGACGTGTTGCACTTTGACATTTTGGTTGACCGATAATGGGCCATTGCCATACGCCAGGCAGCCGCAGTGCCAAGTGACATGATCGCTCCCGGCGATGTTCCCTTTCCCGAGCTCCGCACCCCGCGCTTTCTGCTGCGCCGGATTGTCGCCAGCGACACTGCCGCCGTGTACGCCGGGCTGTCGGATTCGCGCGTGATGGTGCATTACGGGGTCAGCTACCACTCGCTCGAGGCGACCCAGCGCGAGATGGACTGGTACGAGGAGCTGTTTCGCAGCGGCAGCGGGATCTGGTGGGGCATCTGCGAGCCGGAGCGACGCGAGGTCCTGCTCGGAACCTGCGGCCTGAACGAGATCGTGCATGAACACCGGCGCGCGGAACTGGGCTACTGGCTCTTTCCGGATCACTGGGGAAAGGGAACGGCGCGGGAGTGCGTGGCGGCCGTGCTGGCCCATGCCTTCGATGCCATGGGGTTGCATCGCGTCGGTGCCGAGGTGGACATCGAAAACCTGAGAAGCTGCAGGCTGCTCGAACGGCTCGGTTTCCAGTTTGAGGGGATTCGCCGCGGCTACGAGCTCAAGGACGGGGTATTCCTCGACCTGAAATACTACGCGCGACTGTCCACCGATCCGGCGCCGTCCGTTGGAAGCACTTGACGAGGAGCCCGCGATGCATGGCCCCGACCCCGCCGACAAGCACCCCATGGCAGGCTTCCCGCAGGTCTGCTTCATCAAGAGCACGGTGACGAATCCCAACATCGTCGTCGGCGACTACACGTATTACGATGACCCGGAGGACTCAGAGGGCTTCGAGCGCAACGTCCTGTATCACTTCCCCTTCATCGGCGACCGGCTGGTGATCGGCAAGTTCTGCGCCATCGGGCGCGGCGCCAGGTTCATCATGAACGGCGCCAATCACAAGCTCTCCGGGATCTCCACTTACCCTTTCTACATCTTTGGCAAGGGCTGGGAACATTGCGCACCGCAGCCTGAGGAACTGCCGTTCAAGGGTGATACAATCATCGGCAACGACGTCTGGATCGGCTACGAGGCGCTGATCATGCCCGGCGTCAAGATCGGCAACGGAGCCATCGTGGCTTCCCGCGCCGTGGTCGCCTCGGACGTGCCGCCCTACACCATTGTCGGCGGCAACCCCGCCCGCCCCGTCAAGCAGCGCTTCGACCCCGATTCGGTGGCCGTGCTCGAGGCGCTCGCATGGTGGGACTGGCCGGTCGAGGCCATTACCCGGCACCTGGACCTTATCGTTTCCGGCGATATCGCAGCCTTGCGCGATGTCGCAACGCGTACATCATGTGAGTGAATTGCAATGAACACCCGACCCAATATCGTGATTTCGTCGCTTGACGCGGAACGGCTCGAAGCGCTGCTGGCGAGCCTGCCAAAGGATGCATTTCCCGGCCGCGCTGAACTGGAGGCCGAGCTATCGCGCGCGGAGATCGTCGTTCCCACGGACATTCCGCCCACGGTCGTCACCATGAACTCGACGGTGCGGTTCCGCGTGGCGTCCTCGACCGAGGAGTTCACACTGACCCTGGTGTACCCGAGGGACATGGATTCCAGCAGCAGCAAGATTTCCATCCTGGCCCCGGTGGGCAGCGCGCTGCTTGGACTGTCGCAGGGCGACGAGATCGAGTGGCCAAAGCCCGGCGGCGGCACTCTGCGTGTCCGCATCGAGGAAGTGCTGTATCAGCCGGAGCGCGCCGGCGTGTATCACCGCTGAGCCGGGAGCGCCTGCAGGCGGAGGCTGGCGGTGGCATCTGACTGGAAAGCCTACAACGAGCTTGCGTGGACGGAGGACTGGCTGGCGGGCCCGGCCGGTTCCGAGGACGAGGCCGGCAAGTACGTGGCCCTGCTGCGGGGACACTCGGCGAGGTCGCCCGGAACGATGCTGCACCTCGGGAGCGGCGCAGGCGGAATGGACCGCATTTTCAAGCGCTACTTTACCGTCACTGGCGTCGACCTTAGCGCCGGCATGATTGCCAGGGCGCGGGCTGCGAACCCTGACATCGAGTACCTCGAGGCCGACATGCGGTCAATCCGCCTCGAGCAGCAATTCGATGTCGTCGTCATTCCCGACGCCATCGATTACATGACCTCGCTCGAGGACCTGGACCGCGTCATCGGCACCGCCGTTCGACACCTGAAACCCGGCGGCGTCCTGCTGGTGGTCGGCAAGACCATGGAGACTTTTCGGGACAACAACTTCGCCTACACGGGCGAACGGGACGGCGTGCATGTCACGCTGCTCGAGAACAACCATGTGGACCGAAGGCGGCCGAACGCCTACGAAGCAACGCTCGTTTACCTGGTCCGCAGGAATGGTGCGCTGGAGATCCACCTTGACCGGCACATGCTCGGATTGTTTCACCAGGCTGACTGGGAACAGGTGTTCAGCAATAACGGCCTGGGGCTGCAGCAATCAGCCGTGGACGGCATCTATGACGACCACCTGCTGGCTGACGGCGCCTATACCATGCAGGCTTTCATTGGCCGAAAGACCGCGACATCGTGATACCGTCGGATTCGGCCCTGCATTGGGCCGGTCGAATATCGAGGGGATTCCCATGAGCCGCGTGGTAGGAATCGGTGGCGTCTTCATCAAGGCGAAGGACCCGGCGGTGCTGCGTGCCTGGTACCGCGACCACCTCGGCATGGACATCGAGGATTGGGGTGGCATGTCGTTCCATTGGAACCGGCCTGACGGCCCCGGCGAGCACGGCGCCACCATCTGGAGCCTGTTCAAGAGCGACTCGGACTACTTCGCGCCGAGCCAGGCGCGTTTCATGGTCAACTACATCGTCAGGGACCTGCACGCGGTCCTGGCGGCGCTGCGCAGCGAGGGTTGCGACGTCGACGACAAGATCGAGGACTCCGAATATGGCAAGTTCGGCTGGGTGATGGATCCGGAGGGCAACCGCGTTGAGCTCTGGGAACCGCCGCCGCAGACCGCCGGGAATTCGCCGGGCTGAATCTTGCTGGAGCACTGGCCACTGCTGATCGCCGCGGCCTTCGCCGCGTCCACCATGGCGGCGGTCGCCGGCACCGGTGGCGGCATCATCCTGCTGCCGGTGCTGGTCAGCGTCTTCGGTGTGCGCGATGCGGTCCCGATGTATGCCGTGGCCAGCCTGATCGGAAATCTCAGCCGGGTGCATTTCAACCGACCTTTGCTGGATTTTCGGGTATTCGCCTGGTTCATCGCCGGTGCCGTCCCGTTCGCCGTTCTGGGCGGCTGGCTGTTCACGCGCATCCCCGACCCCGGGCTTCTCCGGCTCCTCGGCGCCTTTCTGCTGCTCTCGGTGATCGCACGGCGCGTTCATCCCGCGCTGCGGCGCGGTTTTCCGGCCTTCTGGTTCGCGCCCATCGGCGGCGTGTTTGCCGTGGTCTCGGCGATCGTCGGAAGCGCCGGGCCGTTTCTCGCGCCCTTCTTTCTCTCCTATGGACTAACCAAGGGGGCCTTTATCGGCACCGAAGCCCTCGGCACCGCGGTCATGCACATCTCGAAATTGTCGACCTACCAGGGCCTGGGCGTGATGTCCTCGGCCACCTGGCTCGGCGGCCTCGTACTGGGCCCGGTGATGGTGCTCGGGTCCTACGCGGGAAAGCGGATTCTCGACCGGATCCCCACGCGCACTTTCCTGGCCGTGGTCGAGCTCGTGATCGCGGGTTTCGGGCTGTGGTTCCTGCTGGCCGCCTGAGGCGGCGCGACAAGCTGCCGCTTTTGGTCTTTACTCCAGCATTGCCTAGCTGCCGCCGGAGAGCCCGCCATGACCTCAGTTGATGAAATCGCCCCGGATATTTTCCGCATCTCCACCTTCGTCCCGGAAGCCAACCTGCATTTCAACCAGTTCCTGGTACGCGACGACGAGCCGCTGCTCTACCACACCGGCATGCGATGGCTGTTCCCTGCCGTGCGCGATGCCGTCGGGCAACTCATCGACCCGACCGCACTCAAGTGGATCGGCTTCAGCCATTTCGAGTCCGACGAGTGCGGGTCGCTGAACGAGTGGCAGTCGCTTGCGCCGCAGGCGACGGCCGTCTGCAGCCATGTCGGCAAGAATGTCAGTGTGGACGACGTGGTCGCGGCGCGTCCCGCCCGCGGGCTGAGCGACGGCGAGGTGTTCAGCACCGGCAAGCACCGCTTCCGCTTCCTGGCGACGCCGCATGTACCGCATTGCTGGGACGCCGGCCTGCTCTTCGAGGAAACGCAGGGTACGTTGTTCTGCTCCGACCTGCTCCACCAGAACGGTCAGGTCGAGCCGCTGACCACATCGGACATCGTCGGCCGGTTTCGCAAGACCCTGGAGAGCTACGAAAAGGGGCCTTTCGCCGGCTACATGCCTTACACGCACAACACGCCGGTGATCCTCGAGCAGCTCGCGAAACTCGAGCCGAAGACGCTCGCAGTGATGCACGGCTCGGTGTACGCAGGCGACGGCGCCCGCGCCATTCGCGACATGGGCGAGGTGCTCAGGGACGTGCTCGGACCGCAGTGAGACGGCCGCTCGGCCGGCGACCGTTACCGACCGTTACTGACGATCACTTACGCGGATCGTCCGCCGGATCAAGATACTCGATGCCCCAGGGGCCCATGCCGTGCAGCTGGATGACGGTCGGTTCCTCGGTGTAGCCGAACATCGGCTCGCCCGGGGCCATGATTGCCAGTCCGCCCTGCTCCAGCGCCATGGTGCGCTCGCGGTCGAATTCGCGGCCGTGGCCGAAGTGGAGCGTGCCCGACAGCACCGTCACGCGCTCGTAGGCCGGGTGTATGTGCGGCGCGATGACGTAGTCGGCCGGCAGCGCCAGGCGGAAGGTGAACGGCGCCTCTTGAGAGAGATCGCCCTCGAGCAGGGCGAACTTCGCGCCTGGCGCCATCGAGGCAATGGGACCCCACTCGAGATCCGACGTATTGAGCATGATGTGTCCGTCGCCGTGGTAAGGCACGTCCGACATGGAATGCGCAAGAACGGCAAATGCGAACAGAAAAGATGCGACCAGAATTCTGCGTGGTTTCATGACCCCCTCCTCTGGATGTTGCGTCTTTTTGAATTGCGCAACTAACCATAGAAAACTGGCAGCGCATGTCAAAGTGCTTGGCACCCCGGATCATGCCGTGCCCCGCCTTGCGGCGGCGCATCAACCACGGTCGTAGAAGCCCTCGTCGTAAAGCCTGACCCAACCCGGCCGGTAGACGATCAGCATGCTCGTCACCGCGCCGTTGATGAATGCTTCTGGGAACAGCACGAGCGGCAGGAACGCAAGCAGCGAACTCCCCGGGCCGCTCGGCGACGGCTGGCCGGACGCGGCCAGCAACGCGGCTCCGCCCAGCCAGGTGGCGACGACCGCGACGCCTGAACCGAAAAACGCGCACACGAAGATGAAGATGAAGGGATTGCGCGGCAGGTAGAAACGCGCCAGCCAGGCGATGGTGACGATGACCGCGCCCGGCAGGGCTGCCGACAGCAGCCAGCCGGCGGGCGCCCCGCCCGGATCCGACGCGCCGGTGGCAAGCAACCCGAGGGAGGCCAGCGCTGCGGCCAGCATGCCGAGGCGCCAGCCGAGCAGCAATACCGCGGCGGGCGTGCCGAGCACGTGCAAGGCAACGCCCGGATCGACCCGCGCATGAATGCTCCACAGCACCGCCAGCGCCACCGCGGAACCGAGCAGCAGGTGCAACCGCTCCGGGTGGCCGCGCAGTGCGCGCAGCCCTGGGAGGGCAACAAGCAGGAGCAGGCCGGCCAGCGCGGTCAAGGTCAGCCCCAGCCAGGAGGAAAGCACTTCGGCAAAAATCTGCATGACCGGTGGCGGACTCCACAGGACCTGGGGTCCGTCGCGCGTCATTCTACTCGCCCGGTGTGGCGGGAAGGGCCAGCAGAGCAGCCCCGGCCGCATTGCCTTGCGACCGGAGCTGCCCCTGGAGATCAGTCGCTGCGCGACGCCAGCCGCCCGTCCCCGTGCTCGAGGCGGATACTGACGCGCCGCTGCAACGCCCAGCCGTCAGGATCGGCGGAAGCCTGCGGTGCGAGCGTCTCGAGCGCGCCGTGCGCAGTGAGCCGGATGCGCTCTGGCGAAACGCCCGCCTCGACCAGCCGGTCGCGCACGGCCGCAGCGCGCGCAGCGGACAGCTGCAGGTTGTGGCGCTCGGCGCCGCGCGGGTCGGCATAGCCGTCCAGGTGCACCTCCATATCCGGCAGCGCCTGCAGCAGGCCGGCCAGCGCATCAAGGGCGTCGGATGCGCCATCCGGCAGGCTTGCGCTGTCGGTGCGGAAGCCGACCTCGAGCTCCAGGCCCTGCGCCAGCAGCCCGGCGTCCACGCGGCTTTCGGCCAGCGCCTCCAGCTCACCCAGCCGGTGCGCCAGGTCGGCCAGGCGCGCCCTCTGGCTGCGGTTGTGTGACTGCAGGCTGTTGCGCTCGACCGTCAGCGCCGCGACGCTCTGCGACAGTTCGCCATTGCGCCGGATCTTATGCTCGCGGTCAGCAGTGACGCCGCCGACCGCCATGCCGGCAATCGCACCCGGCGGGCCACCGACGATGGCTCCGAGCACGCCGCCGGCAATGATGCCGATGTTATTGAAGCGGGTTTCCGCGCGCTTGACGTCGTCAGCCAGCGCAGGCGTGGTGGCGAGTGCCGCGATGACGGCGAGCGAAACAAGCTTGTGGTTCATGATCGGGATCCTCCGTTGGCGTGGCGAACGACGCGTCCGCCTCGGGAGTCATTACAGCCTTGCCGAGCGGCATGCCGCGGGCGCCCATCTGGCGCCGGGAGGATCAATCGTGGCGAATCATGGCGCGGCAGCCGGGCGACGCGCGATGAAGCACATCATTCCCCAGAAGGGAGTGGCGCTGAAGCGCTCCGCAGTCTCGACCTCAAGCCCCGCCGTCGTGAGCATGGCGCCCAGCTCGGCGCGGGTCAGGATCCTGCGTCGCTGGCCCGCTCCCAGGCGCACGACCAGCTGCAGCGCGCCGATCTGCAGGTACTCGCGACACCAGTCCACGATCGCCACGACCCCGCCCGGCCGGGTGAGGCCGGCCATCTTGACGAGCGAGGCCTGCTGCTCGGGAAAAAGGTGAAACGCGTTGTTACAGGTCACCACGTCAAAGGAACCTGGCGGCAACTCGACGGTGTCCAGCGTGCCGTGATGCCAGCGGGTGTGCGGGTCTTCCGGCAGGCGCTCGCGCGCGACCTCGATCATGTGCGGCGACAGATCGACGCCGGTGATATCCAGCCCTGGGTGTCGTTGCCGCAGCAAGCCCTCCAGGCGCCCAGTGCCACAGGCGATGTCAAGAACGCGCTCGTCGCCGCGCAACGGCAGCAGCTCCACCAGCTTGCCGAGAGATCCGCGGGAATACCTGTCCCAGCGCCGGTCGTAGGCCGGCGCCAGGCGCGAGTAGTGGCGCACCACGCGCTTGGCCTGGCGCTGGTCACCGGCCGGCGGTAGTGGTGTTTTCATGCTGCTGGACCTCCCTTTCCGGGTGGCCTCACGCGGGCCGCCACCGCTCAAGCTTGACCTCCTCCACCAGGCAATACAACACCGGCAGCGTGGAAAATCGACCGGAGCTGGGACGAACCTGACCGTATCAGCCCGGGTGTACCGCTGATCTCTGCCACCGGAGAACCGTGAGCAAAACACCCGCCGAGGTGTCACATGGGCAACCGCCTCAGGAGCTGCGCGTTGACGGCAACGATCACTGTACTGGCCGACATCAGGACCGCGCCCGCCGCCGGCGTCAGCAGCACGCCCCAGGTTGCCAACACGCCTGCCAGCCTGGAGCTCTGCCACCTTGGCTGCCTTGTCCTCAGGCAGCACCCCCGCGAACACCGTGTCGATGCCGAGTTCTTTGGCGACAGACTCCGCAACCGCACGGGCGTCGCCGGTGAGCATCGCGACCTCGAGGCCCAGCTCGTGCAATGTCCGAGGGGATCCATGGTTTCAATCGTGCCCAAGGTCTTGGTGGCGGTACTCACCGATTCGCGACTTGAGCTTGATCTCTTCCGCGAGGCAGTAGAGCACCGGCACGGTGAACATGGTCAACAGGACGAACGCCATGCCGCCAACGCTGGGAATGGCCATGGGAATCATGATGTCGGCGCCCCGGCCGGTTGAGGTAAGCACCGGCAACAATGCCAGCAACGTAGTCCCGGTCGTCATGAGGCAGGGCCGCACGCGACGCTGCCCTGCGACCACCGTGGCTGCGCGCAGCTCCGGCACCGACTCGGTGGCGTGCTTGTCGAAGCTCTGCCGCAGGTAGGTTGCGAGCACGACCCCGTTGTCCACGGCGATGCCGAACAGCGCCAGGAAGCCGACCCACACGGCGACGCTGAGGTTGATCGTTCCCATCTGGAACAAGTCACGCATGTTGGCGCCGAAAACATTGAAGTTCGCGAACCAGGGCTCCCCGTACAGCCAGATCAGTATGAACCCGCCCGCCCAGGCGACGGCAATGCCGCTGAAGACTATCAGCGTGGTACCAACAGAGCGGAACTGGAAATACAGGATCAGGAAAATGACCAGCAGCGCAGCCGGCAACACGATGCTGAGTGTCCGTGCGGCGCGCAGCTGGTGCTCGTAGTTGCCTGAGAATTTCCAGTTGACGCCGGTCGGCACAACGAGCTCTCCCGCCGCGATCCGGCCCTGCAGAAAGGCCTGGGCCTGCTCCACGACTTCCACCTCGGCGATCCCCGGCTGACCGCCGAAAGTGACGTATGCCGTCAGGAAGGTGTCTTCGCTGCGGATCATCTGCGGTCCACGTGTAAAGCCGATCTCGGCGACCTCGCCCAGCGGGACCTGGGTACCACCTGGCGTCGAGATCAGCACACTCTCGAGATCTTCGATTTCGGTACGCAGTTCGCGCTGGTAGCGGACCCGCACCGGGTAACGCTCGCGGCCCTCCACTGTGGTGGTGACGGTTCGCCCCCCGATCGCGACCGTGATTACCTGTTGCACGTCTGTAATGTTCAGGCCGTAACGTGCAATCGCCTCCCGGTTGATATCGATCTCGAGATAGGGCTTGCCCACGACCCGGTCGGCATTAACCGTATCGGGCCTGATCGAGGACACCTGTCGCAGTTCGCGCTCCAGCGTGACTGCGATCCGGTCAAGCGTCTCCAGGTCCGGTGCCCGCACTTTCAGGCCCATGGGTGCGCGCATCCCCGTCTGCAGCATGACGAGGCGCGTCTCGATGGGTTGCAGTTTTGGCGCGGACGTTGTGCCCGGCAGCGCTGCGGCCTTGACGATTTCGTCCCAGATATCCTGCGGGCTGTGAATGTGGTCCCGCCACTGGCGATACGGCCGGCCGCGCGGATCGGGGATCAATTCGCCGTCACGATCGCGCAGGAATTCGCCACGACGGCGATCGTACTTGAAGTTGACGCGTCGGCCCGACTCGTCGGCGACGTACTCCGACTTGTAATGAATAACCGACTCGAGCATCGAAATCGGCGCAGGGTCGAGCGCCGTCTCGGCACGACCCAGCTTGCCGGCCACCAGCTCGACCTCCGGCACAGACTGGATCGCCATATCCTGGTGCTGGAGGACTTCGAGGATTTCGCCAATCGATGCGTGCGGCATGGTGGTCGGCATCCACAGGAATGCGCCCTCGTCGAGGGGCGGCATGAACTCCCGCCCAAGGCCGGGAAACTGGTGTGACGCCCAGCTCCATGGACCGCTCGTGCGTACCGCCTGTGCGTCGATACCGACGCGTTGCATTGTCGCGGGGATGAACGCAAAGACCCGATCGAAGCCCAGCCAGACCGATCCGCCTGTCAGCACCAGCAGCACCGGCAGGCTGAGAAACAGGAGCTTGTGGTCCAGGCACCAGCGCAGCAAGGTTGCGTACACCAGCATCAACAGCCAGAACAACCCAAGGGTGCCGCCAATCACCAGGCCGACGAACACGAAATTTCGCAGTACGCCGGCTTCGGGTCCGAGGGGCTCCCACACGGCGCCGAGCACCCACCAGACCACGAGCGCAGCGATCACGCTGGCCAGCCAGGGCCCGCCGCGGGCGACGGTTGCCGTCGCTCGCTGCAGCGCCACGGCAAGCCGCGGTGCCCGCGGCCCGAGCCATGTGTCGAGCCGCGGCGACCACAGGCGATAAGCGGCCACGACGAACAGTACAAGCCCGGCGGCGGTGACTGCGGGCCAACCGGCCAGGACACCTGCCAGCACGAGCACTATCGCGGCGACGCCCAGACCGAACAGCAGGCCCCGCTGGAGCACCGGCCAGAAGTTGCCGCGGTCGCGCCCGGCGATGAACAGGTGTGCGGCCGCGGGCACAACTGTCAGCGTAATAAAGATGGCCCCGAGCAGGACGAAGGTCTTGGTGAACGCCAGCGGAATGAACATCTTGCCTTCCGCGCCGGTCATCGTGAATACCGGCAGGAAGCTGATGATGGTCGTGCTGATCGCCGCCAGGATCGCCGAACCCACCTCGCTGGTGCCCCGAAAAACCACCTCCAGCCGCGGTTCGTCGGGCTCGGCCTCCTTCAGGTGCTTGAGAACGTTTTCGGTCACGATCACGCTCATGTCGACAATCGTGCCGATGGCGATTGCGATCCCTGCCAGCGCCACCACGTTTGCATCGATGCCGACCAGCTTCATCAGGATGAAGCCGATGAGTACCGCCAGCGGCAGTGCCGCGCTGATCACCAGTGCGGTCCGCAGGTGCAAAACCATGATGATCACGACGACGATCGTCACCAGCACCTGCTGCAACAGCGCGTCGTCCAGCGTGCCGAGCGTCTCAGCAATCAGTCCCGTGCGATCGTAAAAAGACACGACCTCGAGCTGGCTGAGCGTCACCCAGTCCGGCCAGCCAGCGCGTGACGTCGCGCGCAGCCACTCGAGCCAGGCCTCCTGGTTCAGTTCTGCGGAGCCGGTTGCCGCTGTACCTGCCTGGTCCTGGCCGGCGGGACCGAATGCCCTGAAGCCCGCCTTCTCGGCGAATGCGTTGACCTCGCTGCGACCGACCCTCGTCCAGTCAATCACTGCCTTGGCAGGCAGTCCCGGTGAGATCTCCGCGACCTTCGCCTTCACGTTCTGGATGGCACGGAGCGGGTTATATCCCTCGCGCACGATGACCACGCCGCCGACCGCCTCGGCGCCGCCGATGGTCAGCGCCCCGCGGCGCTGGGCAGGCCCGAAACTGACGACCGCCACGTCACTCACGCGGATCGGCACGTGCTCAGGGCCCACTCGCACCACGGCCTGCTCCAGGTCGGACAGGCTGTCGATAAACCCGAGCCCCCGTACCAGGTACTCGACGCGATTGATCTCGACGACCCGCGCCCCGACATCCAGGTTGCTGTTCCGGACGGCCTCGAAGACCTGCTGCAGTGTCACGCCGTGAGCACGCAGTGCGTCCGGGTTCACATCGACCTGGTATTCACGGACGTAGCCGCCGATCGAGGCGACTTCACTGATTCCCTCCGCCGCCAGCAGGCCGTAGCGCACGTACCAGTCCTGCACGCTGCGCAGTTCATCCAGGTCCCAGCCGCCGGCCGGCTTGCCGTCGGGATCGCGGCCCTCGAGCGTGTATCAGTACACCTGGCCCAGCGCCGTGGCATCCGGACCCAGGGCGGGCGTGACATCGTCAGGCAGGAGCCCGGCCGGCAGGCTGTTGAGTTTCTCGATGATCCGTGAGCGCGACCAGTAGAACTCGGTATCCTCGTCGAAGATCAGGAATATCATCGAGAAACCGAATGCCGAACTGCTGCGCACCTCGCGAACACCCGGCACGCCAAGCAGCGAAACGGTCAACGGATAGGTCACCTGGTCCTCGACATCCTGCGGCGACCGGCCCGACCACTCGGTGAACACGATCTGCTGGTTCTCGCCGAGATTCGGTATGGCGTCGACCGGCACCGGGTCGCGGGGCAACCAGTCGATCTCCCAATCGAACGGCGCAACCGCCACGCCCCAGCCGGTCAGCATCAGCACCAGCAAGGCGACGACGAGTTTCTGCTCCAGGAAAAAGCGGATGACACCGTCGAGGAGGGAGCGCTCGCCGCTCATGATCCGTGTCCGGCGTGTGGATCTTCATCGGCGAGCGTTTCCACGATCTCCCCGCAACGCAGCATGGCAGCACCGTAGTACGGGTTGGCGACGAGTTCCTCGTCCTGCAGCCAGAAGCCTTCACGCCCCTGGACCATCGGGCACATCGCACGGTAGACCGGCCCCGCATCTTCGATACCGAAGGCCTGCACCGCCGCGGTCAGGGCATCACTGAAAGACTCGAAGTGCTGCCGCTGCCCGTCCAGGTTCGGGGCGACCGCAAGTTGGCTGAGCCCCTGGTGCATGGCCTGTGCTGCCTCGTTCCAGGCGGCGCGGCTGGCAGCACTTTCGAGTGCGCGGCCGTTGACGGCATGAAGTGCCTCGTCGACCGCCTGCGCGGCCGTGCGCGCAGCCTCGGGGTCGTCCTCCGCCAGCGCCCGGACCAGTGCGAACTGGGCGCGCACGAGTCGCCCGAGCTCGATGCGGAAGCTCTCGGGCGCCTGGACTTCGGCAGCGGCCGGTGCAACAGCCGCGTGTTGGCCGGAGGCATGCTCAGCAGAGCTGCCATGATCGTGCGCGGGCGGCGCGCCACCCTCCGGCTGCATCATGCTCGGCCGTCCGCGGATCTGCAGTTCGGAGTCGATCTTGAAGGCGCCGCGGGTAACGACCAGCTCACCTTCCGCAAGACCCTCCTGCACGATGTACCAGTCGCCGGTGCGCGGTCCGAGCACGACGTCACGCGGCTCGAACGTCGGACGATCCGCATCCGGCACCTGCACATAGACCACGGCGCGGCGGCCGGTGATCAGCGGCGCCGACGCGGGGATCAACAACGG